>NZ_JBEYTM010000013.1:44877-78836 GCF_040643055.1 Streptomyces sp. NPDC047515
TGCGTGGTCACACTCGTGGAGTGCGTGGGGTGGTGGCGTTTCCCGCGCCCGCGCCCGATGGACGCACTCTGCTCGCTACCGGCGGCAACGACGGGATGGTGCGGATCTGGGATCCGGTGACTGGTGCTGAGGTTGGTGAACCGCTGCGTGGTCACACTCGTGGAGTGCGTGGGGTGGTGGCGTTTCCCGCGCCCGCGCCCGATGGACGCACTCTGCTCGCTACCGGCGGCAACGACGGGACGGTGCGGATCTGGGATCCGGTGACTGGTGCTGAGGTTGGTGAACCGCTGCGTGGTCACACTCGTGGAGTGCTTGCGGTGGTGGCGTTTCCCGCGCTGGATGGTCGCACTTTGCTTGCTACCGGCAGTGACGACGGGTTGGTGCGGATCTGGGATCCGCTGACCGGCACTGAGGTTGGTGAACCGCTGCGCGGCCACACCGGCGGAGTGCGTGCGGTGGTGGCGTTTCCCGCGCTGGCTGGCCGCACTTTGCTTGCTACCGGCAGTGACGACGGGTTGGTGCGGATCTGGGATCCGCTGACCGGCAATGAGGTTGGTGAACCGCTGCGCGGCCACACCGGCGGAGTGCGTGCGGTGGTGGCGTTTCCCGCGCTGGCTGGCCGCACCCTAATCGCTACCGGCGGAATCGACGGGACGGTGCGGATTTGGGATCCGCTGACCAGCACAGTCGGCGAACCCGGGTCTGGCTACGTCGGAGGGGTGGGCGCGGTGGTGGCGTTTCCTGCACCAGGTGGCCGCACTCTGCTCGCTACCGGCGGCAACAATGGCACAGTGCGGATCTGGGATTCTGAGACCGGGATTTCTGGCAGTACACCGCTGCGCGTCCACAGCGGTGGGGTGGTCGTGGTGGCGGCGTTTCCCGCGCCGGACGGTCATACCCTCATTGCCACTGGCGGCGGCGACGGGTTGGTGCGGATCTGGGATCCGCTGAATGGTGCTGCCTTCGGTGAACCGCTGCCTGGCCACGTCGACGGGGTGTTTGCGATGGCGGTGTTCCCCGCGCCTGACGGCCGTACTTTGCTCGCTACCGGCGGCGGCGACGGTGCGGTGCGGATCTGGGATCCGCTAACCGGCACCATGGTCGGTGAACCACTGCCCGGCCACGTCGGCGGGGTGTTCGCGGTGGTGGCGTTCCCTGCCCTGGACGACCGTACGCTGCTTGCCGCAGGCTGCGGCGACGGGATGGTGCGGATCTGGGATCCGCTAACCGGCACCGTGGTCGGTGAACCACTGCCCAGCCACAGGGACGAGGTCTTCGCGATGGTGGCGTTTCCCGCGCCTGACGGCCGTACTTTGCTCGCTACCGGCGGCGGCGACGGTGCGGTGCGGATCTGGGATCCGCTGACCGGCACTGAGGTTGGTGAACCGCTGCCCGGCCAGAGCGGCGCGGTGGTTGCAGTGGTGGCATTTCTCGCGGCCGATGGCCGCACCCTGCTCGCCACTAGCAGCAACGGGATAGTACGGATCTGGGACCTGGAAACTTCAACGAGCTCGGTTCTCCCGCTGACTGTCCACGTGCTTGGCCTCGCTAGTGTCGACGGAAGCCTCGCTCTGGTGGGACCAGACGGAGCCCTGATGACCAGATGGCACGGAGGGAGCGATCCTTCGACGTGACGCTGAGCTCGATCGAGTGGCCGGTCGATTGTGGGCCATTCACTTCTGCTTGCCACGGGGTAGACCGCGAACAGAACGCCCTGCATAAGCCCGGTCGTCCACCAGCCTTGGTCCGGGAGCCCGCGAAAGCCAGGGGAAGCAGCGGGGTGATCACTGCCCACAGATCGGCGTCCACGATCCAGGGAGGAGCTACCACACAATCACGAACGGCCCTAGCGTCGCAGCGGTCACGGCCGACCAGCCCTCATTCACGTGATGGTGTTACGAGTTGAGTGCAGAGGGTCATAGGACTTCAGCTGCCAGGACGTCGGATCAGCCGGTGTCCGCGCATGGCCCGGCCGCAGCGGACAAGTGCTCGCTCCCAGCCCTCCTCGTTGCCGATGAGGTGTGGTTCCTCATAGAGACCGGCTCTAACCTCGGCATCGGTAAGACGTTGATACTTCGGTACATCGGGGTCGTCCGGCGCGAGGAACTCATGCTTGCGGTGTAGCAGAGGACGGTTGGCCGAATCCGCGTAGGACAGGAAGGACGACTTCAGGTTCTGCAGGTCAACGCTGTACGACGAGGCCAAACAAGGATGGGGATCGGCATCGAATGCTGGGTAGTCGAGCCAGCTGGCTCCGCGTCCCTGGTGACGTAGCTTGACGACGGACCATTCGGCCGGACGGCCCGCGGCGATGCTGGCGCATTGCTCGTACAAGCGGAGCACGGTTGGGATCCGATGTACGGCCCGGCGGTGCACGTAGAGCGCGGTCGCGGTGAACTTGCCGGCAACTGACCCAGTCATGGCGCGGCGGACGTACGCATCATCGCGAAGCTTGTACAAGAGCCGGTCCGCGCGTTTGCACGCCTCTGTGTAGGAAGAGAAGAAGGTCCGAATGTCGAGTTGAACGGGGACCGGAAGGCTGCTCGCCGGACCGCGGCCATGGAAAAGTTCGACCGCAAGAAAGAGCAGCGTGTCGAGAGCTGAACTCTTCGCGCCAGACTCGACCTTCAAAGGGTCGGCGGCCTGCTCGGCAAGTCTCTTGAGCTCCTGTGGCCGCATATGGCGAAGAAGTCCCATGACGGGCTGTGGCATCTCTTCCAAGTGCGGAAGTCGACCGCGCTGCTCCAGGTGATCCACGACGGCAGCGATCGCGGACGCGGTGTCCTCGGAAGCCAGCCAGGTGGCGTCAGGCGTGATCTGCCGGGCGAGATACGCGAGGCGCGCTTCGTCACTTCTGAAGGCGTAAACGATGCCGGGAGCCGCCGAGAGGCAGCGGACTCCGGTCACATCCTGGACGAAGTCGCGAAGCTCACTCGCAGCGAAGAGGTGCTGGAAGGTGTTGCGGCTGGTGAGGATGCCGTCGCCATACTCCGTGCCCTTGATCTGGTTCCGCTCCCAACGAAGCCGAGCGGAAACGACGAGAGCGGCTTTTGTATGCTCCCATGCCTTCGCTAGGGTCGCGTGCCGTTCTTCAGGCCTCTCGATGACGTTGAGAACGTAGGTGAGGAGCACGATGTCGGAGGGCCTGAGTTCCCCGTTGGGGCGGTGGACTGGGTCCCAGCCGGAGACATCGAGACCGAGGTGTTCAAGAGCGCGAACATCGCCACCGCGGCCACAGCCGTAGTCAAGAACCTGAGCGCCGTCGGCCATCTGTAGGTCCAGCACGGCCTGACGGGCGGGGGCGGAGAGCCCCACCCTTCCGATGGCAGTCCGATGCCTATGGCTACTCCAGGGCTGCAGTGTCATCGGCGCTTCCCGTGAGTCGAGGGGCAGATCGACGTACAGCAGCATTGAACCGTATGCCTTTGCCGCTCAGTGGAGATCCAACCGATGAGGGCCGAAACGCGAGCAAGAGGTCGGTTCGGCGGGCGATCACTTCGGCGATGGAGGCACCGTGCCGCGGCTGGTGTGGCACGGTCGATGCCAGTTCGGCCTGTCGCTCCATCCCCCGTGACGGCAGGCCGAGCCTTCCGGTACTGCGTATTGACGGCACTACGCATGGTCCGAGCTGTGGTTATGACGCTGCGGGGTCAGATTCTGGTTGTCAGTGGCGCTGTGCAGTCTCCCACGGTGATCGTTGACCGTAACGCTGCCGTTATCCCACTCCGCTATGCCGATAAGGCGTTGCGAAAGGAAAAGGGTGACCCGATAGGCAAGGTCGACCGCGATGACATGCATGTACGGTGCGGCCTTGCTAAGGCAGTGGCGACGTGGACTTGCGGTGTGACAGACAGGGTCAGGAGGCCATGCGGTTGGTTGCCCGCAGAACGTATGAGATAACCGAAGCGAGTCGCACGAACAGATAGTCGACAGCGGCGTCGTTAGGCAGCCCAGCCTGGCCGTGCTCGTGATGCCGGATGGTGAAGCTGTTGCCGGTTTCTGTCAACATCTTGAACTCCGAGTTCAGCATCTCGCGGTACGGCTCGGAGCCGCAGGCGGCACGATCGAGCAGCTGACTGGCTGACGCCTTCTTGCTACTGCCGCCACCGAGCTCCAGGGTCTTGAGCCGTTCGAATCCGTCCCAGAGCTTCTCGACCGCGTTGCGTCGATCGCGTGGATCCCTGGAGACGAAGAGAATCAGCGCGTCGGTGAGTTTGGCGTTGAGGACCTCGTCTCCGGTGGCGGGCCGGAAGTCTGTGATTAGCGGTCGTGCCTCGGGCGGCCCGAGCCGCTGAACCCGAAAGTCCTCGCCCAGAGTGAACGCGATCCCGTTCCTGGCGAAGAGCAGGTCGATGTCTTTCTGAAACTGGTTTTGCCCCGGCCTCCGATCGTCAAGTCGCTCCCCGAAGCCGAACAAGTAGTGGGGGTGGTCGCCGTTCCAAGGGTGATTTGTGGTCCGGGACGGCTCCTCGATGTGACGGGCGACGAAGTCGATCACGTCCAGCGCTATGACCGTGTCCGGTGACCATCTCGGGTTCAACAGGTCGTCGATCCGAGGCTGCGCGCCTCCGCTCGGGGTACTGATGCCAAAAGGGTCCTCCGCTTCCGCTGAGAGGTTGGACAGATCCGGGACGTGAGCCAGGAGCGAAGAAATGAACATCGCGTCGTCCACGCCAGTGACGACGCTGTGGCCAGAACGGTCGTCCGAGCAGTCGTACGCGGGAAAGTCGCAGGCTAGAGAGCCGTTGCCGATCAGTCGACGAATCAGCGCGACGACTCCTCCCCAGGCTGCTGGAGAAACGTCCTCGCTGACACGAGGCTTGCCCTGGCCGAGGCGGTCGGAGTAGAAGTCGCTGGCAGTCACGGAGTTCAGCTTGTCAGCAAGCGGGGCAGTTGACCAACGGCGTTACAGGAGAGGTTGTCTCGCCTGTGCGATCTCGACAAACGGTGCCAGCATGTTGCCGGCGATGGACTGTTCGCTCAAGCGTGCCGCATCGTTGGGCAGCGGGGAGCGCAAGGGGAGCGCGGACGCCTTTGGACCGGGCAACACGTGGTGCGAACAGTTGGACCGCGACATGTGCTCTGATCTGGGAAAACGGGATTTGGTACGACCGCGTGGCATAGCCCGGCATGATCCCTATCGCACTCGTAATGCGTAGGTCTCGGGTTCGAATCCCGAAGGCGGCTCAGTAAAGGCCCAGGACAGAGACCATCTGTCCTGGGCCTTCGGCGTTTTAAAGGTCGACTGATGCGGGTGGAGTGCTCTTCTCGGGGCTCCGTCATCGCCGCCGGTGGACAACCGGTGGACAGGCGCGCCATGGGCGTGCAGAGCGGTGGACAACCTGGTGGCCCCCGTTCGGGCATGGGCGGGCGTCACCTGGCGCGCGGTAGCGGCCCACCGGAGGCAGGCGGATGAAGACGCCGTTGGGGGGTTCCCATAAACCGGGTGACTTGCGGCTTCGGCTGGCGGAGAAATCAGCGAGCGGGGCGTGACTGCGGAGGAGCCAGTCGTGATCGTCATGCGTTTCGGGCCAGAGGCTGGAGATTTCGCCCTCGACGGTTGTGTACACGACTCGTTCACCGTGCGGGTCGGCCGAGCCGGGGCGCTCGTGCGCAGCCCGCAGGTCAGGTGCTGTCGCAGGAAGCGACCCGGCTCCCACGAAGTGTCGTCCTCGGCACGTCACCGCCGCCACACTTCGGGAGAGGACGACAGTGACGCGCCCAGTCCGAGGAGAGGTGCCGAACTCGATGGTCCGGGGCGCGTCGTGTCAGGGAGCGGTGGGCACAACCGGTGCGGGGTCGGATCCGGGGGCAAGGTGTTCCAGAAAGCCCGTCACGGTAGACACCGACCCCTCCCACCCCAGGCGGCGGCCGAGCCGGGTCATCTGGGGCAGTTCGAATGCCTGGTCGGCCGTGTCTGCGGCCCGCGCCAGCCAGCGGTCGACTGGGCCGTCCTCGGAGATCCCGCCGTCCTCCAGAACGATCACACGGTCGAAGTGTTCGGCGCAGAAGTCCATGTCGTGAGTGATGGCGAGGACGGTCCGGCCGTCGGCGCCGAGGTCGTCGACCAGCTTCCCCAGCAGGACCACCGAGGCGTGGTCCTGCCCGGTCGTCGGCTCGTCCAGGACGACGACCGGGGTGTCCATGGCCAGGACCGAGGCCAGGGCGACCCGTTTGCGTTCGCCGAGCGACAGGTGGTGGGGGTGGGCGTCGCGCGACTGCGCCAGCCCCGTTCTCCGCAGAGCGGACTCGACCAGTTCCTTACGGCGAGCGGGGGGGAAGCGGAGGTTGCGCGGGCCGAACTCCACCTCCTTGGTGACGCTTGCCGCGTGGAGCTGGTCGTCCGGGTTCTGGAACACGAACCCTACGGTGCGGGCGAGTTCGGCGATGCCGAGCCCGTCAGTCCGCCGCCCGGCGATGTCGATGGTTCCGGAGGCCGGGCGTTCGATGCCGACGAGGTGACGGGCAAGGGTGCTCTTGCCCGCGCCGTTGGGGCCGACGATCGCCACCCGTTCTCCGGCCGCGACGGAGAAGGACACCTCGTCCAGCGCCGTGGTCCCGTTGGGGTAGCGGAACGTCAGGGAATCGATCCGTATGATCATCGCCGGTCTCCTCGGTCGAGGTCGGCCACCGTCGCGTCGAATCCCTCGGCGGCGGCGTCGAGCGTGACCGGCAGCGGCCTGCCATCCGGCCAGAGTCCCCGGGCCGCGGCGCGGCGCGCGGCCACGGTGTAGCGCAGTGGGGCGACCCCCCATTCCTCCAGCCGCTCGTCCGCCAGCACCTCGCCGGGTGAGCCCTTCGCCACGATCGTGCCCCCGTCGAGGACGAGGACGCGGTCGGCGGCGCGGGCCAGGCGCTCCATCCGGTGTTCGATCAGCAGGGTGGTGACGCCCTGATCCCTGAGGGTGCCGAGCGCTTCGAAGACCAGAGCGCTCCCGGCCGCATCCAGCTGCGAGGTCGGTTCGTCGAGGACCATGACGGTCGGACGCATGATCAGGACAGACCCGATGGCCAGCAGTTGCTGCTGTCCGCCCGAGAGCTCGTACGGCGAGCGGTCGCGAACCTTGGTGAGCCCGAGGTCGTGCAGGACCGTGTCGACCCGGGCCGCCATCTCGCCCCGGGGCACACCCATGTTCTCCAGACCGAAGGCGATCTCCTCGCGTACGGAGAAGCGGGCGCCAGATATCTGGTTGAACGGATTCTGCATGACCAACCCGACCTCGCCCACCAGCCCGGACAGTGGGGTATCGGCGAGATCCCGGCCGTTGACCTGGACCAGCCCTTCCGCCGAGCCCCCGGTGAGATGGGGAATGGTGCCGCTCACCACGCCGGCCAAGGTGCTCTTGCCCGCGCCGCTTCCGCCGACCACGGCGCACAGTTCGTGGGGCCCGACTTCGAATGTGATGTCGCGGAGGGCCGGCCGGGAGCCGGTCGGATAGGTGAAGGAGAAACCCTTGACTTCGATCAACGCATTACTCCCCACACGTTCACGGTGACCGCGACCACGGCACAAAGCATCATTGCGGCGCGCGCACTCCGCTGCACCGCGCTGTCAGGAACCGTGATGAGGCTTGTAGGGCGCCGGGTGGCGCCGAAGCCCCGGGTCTCCATGGCGGCGGCGCGCTCACCCACGTCGGTGAAGGCGCCGAGGATCAGCGGGCCCACCAAGGGCACCAGGGCACGCGCCCGGCCGCGCAGGCCGTGGATCACCTGGCCGCGTGCCTGCTGGGCGTGGAGGATGCGCGTGGCGTGCCGGCTGAGTGTCGGCACGATCTGCAGTGCCGCCGACACGATGTAGATGAGACTCGGCGACACATGGCGCTCGCTCAGTGCGCTCATGAGGGTCGCGGCATGCGTGGTGAGGAGCAGCAGGAAGAACCCGCCCATCAGCACCAGGATGTGCAGCGCCGTCAAGAGGGCGTAGGAGACCCCCTCGCTCTTGAGTTCCAGCGGGCCGAATCGGGCAATGACGTCATGCGCTTCGGGAAAGAAGAAACCTTGGACCACAAATAGAACTGCGGCCACCGGAACCCAGAACGTGACGAGCATGACCAGGAAACGGCGTAGCACCTTTGCGCCGATCGCGGCCGGAAGGATGAGGGCGCAGAACAGCAGCAGGGGGCACCGGTAGTCCACCACGGCGAAAGCGCAGACGGTCACGGCGACGGCGAAGGTCAGTTTGGTCAGGGGGCTGAGCCGGTGGACAAGTGAATTACCCGTTGCGTGAGGGCTGTCTTGCACGGTGCTCACCCCGCCCTCACCAGGTCGGGCCGGGGAGCCAGGACATGCCGGTCGCGGACGAAGGGGAAGCGGTGCAGGAAGCCTGGTGGCAGCCCCTTGAGGACGGCCATCGCGAGTACCACCGTCAGCGCCTTGTCGAGGGGGTCTGCTACAAGTCCTTGCAGCGTGGCGGCCTTGAGCATCCCGTTACCGAACGCCTGGAAGGTCGCGATCAGCGCGGACTGGCCCACCGATCCGCTCGCGTTGCCGAAGACGAAGGCGGTGATGGGGGCAGAGATGACGCCCGCGACCACACCGATCAAGCCACCAGCGAGCATCGCGGTGGACAGCCGTCGGAACAGCCCCGCACGTGCCAGCATGCCGGCGGTGAAGCCGATCATGGCCGCCGTCACGGCGTACGGCAGGGCACCGGGTGTGATCGTCATGCCCACGATGACGCTGGCGAGGGCCCCGGTTGCGGCACCCGCGGCAGGTCCCGCGACTACTCCCACCAGCACGGTCCCGATGGAGTCGAGTTGCAGGGGGAGGCCGCTGAAATAGACGACCTTGCCCATGACGATGTTCACCGTGATGGCCACAGGCAGCAGGGCCACGGTGGTGGCGGGCAGACGCGCCACGGCACCCGAGACGATCAGCAGGGCACCAAGCGTGTAACCCACCAGTGCCAGCAGCGCGATCGGGCCACCCACACCGTGCTCCGAGGCGGGTCGGACGGCGATGAGCCCCGCATAGGTCACGAGCACCACGCCGGTGCCCCACCCGATTCGCCATCGCTCATCCAGCCATGACGGTGTGGAGCGGTTGAAACCAGCCATTGTTTGACCTCATTCCCCCGACAGTGAGGTAGCTACGGCAAATTCAAGCGCGCACACTAGCAGGGCCTCTCCAATGGATGTCAATGGCGTAAACGAATCTGCGCATTCGGATACCTCCCGGGTCGCGACGGCCCTAAAACGCCTTCCGCCAAATCTGGTTGACAACGATGAACGGCTGGTGTGGGATCGATCGGGCAGGTGATCAAGAGGTCAAGACGCTTTGTCTGAATTGTGCGAGGTGAGCTTTCGCGCTGCCCTCGCGCAACTCTCAATAATCAGGGGGAATACGACATGGATGTTTTCCATTCATTTGCCAATTCGTATACGTCCGGCCTGCAGGCGGTCCTGGACCAGGGGAACGACGTCCCCTCCGTCCGCGACCCGCTCTCGAAGGCCTCAGACTTCGGCCGCAACGATCGCCCCTATCGCGAGCTGATCGCCCACCGCAGCACGGTCGAGGACCCCACCTCCTGTCTCGCGGTCACCCCGCACCTGCCGGTGAACCTCGCCTACTGCTTCGGGCTCCTCGCCTGGTCGCTCGACGGGCGCAACGACGTGGAGACGCCCGCGTATTACCGTCGGGGCGCCCACGAGTACTCGGATGACCAGCACACTCTCAGCGGAGCCTTCGGTCACCGGCTGGTCACGGCCAATGGCAACCAGTTGGAGGAGGTCGTTGGCCGCATCGAGCGCGACCCCGCCCACCGCCGGGCCTTCGCCCTCGTCCTGGAGCCGCAGGACAACTTCCGCCAGTCCCGGGAGTACCCCTGCGCCGTGGGCGTCCACCTCTTCCTGCGGGACGGGTCCCTCATCTGGCTCACCGTGATGCGCGCCCAGCAGGCGCTGACCGTCCTGCCCTACGACGCCTTCCTCTTCATGGGCATGCAGCAGTACGCCGCCGGTCTGCTCGGGGTACCCGCGGGCCGGTACATCCACCAGTCCGGCACCTTCCACTTCTACGACAACGAGAGCGCGCTCGCCCGGAAGATCGTCGGCGACCCGGTGGTCCCGGCCTCCCTGCCGGCCTTCCCCACCACCCCGGACGGCGCCCGCGAAGCGGCGCGGGAACTCGTCGACCTCGAATCCCGGCTGCGTCTGGCCGCCCAGGCGCAAGACACCGCCACCGTGGACAAGATCGCCGGGGCCCCGGCCGCCACCGACTACGCGGACGTCGCCCGGGCCTGCCTGACCACCCACGCCTACCGCAAACTCGGGGACACCACCTCCCTGGTGACCAGCAGGGCGGCCAGCCCCGCCGTGGCCGATCTGATCTCCGCGATCTGATCGCAGGAAGCGCAGGGCCACCCGTGATATTGACGCTTCGTCCACCCCTGGAAGAACGATGTCCGGACCCACCCGCCCCGTCGGTACTGGAAGGCCGTCTCGGCCGCCGACGTGAACTCTTCGAGCGGGTCGGCGGCACCTCCGGCACGGACCGCTACCTCTTTCCGATCATGGCCGCTCTGGTCCCCGTCGCCACCAGCCGCGGCGGAGAGGTCGCCTACCCCGGCGATCCCATGTGCCTTTACTCGGCGCTCTCGCTCACCGTCGAACGCTCCGTCGCCCGCCTGGAACGCGGGCTCGCCCCGCAGCCGTCGCTGGACGACGTCGTCCCCGACTGGGGGCGCTACCCGTACGCCGCCTACCGCCGCGCCGAGGACGGCCCTCGCTCCGTGCTCATCGCGGACAGCCCCACCACCGACGGCCACGTCTTCGATCCGCGCATCTGGGACGACGTGGCCCGTCAGGCCTTCATCGCCGAACTCCTGGCGCTGTGCCCCAAGGTGCTGCTGCTCAGCTCGGTGTCGGCCGGCCACCGCTACGCGCTGGAGATGGCCGAACTGGCCAGGGAACACGCGCCGCACTGCTTGGTGGTCCTCGGGGGGAGGCACGCCGACGAGACCATCCGCTACCAGCACGCCACCCGCACGGCTGACCTCTCCTGGAGCAGCACCGTGGAAGTCATCCGCGACGGCCGCGCCCGGCCCGTAGTCGACTTCGTGGTGGCGGGGGACGGAGCCCCCCTGCTGGACCTGCTGCTACGCGCGGTCGGACTTGTCGCCACCCCCGGCTTCGGCCCCACCCCCGTCGAGGAGGTCCTCGACGCGCTCCCGCTCGTCGCCGCCCACGACGGGACGACGAAGGGCGTCGGCAGTATTGTCGGCCTCACGGCGGACGAGGCCGTCCTCGTCCCCGTACGGGGGGAGCGCGTCAATGCGGCGCAACTCCCCTCACCCTACGAAGCGTTCTCCGTCCGGGCCCGGTTCGGGATCTTCACCCGCGCGGGGAGTTCGCCCCAGGGCAGCCGGACCGCGCACATGATGACGCTGGACGCCTGCCCGTTCAAGTGCACCTTCTGCTCCGAGAGCATCCAGGTGTCGCAGCGGCCTACGCGCTTCGCGGTGTCCGAGACCGATCACGTCGCACGGCGCATCGGCCAGCTGGTCGACTGGGGGGCCGAGGCGGCCTTCTTCGACGATCCGGTCTTCTGGGGCGGCAACTGGAAGGCGATCACCGACTTCTGCCATGACCTGGCACGCCTGCAGGACCGCAGGCCGGAGGTCCGGTCGTTCGAGTGGGGCGCCCAGCTCACCGTGGACGTCGTCCTCAACCGCGCCAAGGCGGGCGAGGTCAGCGCGGCCCTCGACCTCATGAGGGAAAGCGGCTGCACCTATATCTACATCGGCATCGAGAGCATGGCCCAGCAGGTCATGCGGAACGTCGGCAAGAACCTGCTGCGGCGCAACCCCGAGGCTTGGGTGAGCAAGGTGCGCGAAGCCCTGACCACCATCAGGTCCCACGGGATCCGCGTCGGCAGTTCCGTCCTCTTCGGACTCGACGGTGAGGACCGGGGGACCATCGAGGAGACGATCGAGGAGATCGGCCGCCTCATCGACGACGGGCTGCTCATCATGGCCAGCCCGAACATCCTCACCTACCATCCCGGGACCGCCATCACCGCGGCGCACGGGCAGGACCGGCTCGACTACCACTCGCGGAAAGACAACCGGCCGCCCTACACGTATTTCGAGGAGGCCTACCCGGAGGTGGTCTCCCGGCTCCTGGACGAGGACGACATCTGGTTCATCCACGAGGCCTCGGCCAAGCGATGGGGCAGTACCCGCAACAGCGCCGCCGAGTCGGTGGCCTCGATCGGCGCATGACACACACCATCGAAGGGATTGTCTTGGAAGGCCATGTGCTGGACGTCGACGAACAGAGCTACTGGGGGCCGTACTACTCGTACTTCCCCGCGCTCGCCCGCTACATCCCGCTGGGCGAGTACGCCCGCCGGGTCCGCCCGAGGGCTTGCGTGCTCGGTGCCTCGGACGGCAAGTTCGCCCTCCCCTTGCTGCGCGCCGGCTGGGAGGTCGTCGGGGTGGAGACCGACGCGCTCTTCCTGAACGGCGGCGAGTTCGACCTCGTCGACGGCCACCACAAGGTCGTGGGCCTGCGGCAGAGGCTGTCGTCGGAGGGCCTCACCGAGTCC
This sequence comes from Streptomyces sp. NPDC047515, assembly GCF_040643055.1. NCBI lineage: Bacteria > Bacillati > Actinomycetota > Actinomycetes > Kitasatosporales > Streptomycetaceae > Streptomyces > Streptomyces sp. NPDC047515. The sequence goes on from NZ_JBEYTM010000013.1 coordinate 57,424, forward strand.
TGCACCATCGTCGAGCAGGACTACATGACCCTCCCGGCCTCGGGAGACTTCCAGCTGGTGATGGGCAGCGGCCTGTGGTCGATGCCCCCCAACCGGGCCCACACGCTGGAAGCGCTCATCCACCATGCGATGGATATGGTCGCCCCGGGCGGCATCTTCTTCGGTGAGTACCTGATCGGGCTCAACGAGGAAGAGCGCCGGTGCGGTTACTACCCGCCCCGGGAGGAGATGGACCGCATCGTCGACCGACCCGGCTGGCAGCTCTTCGAGAACGCCGACCTCGGTATCCGCGGCGAGAGCCACCTCGGTTACGAGCAGTGGCACTACCACCGGTACGCCGCCGCCATCACGCACCGCATGCCGCTGCCCGCCACCCCTGAACCCTCCCCGTGACCTCTATTGACAGCGCACGCACCGGCGGGCGTCCCCATCTCCCTGGGGGCACCCGCCCCGCAGTCGTGGTCTCGGACCTGGACGGCACACTGCTGGACGCGGACCACAAGGTCGGCGAACGCACCCGCCGAGCTCTCACCGCCGCTGTGGCCGATGGCGTGCACCTGGTGCTCGCCACCGCACGGCCTGCCTGGTCGGCCCGGCAGGTGCTGGGGCCTCTGCGCGGACTGGGCGCGTCCCTCGTCTCCTCCAACGGAGCCGTCACCGGCGGCCTGGACGACCTCCGGCCGTGGCGGGTCCGCGCCATGGACCCGGCCCGGGTGCGCGAGGCGCTGGCCTTGCTCGGACCGGCTCCGTGGGCGGTGGACCGCCCCTCCGGGCGGCTGCTGGGGCCCGACTGGCCGGACATCCTCAGCAGTGGCGGCGCGGGGGCGCCCGTGGTCGCGGAGGTGCCGGACGGCGAGGAGGTCCTGTGCCTGATGTCCCGGCGCCCCTGCCCTCCCTCGCCCGATTTCCTCGCCCCCGCGGGTCTCACCTGGACATCCTCGGACGCGGGCCTCGTCGAGGTCTCGGCGCCCGGGGCCGACAAGCGGTCCGCCGTCTCCTGGCTCCTCGCCGGCCGGGGGCTCGACTGGAGCGCCGTCGTCGCCTTCGGCGACGCGCCCAACGACATGGCTCTTCTCAGTGTGGCCGCCACGGGCGTGGCGATGGCCAACGCCACTTCTGACGTACGGTCTTCGGCAACGGAACTGACGGATAATCATGACGAGGACGGGGTGGCCAAGTGGCTGGAGAGGAACCTCCTGTGAACGAAGTGAACCCTCCCGGCGGCCCGCCGGCGGGGAAGGTGTGGATAGTCGGTGGGCCGGGCTGCGGCAAGTCGACCCTCGCCGGGCTGCTTGCGGAGCCCGGCGTGCCCCCGGTCCGTCTGGACGCCCTGTTCTGGGGACCGGGCTGGACTCCGGTGCCGGAGGACAGGTTCCTCGCGGAGATCGGGAAGGCGCTGGAGACCCAGCGCTGGGTGGTCGACGGTCAGTTCCCCGCAGCCGTCGCGGCCTACGCGCACACCGCGGACTGTGTGGTCTGGGTCGACCCGCCGCTGCGCGTCGCCTGGCCCCGGTTGCTGCGTCGCACCCTGCGCCGCTGGATCCGCCGGGAGGAGCTGTGGGGCGGTACCCGGGAGACCTTGTGGACGGTCGTCGGTCCCCGGTCGATCCTCTGGTATGCCCTGAAGGTGTGGGCGGAACAGCAGCAGGCCAACCTCGACCTGTTCGCACGCCTGTCGGAGACCGGCGTACGCCTCATCCGGTTCCGCGGCGGCGACGTACGGAACCTTGTCGGCCGGATCGCCCGGTGATCCGCTCCAGGCCGACGGAACAACCCTCTTGTCAACGTCGGGAGTCACCCATGGATGTCCGCACCTACGACACGGTCGGCGCGCTGCCCGCCGCCGACTGGGGGGCCCTCACTTCCGGGTCCACCCTCTACTCGACCACGGGCTTCCAGGGCGTGCGGGAGGAGGAACTGCCACAGGGTGCGCGGGCCCGCCGCATCACGGCCCACGGTGCCGAGGGCACCGCGGTGGCTGGTCTGGAGACCTACACGTTCACCCGGCCTCCCCACGCGCTTTACACGCCCGCCGATTTACTCGCCGGCCTCGTCGACGAAGAGCGCCACGCCGCTGTCGCCTCGCGCCCGCTGGCGATCGGCGCGGGCTGGTCGGAGTTCCGCGGCCAGGTCGTCCACCACCCGGACGCCGGTCCCCAGCAACGGGCGGTGGCTGTCGAGGCGCTGGCCGCCGAGGCCCTGAAGTTCGCCAAGGGGGCCGAGGCCTCCGTCCTTGCCTACTACTACCTCCCCCGTGAGGGCGCGCTCGACATCGCCCGCGCCCACGAGCACGCGGGGGCCGTCGTTCTCTTCCACGACGTGGAGACGGTGCTCCCGATCGGCCTCTGGGACGGCCTGGACGACTACTACGCCTGGCTCCCCGCCAAGCGGCGCCCCCGCGCCCGGCGCGAGGTCCGCACCTTCCGTGACAGCGGGCGCACCGTTCGGGAGGTGGCTCTGCCCCAGGTCGTCGACCGCATAGCCCCGCTCAACAGCGCCCTCATGCGCAAGCACGGCCACGACTACGGGGTTGAGCGGGCGGCGGAGGTCTACGGCCGGCAAGGACGGCACCTGGGCGACCGCAGCACCCTGCTGCTGGCCGAGGAAGGCGACAGCCCCGTCGGCTTCGCCCTGCGGTACCACCATCAGGACATGCTCTACGCCCGTGTGGCGGGCTTCGACTACGACTTCGCCAACAAGGCGGACTACTTCAACCTGGTCTTCTACCACCCGATCGACCAGGGAACTGGGCGGTCCACCAGCGCCATCCACCTGGGCCTCGGGACCTTCGAGGCGAAGCTGACCCGGGGCGCCCAGCCGGTCCCCCTGTACACGGTGCTCGTGGGCGTGGATCAGCCTCTCAAGGCCGATCCCGACGCCGTACGGGAACGCAACCGGCGGGAGACCGAGGCGTTCGGGGACGCGTACGCGCGGCATGTCGTCGGTGGGCTCGACACGAAGGAATGGCAACTGTGAACAGGCGCACCGCCCCGAGGAGCGGATCGTGCGGAAGGAGGCCCGGCCGTGACTGAGACCAGGCACCTGGCGTCGATCGGCGAGATCGACCACGCCACCTGGGACTCCCTGGCGCCCGCCTCCTGCTTCTACCTGAGCCACGGCTGGCTCGCCGGGCAGGAGCGCCCCGACTTCGCCACGGCCACCTACACCGTGGTGTCGTCGGGGGGCGGACTGCTCGCCGCTACCCCGTCCTACGACTTCCCCGCCGAGAACGCTCCGCCTCTTCCGCCGGTCGCCGCCGACCGCAAGGTCCTGCGCGTGGGCACCCGCACCGGATACCACAATGAGTTCCTGCTCGCCGGGACCGAGGCCGAACAGCGCTCCGCTCTGGCTGAGTTGGTGGAGGGCCTCGCGGACCACGCCGTCGGCCTCGGCCGCGATGCCCTCCTCTTCGACTTCCTCACCACCGACAGCCTGCGGCTGCTCGCCGGTCTGTTCCCGGTCCGCGCCCAGCTGCGCAGCGCCGAGGCCGTGGTCCACAACGGGGGAGGCACCTTCGAGTCGTACCGGCGGCTGCTCGGACGGAACGTCCGCAAGCGCGACTACGAGGTGCGCAAGTTCGAGCGGGCCGGGCTGCGGCTGGAGACGGCGCCCCTGTCGGCGTGCGTGGACGAACTTGCCCCCCTGATCGGCCAGACCATGGACCGCTACGACGCCTCCCTGGACCTGGCGGAGATCCGGACGTTCCTCAAGGCCCAGGCCGATCATCTGGACGGCCTCAGCACGGTGTTCCGCGTCGTCGACGAGGAGGGCGGCCTGGTCGGTGGGCACGTCGCTTTCGCCTGGCGGGAGATGCTCTACGCCCGGGTGGCCGGCTTCGACTACACCCGGACCAAGGACGCGTACGAGTACTTCAACGCCGTCTACTACGGACCGCTGCGCCACATGGAGCAGCACGGGCTCAACGCCCTCCACCTCGGCCTGTCCGCGGTTGAGGCCAAGGTCAGGCGCGGAGCGCGACTCCACCCCGTATGGGCGGCGGTGCTGACCCTGCCGCTGGTCCGGGGCGCCGGCCTGACCCGCGACGCCGCCGCCGACCAGGCTCTGGCCGACTCGGTGCGGGCCGAGGCGGGCGGCGGGATGGACGACGAGGAGTGGGAGCTGAACCGGGTCACCCCGCTCTGACTCCCGCGGCGGTCACCGCGGGGCGCCGAAGGGCAGCGGCACCCCGCGGCATGGTCTCACCTGTGGGCGGGCCAGAGGGTGGGGCAGAAGTCCGGGTCGGCGTAGTCCGGCTCCCCGGCCGGGGTCCGCCGCACCAAGGCGTCGTGCTTGTAGGGCTGCTGGCGGCCTTCGGAGTTCCGGTAGTGCTGGTAGGTGTTGGTGCCGTCCTGGAGGTGGAACGAGATCGCCCGCCTGGGGTCAGGACTGCGGTTGGGGCCGCTGCCGTGGTACAGCAGGCAGTGGTGGAAGGTCATGTGGCCCCGGGGAATGTGCACGGGGACCCGCTCGACACTCGCGCCGTTGCGCTCCGCGTCCCCTTCCAGTAGGTATTCGCGGGCCACGTCCGCCGGGTCACCGGTCGGCCGCTCGGCGCCGTGACGCAGCTTCCACCGGTGGCTTCCCGGCACCATTGTGATGGTGCCGGTCTCCTCCGTGCAGTCATGGAAAGGAATGAAGGCGGTCAGCATGTTGTCGGACGAACAGGTGGGCCAGAAGTATTTGTCGAAATGCCATGAGACGATGTTCGACGTTTCTTCCAGGGCTGCCGGCTTGTAAATGAGAGTCGCCATGAAGGTGCGTATCTTCGGTGTTCTCGCAAGGCGTGCGGCCACGGCGGCCACTACGGGTTTGTGGAGAATTCTGGCAATGGCTTCATTCCGGTAATTGATGTAGTCGTTGTTGCGCTGGATCTCGCCATCGGCGGGGGACCAGTCGGCCAGCCGATCCGGTTGGGCTGGCAACTCTCGATCGCGCTGACCTGCGTAGAAGCGTTCACTGGCCTGAGTCAGGGCCTCGGTTTCCGTGTCGCTGAGCAGCTTCTGCGAAAGGTACCAGCCAGTTTTCTCGTAACGCAGGACATCTTCGTCCGACGGCAGTAGCCGCAATTCTTCTTCCGTCAGTACCGAATACTCCGACACCATATCCTCATCTCTCCGAACCTCTGTCGGTCGTCGGGCCTGATCGCACCCTAGCGAACGGATGGGGCGTGTGCTAGGTTAATCTCTCAATCGGTTCGATCGGGGGGTGAAATGGCGATCCTGGACGAGGAAGTCCGGGTTCTCCTCAAGGGGAACAAGGATTTCCGGAATGTGTGGGTGGGGGAGTCGGCCGCCCATTTCGGGACCCAGCTGACCAATTTCCTGTTGCCTCTGGTCGCGGTGACCGCCCTGCACGCCAGCGGCACTGAAGTGGGCCTCATCTCCGCCGTACAGTTCATCCCGATCGTCCTGCTGTCGCTGGTCGCCGGGGTAGTGGTCGACCGCCACCCGCCCCGCCGCACGCTGGTGATCACCAGCGTGGCCCGCGGTGCCGCGCTCGCGCTCCTCGGCCTCGCGCAGGCCACCCAAGGGCTGACGGTCACCCATGTGGTGGCGGCTGCCGCGGTCATCGGCACGGCGACCGTCTTCTACGAGGTCGCCTACCAGTCCACCATCCCCAAGATCGTCTCCGTGGACTCCATCCCCTCGGCCAACGGACTGCACCAGGCCACCTACTCCGTCAGCCAGCTCGCCGGTCCGTCGGCGGCCGGCTTCCTCGTCGGCAAGTTGGGGCTCTCGCCCACCTTCGCCGTCGCCGCCGCCTTCTTCGTCGGAGCCACTCTCAGCGGAGCACTGCTGCGCGACGTCAAGGCGCCCGGCGTACCGCGGCAGTCGGCGCTGCGCACGATCGCATCAGGGCTGCGGTACACCTGGTCCCTGCGCCCCCTGCGCGACCTCTGCACGCAGGCGGGCCTGTCCAACCTGCACGAGCAGTGCTTCCTCACCGTCTTTCTGATCTTCGCCGCCCGCGAGCTGGGCCTCAGCGGTACGGCGATCGGTCTGGTCATCGGCGTCGGCAGCGTCGGTGCGCTGGTCGGCTCGCTGGTGGCCGCGCGCATCGGCGCCCGGACGACCGTGGGCCGTACCCTCACCGGCGGTGTGGTCCTCGCCGCCGCCGGTCTCCTCCTGGTCCCGCTCGTGGTCGTCTTCGACCTCGGCGTCGTCGTCCTGGTGGCCCTCCTCGCTCTCGCCTTCGTCGTGAACGGCTTCGGGGTGGCACTCTTCAACGTCTTCGCGGTGAGCCTCCGACAAGCCATTCCGCCCGAGCACCAGTTGGGCGCGGTCACCGCGAGCTACCGGCTGGTGGCCCTGGGGACGCTGCCGGTCGGCGCATTCGCCGGCGGGGCTCTCTCGGATGCCCTGGGGGCCGGCCGCGCCATCTGGGTCGTCGGTGTCTCGTACCTGTGCGTCTCGTTCTGGCTGATGTTCTCGCCGCTTCGCTCCGCCACGACACTCGAACAGGCCCGCGCCTTGGGCGTGCGGCCGGGGTCCGGAGAGACCGTCGGCGAGCAGACCCCCGCCCCCTGACCGGCCCCGAACCACCCCGATCACCCCGCACCGCGTTCCTCAGAGGCAGAAGGCGAGCAATGACGTGGCTGAAGAGCGAGACGTCCTTATCTACTCCAAGCGCTTCGAGGGCGGGGTGCGCCTCGTCTCGCGCATGCTCTCGGACATGGGGCGCCGCCCGGTCCTGGTCTCCGACGAGCCGGAGGACGTCAACCGCGCCCACTGCGCGGCCCACGTCGTGGTCGACTGGGAGACAGCGAGCCTGGAGGAACTGGTGGCGGCGGTCGGGGCGGCGGGCGTGGTGCCGACAGCCGTCGTCAACTTCGTGGACTCGCTGATCTCCTGGCAGGTACGCACGGCGCGGTACTACGGACTGACGGGCGGCGAGCAGGGCCGCGAAGTTCTGCTGAGCAAGGCACGGGTACGGGCGGCCATGGCGGACCGGGGCTTGTCCTCGCTGGCCTTCGCGGCCGGAACCGCCACCTCCCTCGACATCGACGCGGTCGCCTCCTACCCCGTCATCGTCAAGCCTGACCAGGACTCGGGGGGTTCACGGCTCGTCCGCCGCGCCAAGGACGCAGCCGAGCTCGTCTTCTGCCTCAAGGAGCTGGCCGCCGCCGCGGGTCCGGAGACCGACGTCATCGTGGAGGAGTACATCGACGGCATCGAGTTCTCCGTCGACGGGCCGGTGCTGGACGGCCGGTTCCATCCGCTCTTCGAGGTCGAGAAGACGGGGCACGACAACCGGCGGCACCACGACGCGGGACTTCTCATCTCGCCTCCGGTCTCCGCGCATGTGCGTTCTGCCGTGGGCGAGCTGGCGGAGCGGGTCGGGGCGCTCTGCGCCTCTCTCGGCCTCGGGGACAGCTGGCTGCACGTCGAAGGGCGGACGCGCGCGGACGGCACCTGCGAACTGGTCGAGATCAATCCGCGTCCCGGAGGACGCATGTACCGGGCGGCCACCCAGCGGGCCTGCGGTGTCGACCCCATCGACATGTCGGTACGCATGGCGCTCGGTGAGCACCTGGACGGCGTCCTGGACGAGGCGGCCACCGGCGGCACCGAGCTGCTGGCCATGCTCCCCTTCGAGGCCGACCGCGTCGGCACCCTGGCGAGCGCCACTTCCGTCGAGGAGCTCAAGCGGATTCCCGGGGTGGTGGACGGCTACCTGTTCGAGAACTTCCGCGTGGTGACCATGGACCGGGAGAACTTCTTCGCCGAGGCGCTGATCGCCGCTGACAGTGTGGCCGAGCTGCACAGGACAGCCGAGCAAGTCCGCTCGGTCTTCACCTTCACCTTCGAGTGACGCGCACGGGCGGAGGCACGCTCAAGGCCCGTGCGGGCCTTGAGCGGATCCGGGAGTGACGGGCGCGGCGTAGCAATGCACCGTCACGGTCCGGACCGAACCCCATCGCTGGTCGACGGTGGCCAGCCAGGCCCACCCCAGGCGTTCGTACAGAGCGACGGCCGACGCGTCGGAGGTCAGGACGTCCAAGACCGGATGCAGCCCGCGCCGCCGGGCCTCCCACGCCGCCCGCTCCATCAGCAAGGCGCCGGCACCGTGGCCGCGTGCGGCGGGAGAGACGAACAAACGGCTTATCACGGCGGTCTTCTCGACGGGCGCACCCGTACGGCGGCTCCACAGGCCCGGCGCCCGGTCCTCTGCCCCGACCCCCGTCAGGCCGACGTGGCCGACGACCTTCCCGTCCAGTTCGGCCACCCAGGCGGCGAACAGAGAGGGCGGGGCCAGCCACTCACCGGGGCGTTCCGGCCACTCGTCCGGGTAGCCGTCGCACTCGTGCACGTCGGCCAGCGCCTGCACGCACGCGTCGAGGTCGGAGCCTTCACGCCATCGGACCCGGCAGCCGGGTGCCTCTTCCGAAGGAGGGTCGGTCTGTTGTCCCACCGCAGCATGAAACCACGCTTCGATCGCCCTCGCGCGGAGGCCGGAACGGGGCCAGGAAGTGATCTCTGATGACGGGCAGTAGTCAGGGTCTTTTGAGGAGTGATCTTGTGTCCGGGTTTCGTCAGGGCCGCCTGAGATCGGGACAGAGGTCGTTCAGCTGCGGTGACCTCCCCTCAGCGGTGTCCACGGAGGCCCTCCGGAACGCGATCGGGTACCTCGTAATGCGTAGGTCTCGGGTTCGAATCCCGAAGGCGGCTCCATGATGAACCCCAGGTCAAGCCCTTGACCTGGGGTTTCTTATTTGCGTTGACCTTGGAATTCGGGTAGATCGGACACTTGCGGTCTGTGCATCGCAATGCGTCGGTCGCAGGTTCGCTCCCTGTTGCCAGCGAGCCCGTGACAAGGCCCTGAACAGCGGTTTTGGTGCATTGAGTCCTTCGGTTGGCCATGCAGGCAAACGCTCCGGTGGACAGTCGGTGGACAAGCGTGCATGACGGCTCGTGAGAATCGCCTCGCCGCTTCTGGGGGAGGCGAGGGTTTCCGGTGCCTTGGGAAGGGTGGTCGGCGGCATAGGGCTTGTGCTGTTCCGACAGGCTGGGAAACCCTGGCTGCCGAGGGGCGACGTCACTGGTGAGGTTCCCGCGGCAGCGTCGCCCACGGAGGGGACCCCCGTCCGTGGGAGGATCGGCAGGTAGGCCGGAGTGCGGCGGAGGTGACGGCGTTGGTGGCGGACGAGGCGATGGCACAGCGCCTGCTGGGTTGGCTGGCGCCCGACGGTGACCCGATCGTCACACTCTCGGCTGCCGAGGTCGAACGCTTCTGCTGGTACGAGCTGCCCCGCAAGTGGGACGCGAACGCGTGTGAGCAGCGGCGGGCTGTCGCCGTCCTGGCCGACCTGCTGACCGGAGTCGGCCGAGTGCGGGCCGCTGCGGTGTGCACGAGCGCGACCACCGCCCAGGTGCTGGAGGACTGGCAGCGCTCCGAGGAGGCGGGCTTCGCGGCTTACCGCAAGGCTGCGGCCGCCTCGCTCACGACCCCGCCGGACGTACCCGAGCTGAGCTGGGGGCAGGTCAAGGGCATCCAGGAAGCGCTGGCCCGGGCCAACCTCGAAGATCGACTGGAGAAGGCGCTGGACGAGGGCGAGCTCGACCCGGACGCGCGTACGTTCCCGGCCGCGCGCCGACGGTTCGTCCAGCACTGGCTCGCCACTGCGCAGCCCGTGTTCGAGGGCCGCGCCCCGCTGGAGGCCATCTGCCGCGAACGGCGAGAGTTGTGGGCCGCAGCTCCCCCGACTGAGCGCCGAGCTTTGCTCGCTGCCGTCCTGCCTGCCCTGGAGTGGTCGGCCGCGGCACCGGTGGACACGGCTGAGCCGCTGCGGTGGCTGCTGGAGCAGATCGGTGACGGCGTCACCCTGACACAGGCCGGCTACCTGCCGCGGGAACTGGTGGCTGCCGCGTTCGCCCGCTACCCGCACTGGTACCCGATCGGCAAGGGGCCGCGCTCGGAGGCGGACCTGTTCCAGCTGGCCGACCTGCATGAACTCGCTCGCACCCACCGGCTGGTGACCAAGCGCCACCGTACGCTCAAGCTCTCGCCTGCCGGCCGCGCCCAGCTGACGGACCACCGGCTGCGCCAGCACACAGCCGCGCTGGCCTGGCTCGGCACCACCGCGGCTGAGCGGCAGGTGGCCGAGTCCGCCCTGGGCGCGCTGTGGGCGGAGCCCCGGCCCCGCGAGGACCTGCGCGATGCCGTACATCCGGTGCTTGCGGCGGGCTTCACCCACGGCGACGGCACCGCGATGGAGGCGAAGGACACCGAGCGGCTGCTGTGGAGGTTCTGGCACACCGGCCGCGAACTCGGCTACCTCGAGCCGGAACGGTCCATCGACGCCCCGATCTCCCTGTCCACGACTGGCCGCCCAGCCGCCCTCGCCGCGCTCCGCCTCCTGGCCGAGGGGCCCCGCAACCACATCTGAGCGCGCCTCAGCGGGCCGTCAGGCCGGCGTCGGTGAAGCGCCGCATCAGCGAGGGCTTGCCGCAGTGCTGTTCGCGCAGGTCGTGCAGGCGCCGGGCGAACTCCTCGAGGGTGCCCGCCCGGTCGTGGACCTCGCGGAGATCCTTCAGGAGGGTGACGGCGGCGTCGTAGGGGCCGGGCTGCTTCTGCCCGATCAGGTGGGCAATGTCCTGCCAGGCTTGCCCGGTGTTCTCGGCCAGGCGGTCCAGGTGGCTCTCGCGAGCCCGCTGTTCGGCCCGGCGGGCCTGGGCGCGGGCCCCTTCCTGCTGCCGTGTGTGCTCGCTGCGCACCTCGTGGGCGGCGTCGAGGAGCTGCGCGGCTGAACGGCGCCGGGCAGCGGGGGACGGTTCGGCCGTACCACGGGATGCGGCGCGGTGGCGGGCCAGCAGAGTGGGGCCCGGTTGCGGGGCGGTGCCCAGGGCCGCGTCCAGCAGCAGGGTGTCCTTCTCGCGTGGTGGCAGGGCGCGGATCCAGGCGGTGAGCGCGTTTTTGTCGATTGCCTGGGAAGGGGCGTCACCGCTGGCGCGGGCAGCCGCGGTGAGCAGATGCGGGTCGACGTGAAGGAAGTCCGCCAAGGCCTGCTGCGGGCCGGTGAGCCGGGCAAGGCCGGCGGGGACGGACGGTTCGAGGGTGGAGGTGTACTCGTCCTCGTCGACGTCCTCCTCCAGCTCCCAGCGGGTGAGCGCGGAGAGCCAGGCCAGATAGAGGGGGCGCAGGTCGCCCGCGGCGAGTTCGGTACGCAGGGCGGTGAAGGAGGCGAGGGTGAAGGAGGTCTCGAAGTCCCACTCGCCGCCGTCCTCGGCCTCGTAGGAGAAGTCGAGCAGCAGGTGTTCTTTCCTGGTCCAGCAGGTCAAGGCGTCTTCCGCGCAGTACGGTTCGGCGCTGCGGGCGGGCAGCAGTGTGGTGGGCAGGCGCAGCATCAGGCGCCGCGAGCCCCAGTTGGCGAAGTACAGGTGTGCGTCGTACAGCTGCTCCATCAGTTTGCGCTCATCGCCACGGAAGTTGCCGTAGTGGTACTCATTGACGAAGTGCGTCGCGCTGATCCGGGCCCGGCTCGACAGCCCCCGCACCCCTTCGAGCTCGTCCTTGGTCAACGGCCGGTCGACGGCCTGGAACTCGTAGTACTGGTACTCGCTCACGGCCGTGCAGACTACCGACAGGCGCTGCGGCTCATCTCGCGGGACCTGGATGTGATCCCTTGTTCGGGGCCCCATCCACGGTTACGGTCCTGGCGATGCTGTCGGTAGGCTGGTCCGCGGGTGACGGAGCGTGCCCGTTTCCATCCGTTCCACTGCTCCCCGAGCGAGGTCGCTTGAGTACCGCCACCATTTGCCCTCCCACAGCTGACGGCTCGGCTCCGCGGCCCGAAGGACTGCCTGACGCGTTCGCGGTGCTGTTGGGCCGGCTGGGTGCGGCTCCGGTGGATCCGGTCACCTCGGTGCTGGTGGATGCGGCGGTGGAGGTGTGGCGCAGGCCCGGTTTCGACTCCTTCCTGTCGCTGCCGCAGCTGTCCTTCGCGCCGTTCGGGTACCAGATGCAGACCGCTCAGACGGTGCTGCGGCGGATGCGCGGCCGGGCGATCCTCGCGGACGAGGTGGGGCTGGGTAAGACCATCGAGGCGGGTCTGGTCCTGTCCGAGCTGCGGATGCGCGGGTTGGCGGATCGGACGCTGGTGCTCACCCCGGCCGGGCTGGTGGAGCAGTGGCGCGAGGAACTGGAGCGCAAGTTCGGCCTGCCGACGGTGATCGCCCGGGGCCAGGGCTGGGAGGAGGCGGACGCGGAGCGGCCGGTGGTGCTCGCCTCGATCGCCGCCGCGCGCCGGGAGCCGCTCAAGTCCCGGCTGACCGAGGGGCACTGGGATGTGGTGGTGGCTGACGAGGCGCACCGGTTGCGCAATCCGCGCAGCGCCTCGGGGAAGCTCGCCCGGGCCTTGCGTGCCCGCTATCTGCTGCTGCTCACCGCCACTCCGGTGGAGAACCGGTTGCAGGACCTGTACGAGCTCGTGAGCCTGGTCGCGCCCGGATTGCTGGGTACCCCTGCGCAGTTCCGCCAGCGGCACGCCGGAGCCGGGACGGATCCTTCGGCGCCACGCAACCTGGATCAGCTGCGGGCCCGTACTCGTGAGGTGATGGTCCGGCACCGGCGCAGCGAGGTCGAGGTGCTGCTGCCGCAGCGGCTGGCCGAGACGGTGCTGGTGGCGCCCTCGCAGGAGGAGGCGGAGCTGTATGCGGGGATCGCGGCCAGGATCAGGGCGGAGGCCAAGGGCGCGTCCTCGGCGCGGATGCTGACCCTGCGCGGGCTGACCCGGCTGGCCGGGTCGAGCCCGCAGGCTGCCGCGCCGACCCTGGCCAAGGCGGGCTGGCCGGACCTGGCGGCGCTGGCCCGGGAAATCGAGGGATCCACGAAGGCGGAGCTGCTGCTGGAGCGGCTGCGCCGGCATAACGGACAGGGGGAGAAGGTGTTGGTGTTCACCGCCTTCCGGCAGACCCTGAACGCGCTCGCCGCGCGGCTGGAGCGTGAGGGCGTCCAGGCGGCGGTCTACCACGGCAGCCTCTCGCGCCGGGACAAGGAAGCGGCGGTGGCGGCCTTCCGCGATCAGGCGCCGGTGCTGCTGTCCACCGAGTCCGCCGGAGAGGGCCGCAATCTGCAGTTCTGCCATGTGATGGCCAATGTGGACCTACCGTGGAACCCCATGCAGATCGAGCAGCGTCTGGGCCGACTGCACCGGGTGGGGCAGGAGCACGACGTGGTGCTGACCAATCTGGTCGCCCGGGGCACCATCGAGCAACGGATCCTGCACGTCCTCGAATCCAAGATCAATCTGTTTGAGCTGGTCGTCGGCGAACTCGACATGATCCTGGGCCGGGTGGACGAGGACTTCGACTTCGAGGCCTCCGTCTTCGACGCCTTCGCCACCGCAGGGGACGACGCGGAGTTCGAGGAACGCCTGGAACGCCTGGGCGAGCGGCTGGTCAGTGCCCGCACGGACTACCTGGACAGCCGCGGCGCGGTCGACGCACTGGTCGGCGGCGATGACGAGCGGGACGCGGGCCGGTGATCCGCAAGGAGGCCGGGCTGGCCTTCTGGCTGGACTGGGTCGAGCACCGCGGCGGGCTGTGGGAGGACGCCGGGAATTCCGCCCTGGCACTGCTGCCCGCTGCCCTGGCGAGCGAGCTGGAGCTGTCCGAGGAGACCGCGGTCACCGCCGACCCCGATGTCGCCCGCGAAGACGGCGCCTTGCTGTTGGTGACCGGACACCCGGTGGTCGCCAAGGCCGCCGAGAGCGTTCTGGCCGCGGGCGACACCGGCACCCTTACCCTGGCCGCGCCGCGCTCCGTGCCGCCCGATGCCGCCACGTTGCTGTCCAAGGCCCGAGAGTATCTCCCGGTCGACCACGGCCGCCTGGACCCGCGTGCCGACGCCACGCCCGAGCGGGTCCTGCGGCCGGTGCTGCGCGTAGGCTCCTTGGTGGGCTACGAGCTCTCCGCGGAGGACCACTTCCAGGAGCAGGCCGAGGTGTTCGTCGACGTACCCAGCCGCCTGCGGGTGCCGGCGAGGGTCAGCGAGCGCCTCGTCCGCACCGGCCGTGACCCCCGTGCCGAGACCGCGCTGCCGGCCGGGCTCGCCGCCGCCGTGGACTACGCCTCCACCAGCCGGCCGGACCTGGCCGCGGCCCTCGCCGAGGCCCACCGGATGCTGGAAGCCGCCGCCGTGCTGCGCCGGGATGGGCTGGCCGGGCAGCTCGGCGACGCGTACGCCAAGGAGCGCGCCCGCGCCGGGGAGTACTACGCGTCCGCCGTGGAATCCTTGGAGCGCCGTGCCGCCACCGCGCCCGAGGACCGCGCGGCGCTGCTGCGTGCCCGTATCGAGAGCACCCGCGAGGAGCGCGCCCGCCGCCTGGCCGAGATCGCCGAAAAATACCGTGCCCGCCACACGCTCACTCCCTACCGGCTACACCTGCTGAGAGTCCCGGTACTGCGCCTCGCGCTGGACGTCCGCAGGGGCGAGCGGCGCTATCCGCTGGACCTGGACTGGCTGCTGCCCGCCGGAGAGTTCGCCCCACTGCGCTGCCCGGCCTGCGACCAGAGCGGTGCGCCGCTGGTCGCAGCCAAGACGCACCTGGGCTGCGCCCGATGCCTGGCCCCCAAGCGCCCCACCCCGCATCCGGCCCCGGAGTCCGTACCGCCGCCCCGCGACGGCGCCGCCACGCACGCTGCCGCATCCGCGGAAGGCGCGGTGGCACCAATGCGTGCGGGCGCCACCGCCGCTGTGGGGCTGTCGGCCGCACGGAACGCCGAGGCCGCAGGCGGAGCCGCGCCGCGGAGCGGGGGTCGAGCGAAGGTCGGGCGCATCGCCGAGGCGTCCGGCACGCGCGCCGCATCCTCCCGCCCCGGCTCCCGCCCCGCCACACCCGGCCATGCCCCGTTTCCGCCGCAGCGCCGGTCTGTCGATCCCCAGACCCTCCAGAAGCGCGCCTTCACCTTCTGGGAGCACGCCGCAGGCGGCGACCGCCGCAAGCTGGAGCGGTTGTGCGCCCCGGACTCGCCCGCCGCTGCCCTGCTGCGGCTGTACGGCGCGGCCGGGCCGCGGTACGGGATCGGCGTCGACTCCCGGGAACGGGTGGAGTCCTGCAGCGCTGTGGTCTTCCCCGCCGAGGGACGACGCGGCTGGGACGGTGCCGGAGGCGAGGTCCGCACCGACCGGGGACGCCATGACTACCTGCTGCGCTGGTCTCTTGGGCCCGACCGGCTGATCGCCGAGGTCCTGCCCCATCAGAGCCCCTACGCGATGAACGCCAGCACCATGATGGCGCGCTACCGCACAGGTGGTACTGAGCCGGCCACCCGCCTCCCGCGCACCGGTGCCGAGCTGGACCCGGTCGCCCGCCTGCTGTGGCAGCGCACCCCTGCCCGGCACGGGGTGCACCTGGCCGCGCGGGCCCTGGCCTCCTGGTGGCGGCTGACCGACCCGCGGGCATTGCGGGAGCGTTACCCGGCAGCGATTCTCGCTGCCGCCGCCGAGCGGTCTGCCTGCTACTGGAGTGGCGTCGGCGGGGGCGGTTACAGCGACGCGGCACGGCTGTGGCAGGTCCCCGAGGCCGAGCTGCGCAAGGCCGGCATGCACCTGCAGCGTTTGCTGAAACTGACCCAGGACCAGCCTTGGTAAGCGCGCACCGCGCCCGGCCTGATCGGCCGGGTCGTCCTCACCCGGAACGCGCTGACGAAGACTGCGGGTGCCGATACATCATCCACCAGGTCACGGCCTTGATCGGCCATCTCTTAAGCGCCTGCCGGCCACCCTGTTGTCTTCACCTGCGCAGGCCGCGAACGGCATCATGATCGGTCGTGCTGCTGCGCCTGGCCTTGCCCTTGCCGGAAACCTCACCCGTCCAAGCGGCAGGCCGCAGTGAACGATTGTTCCTCCTGCGCGGCTGCGGTGGGCGAGTTGTGCCGGGCTGCCAGTGGCCGGACTGCGGCAGCAGCGCATGCGCCCCGGGCCCTGCATGCCAGGACTCTGGCGTCCGTGAGTCCCCGCTTTTGCTTCAGGCTTTGACGAAGCAGCGGGCCATCTCGTCCAGTCCGGTGGCGCCCTCAGCCCCAGGAGAGTTGCCCGGTGGGTGTATGGCCGCGCGGGGTCGGGACGGCGGGCGTCGCGTCGGTGATGCGGTGGGTCAGGGTGTACGTCCAGCAGTCCGAAACGTCGGACGAGAAGGAGGTTCGATGTAATTCGGGCGACAAGTTCAGGGCAGCCAGCCGGTGCAAGTCCGGTTACGTACACCGTGTTCAGGGCCAGGAAGTCGAGGTCACTCACCGTCAGTGCGACGAGATGGGTCGGGGTGGTCACGCACCAGTACTCCCAGCGCTTGGTCCGCCCCCAGCCCCGAAGATTCGCCCGGTGCAGCGGCTGTCTGGACCAGCCGCGGGCCGCCGGGTTCAGCCGACCGTCCGGCAGGCACAGGTCGACGGGCTCGGTGATCTCGTGTTCATGCGTGGCCATGCGCGGAGCCTAAAGGCTTTCGGTCAAGGGCCCCATAACGCGAAGTGAGGGGGAGAGCGGGATCTCCTGAGGGTGACGTGTACGCGGCTACGTTGGCGGAAATTCCCCCGAAGTCAAGGAGAGTTCCGTGGAGAGAACCATCCTCCGCAGACGTGCCCTGGCCGCGTGCACCGCCACCGTGGCCGTCGGTGTGCTCGCGCTGGCCGGCCTGACCGGCAGCGCGTCCGCCGATCCCGATCCCGCTCCCCACCCACCTCCCCAACCCCACCGCCGCGGGCACCGAACAGCTCTCGCCCGGTCTGCTGAAGGGCATGCGGCGCGATCTCGGGCTGACGGCCTCCGAGGCGCGCGACAGGGTCGGCCACGAGTCCCGGGCGGCGGCCGTCGCCGCCGGGCTGCGGCACTCCCTCGGCGCGGACTTCGCCGGGGCCCGGGTGAGCGGTGACGACGCCGCCCTGACCGTCGCCACCACCGATGCCACGGACACCGGCCGGATCCGCCGGGCCGGCGCACGGCCCGTCGTCGTCGAGCACAGCCTGGCCGAACTCGACGCCGCGAAGGCGGCGTTGGACCGGGTCGCGCTGCGCAAGGCCCCGGAGGGCATACCCCTCTGGTAGGTCGACGTGGCCACCAACCGCGTGGTCGTGCGGGCCGCCCGCGCCTCGGCCGCCGACGCCTTCCTCGCCGCGGCGGACGTGCCGCACGGGGTGGTGACGGTGAGCCGGTCGGCCGAGAAGCCCCGTACCTTCACGGATCTGCGGGGTGGTGACGCGTACTACATGAACGGCTCCGGGCGCTGTTCCATCGGCTTCCCCGTGAAGCGCGGCAGCGGCCAGTCAGGTTTCGTCAGCGCCGGTCACTGCGGAACACCCGGGGTCAGCACCAGCGGTTACAACCAGCAGGCCCAGGGCTCCTTCCAGGGCTCCACCTTCCCCGGCCGCGACTACTCCCGGGTCGCCACCAACACCAACTGGACGCCGCGTGCCCTGGTCAACGGGTATGGCAACGGCGATGTGACGGTCACCGGATCCACCGAGGCGCTGGAGGGTTCGTCGGTCTGCCGCTCGGGCTCGACGACCGGCTGGCACTGCGGAACGGTGCAGCAGCGCAACACCAGCGTCACCTACCAGGAGGGCACCGTCTCCGGAGTCACCCAAACGTGTGCGCCGAACCGGGCGACTCCGGCGGTTCGTTCATCTCCGGCAGCCAGGCGCAGGGCGTCACCTCCGGCGGCTCCGGCAACTGCTCCCAGGGCGGTACGACGTAATTCCAGCCGGTGAATCCGGCGCTCCAGGCGTACGGAATCACCCTGGTCACCAGCGGCACCCCGACCGATCCGCCCACCGATCCGACGGACCCGCCGACCGACCCGGGCGGCAGCTGGGCGGCGGGGGCCACGTACGCGGCGGGCGACATCGTGACGTACGGCTCCGGCAGTTACCGCTGCCTGCAGGCGCACCTGGCGCAGCCCGGCTGGACGCCGCCGAACGTGCCGGCGCTCTGGCAGCAGCTGTAGGCCGACACGCCCCAGGGCCTCTCGCCAGGATCACACCGCGTCCGCACGCCCCCACGCTCCGGCCTCCCGGCCGGGCGGTGCGCGCCCCGCTCCGCTCTGTGTCATGCACGTGCCCTTCCCCCATCCTGAGGAATCAGCCATGACCCCAGAAGTGACCGAAGGTTCCGGCGACGACCGCCGGATCAGCCGCAAGACCCTCCTCAAGGCCGCTCTCGTCGTCGGTACCGTCCCGCTGCTCGCCGGCGGCGGCGTCGCGCTGGCACGCGACGCCGGTACCGGGGGCCGGCCCCTTGCCCCCACCCCGAACTGCGACGACGGCGACGGTCCGACCCACGAGCGGATCGAGGGGCCCTACTTCAAGCCCGACTCCCCGCTCCGCACGAGCCTGATCACCGGCAGCACGCCCGGTGTCCGGCTGACCGTCAGCGGTTACGTCTTCGGGCGGGCCTGCAAGCCCATCCCCGGAGTGCTCCTCGACTTCTGGCAGGCCGACACCAACGGCGCGTACGACATGAGCGGATATGCCTTCCGCGGCCACCAGTTCACCGATCAGTCGGGGGCCTTCACCCTGACCACGATCGTGCCGGGGCTGTACCCGGGCCGGACGCGGCACATCCATGTCAAGGCCCAGGCTCCCGGCTCGGGCATCCTGACCACTCAGCTGGACTTCCCCGACGAGCCGCGCAACAACACGGACAGCATCTTCGACCCTGCGCTCCTCATGAACGTCCGGGCCGTCGGCTCCGCCAAGGAAGGGACCTTCGACTTCGTCCTCGACGTCGCCCAGGACCCGACCGACCCGACCGACCCGACCGACCCGACCGATCCGACCGACCCGACCGATCCGACCGATCCGCCGACCGACCCGCCCGGCTCCACCTGGGCGGCCGGAACGCTCTACAACGCGGGAGACCGCGTCACGTACGGCGGGGTCGCGTACCGCTGCCTGCAGGCGCACTCGGCCATGGCCGGCTGGGAACCGCCGAACGTCCCCGCGCTGTGGGAACGCGGGTAGACGCGCAGGACGGCGGAGGCGCACCACCGCTGCACGGGCGTGCCCCGGGGTTTCCCTCGCGGGGCGCGCGCCGCGCCCGGTCCGGGCCGGAGCTTCTCATCCGGTCCGGACCCTTCCGCGTCCACGGCAGAACACGGGCTCAGGCATGCGGGCTCAGGCATGCGGGCACGGGCATGCGGACACGAGCACGGGAGTGGCTGCGGCTGAGCCCGGCCGAGGGGCGTCATTCCGGCCGCGGAGTAACCTGGATGTGCACGGCTCCCGATGAGCCGCTTCTGTCGGCCTGCGCGTCGAAGGGGGCCGGTATCGCATGGACACCCTGGTCACTGTCGTGGTCGTCCTCGTGATGATCGCGATCGCGGCGTTCGTCATCCATCGGCTCAATGCCCGGCATCGTCATCAGCATCTGCGTCCCGCGCACTACGACCACGGGCTGGCCGGCTTCGGCGAACAGGCCGCTCCGGGCGCCCGGCCCGCTTCGGGACCCGATGCGCGGCCGGGTACGGGTGAACAACGAGGGCACGGGGAGTCCGGCACGCCCGACTCCGGTGCGTGAGCCAAGGGCTACTTCGCGTCCGAATAGCGCTCCACCACCGCCGTCGTGAACGGAAAGCGCACCGGTGTGTCGCCGAAGACGGTCCGTCCGGCGATGTCACCGGCCGACCGGATCGCCTCCACGACCGCCTCGGTCTCCTCCCGCGGACAGTGCACGATCACCTCGTCGTGCTGGAAGAAGACCAGCTCGGCCCGGAGCCCGGCGGAGCGGAGCGACTGGCGGAGGGCGGCGAGGAGCAGCAGGGCCCAGTCCGCGGCGCTGCCCTGCACCACGAAGTTACGGGTGAAGCGGCCCCGAGCGCGGGCCTGGGACGATGCGTGGCCCGGGGTGAACTCGCCGTCGCCGGAGGGCTGTTCGGCGCTCTCCAGCGGAATCCCGGCCTCGTCGTCGTCCCCGCTGCCGGCCGCGGGGGGACTGGTCCGGCCCAGATACGTCCGTACGAGGCGCCCCTCCTCGCCCGCTTTCGCGGCGTCGTCGACATAGGCCACGGCCAGCGGGAATCTTCGGCGCAGGGCGGCCAGATTCTTGAGGCCGTCGCCCGAGGTCTGCCCGTAGATCGCGCCCAGCAGGGCGAGCTTGGCGTGGTCCCGGTCGCCGTGGAAGGCCCGGTCCGACAGCGCCGTGTAGAGGTCGCCGGCATGGCCCGCCACCTCCATCAGACCGCGGTCGCGGGAGATCGCGGCCAGGACCCTGGGTTCCATCTGGTCGGCGTCCGCCACGACCAGGCGCCAGCCCTCGTCGGCGACGACCGCCTGCCGTATCACTTTGGGGATCTGCAGCGCCCCTCCGCCGTTGGTCGTCCAGCGCCCGCTGACCGTGCCGCCCGGCTGGTACTCGGGGCGGAAACGCCCGTCGCGCACCCAGTCCTGGAGCCAGCTCCAGCCGTGCGCCGTCCAGATCCGGTACAGCTTCTTGTACTGGATGAGGGGCTCCACCGCGGGATGGTCCAGCTCCTCCAGCTCCCAGCGCCGGGTCGACTTCACCCTGATGCCGGCCTGCGCGAAGGCCTTCATGACGTCGGCGGGGAGGTCGGGGCGGACCCGTCTGCCGAAGGCGGCCGACACCTCGTCGGCCAGTTCGGCCAGCCTGCGGGGCTCGCCGCCGCCCGCGTAGCGCTCGCCGAGCAGTTCCTGGAGCACGTCCCGGTGGACATCGGCGCGCCAGGGGAGACCGGAACGGTTCATCTCGGCGGCGACCAGCATGCCGGCCGATTCGGAGGCCGTCAGCAGGCGCATCCGGTCCGGGTGCGCGGTGGCGTCATGGCGGCGGAGCTGGTCCGCGTAGACCTGGAGCAGGTCGTCGAACGGCAGGCCGGTGCCGGACTGCGGCTCGAAGAGGGAGGACTGCGCACCGGGTTCGGCGGAGCGCGGCGGAGGGTCGGGGGGCACGGGGGCGCCGTGCAGACGGGCGTGGGCGGCGGCTGCGGAGCGGGGTTCGCCGAGACGGCCCTCATGGCCGAGGAGGAGGGATTCGGCGACCTCGACGTCGTAACAGCGGGCCACGGGGACACCCGCCGCGAGCAGGCGCGGGTAGATCTCGGCGGTGGACCGCCAGACCCAGCGGGTGACCTCCGGGCGGGAGCGGACGGCCTCCACGAGGTCCGCTTCGGCCAGGACCGGGGCGGTGGGCAGGCCGGAGGAGTCCAGCGGGGCGAGCAGGGAGCCGCCGGTCTCCGTGGCGGCCAGAGCCCAACGTTCGGTCATGTGGTCGAGTCTGGCACCCGGCACTGACACGGGGGCGGTGGCGCGGGGCGGGCGGGACAGCCGGGACCGCGCGGGTCGGCGGGAAGCCGGGGACCGTGCGGGGCGGGACACGGCGGCGGGCGGGGTGGAGCCTCGCGCGGCGCGGTCCGCACGGTCTGGTCGGCCCCGGACCTGGATCCGGCAGGCGCGGACGCGGCGATC
>NZ_JBEYTM010000013.1:78846-168858 GCF_040643055.1 Streptomyces sp. NPDC047515
CTCGCGCGGCGCGGTCCGCACCCCGCCGCGCGAGGCTCCACCCCGCCCCGTCCTGCCCTTCCCGCCCGGTGCCGGGGCCCGTCCCCGGATCCCCGGGCCCCGCCGGTCCTCGTATGCCGGGGCCCGTCCCCGGATCCCCGGGCCCCGCCGGTCCTCGTATGCCGGGGCGGGCCGAGGCCTAACCGGCGTCCGTCGTCCAGGTGCCCAGGGAGATCTCGGCGGTGATGCCGGGGCCGAAGCCGGCCATCAGTCCGCGGTGGCCGTCGAGGGCCGAAGCCTCGTCGAACATCCGGCCGAGGGCGTCGAGCACCACCGCGCTGGCTATGTTGCCGTACTCGGTCAGCGTGGCCCGGCTGAAGCGGAACGCTTCGGGCGGCACGTCGAGGAAGCGGCTCAGATCGTCCAGGATGCGCGGGCCGCCCGCGTGGATGATGTAGAAGTCCAGCTTGCCCGCGTTCCACTGGTGTTCCTCCGCCACGGCGTTCAGGGCCGGAGCGAGGGGCTCCATGGTTCCGGGCACCCGTTTGTCGAGCTGGAAATGGAACCCGGTGGATCGCACCGCGTAGGAGATCCAGTCCTCGGTGTCCGGAATGATGAACGAGCCGTTGCGTTCCAGGCGGACCCCGGTGCCGCCGTGGCCCCGCAGCACCACGGCGGCTATGCCGTCGCCGAACAGGCCGTTGGACAACAGGGATCCGACACCCACGTCGGTGGGCTGGTAGCACAGCGAGCAGAACTCGCAGGCGACGACCAGCACATTGGTGTCGGGGTAGGCCCTGCAGAAGTCGTGGGCCCGGTTGACCGCCGCACCGCCCGCCGCACAGCCGAGTTGGGCGATCGGCAGCTGGCGCGTCTCCGGGCGGAAGCCCATCTCTCCGATGAGCCACGCCGTCGGCGGAGGCATCATGAAGCCGGTGCAGGAGACGTACACGATCAAGTCGATCTGCCGCGGCTCCACTTCGGCCTGGTCGAGTGCCTGGCGCACCACCGCCGGCACCCGGGCCTTGGTGTGCTCCTCGTACGTGATGCTGCGGGCGTCGAAGCCCGGGTGCTGCAGCACCTTCTCGATGGGCTGGATCAGATGTCGTTTCTGCACCCCGGTGTGTTCGATGAGCCGAAGCACCAGGTCGATCTGCGGATGGTCGCCGTGCAACCGTCGTGCCAGCTCAAGGGTTTCCTCGTTGCTGATGACGTACTCGGGAACCGCGATGGCCGGCTTGCAGAGAACCGCCATGGAACTCCTCCTAGCGGACTTGGTCCACGCCGCCGGGCCCGGGGCGGTCACGGGGGCGTCCGCCGACGCGGGAACGGCCACCACGGCCCCGTACGCGCGGCGCGGGACAGGGCCTCGGTGGATTCCTGCGCCGGGTTCGGTACCCCTGGAACGGGCGCGGACGGGCCGACCGTCGAAGACTGAGTTCTAGCCGTTCGTGGGCGGATGTCTGATCGGTCATTGATCGGACGTTGATCCGCCACGGCTGGGTGGCCGTCGGAACCACGTTACGGCAGGCCGATCGGGGCCGCATGTCGAGCCGGTGCGGGCGGGGCGCCGAAGCGCGGCAGGGCGCCCGACACCCCGGGACCGTGCCGGGTTGCCGGGCGCCCTGCCGCGACTCGTCATCGAGGACGGTCGCACCTCCGCGCGCGCAGGTTCGGTGCGCTGCCGGACCGCCCCTGTCACCGCGCGGAGGTCCGGTGCGCAGCCGGACCGCCTCTGTCACCAGCTGACGGGCAGTTCGACGGGGTAGCGCCAGATCGAGGTCTTGTTCCAGCGCACCTCATCGGCCGGTGTCGCCAGCTTCAGAGCGGGGAAGCGCTTCAACAGGGTCCCGATGGCGACCTGGAGCTCCGTGGCGGCGAGCGGCGCGCCGAGACAATGGTGTCCGCCCCAGCCGAATGTCATGTGGGACGGATTCTCGCGCTCCAGATCCAGCTCGTCGGGCCGGTCGAACTTGCGTGGGTCGCGGTTGGCCGTCAGATAGGAGACATGCACGATGTCGCCTTTCCGGATCCTCACCCCGCTGAGCTCCACGTCCTCGGTGGCGACCCGAGGGATGCCGACGCCCTTGCGGAAGGGGATGAAGCGCAGCAGCTCCTCCATGGCCTGCGGGAGCATGTCGGGTCGCTCGCGCAGCATCGCGAGCTCGGCGGGCCTGGTGAGCAGTGTGTAGGAGATGTTCCCGAGCTCGTACGTGGTGGTGTCCTGGCCGGTGATCAGCAGGACCATGGCCATGACGGTCAGTTCCTGGTCGTTGAGGATCTCGTCCCCGTCGCGCGCCGTGGCCAGCGCGCTGATCAGGTCGTCGCCCGGGTTCGCGCGCCGCTGTGCCGTCAATGTCTGGAAGTAGGCGCGGAGTTCGGCCTTGGACCGGATCGCGTTGTCCCGGTTCTCGACCGTCGTGTCCATCATGGTCCGGGCGTGGGCGCGCAGTTGCGCGCGGTCGGACTCGGGAATGTCGAGGACTTCGCAGATGGTGGTCAGGGGAAGTGGGGCCGCCAGGTGCTCGAAGAGGTCGGCGGGGGCGCCGTGCTCCTCCATCCGGTCGAACAGCTCGTCCACGACGTGCTGGGTGCGCACTTTCATGCGCTCCATGTGACGCGGCGCGAAGCCCTTGGAGATCAGGCTCCGCAGCCGGCTGCTGCCCGGCGGGTCCATCACGTTGATGGCTTCGTCCTGGACGATCGGCTCAGGGGTCATGCGCGGAAAGTTCCGGCCGATGATGGCGCTCCGGCTGAAGCGCCGGTCGGTGGTCACCGTGCGCACGTCGTCGTAGCCGGTGACGAGCCATGCCTCGCCGTCACCGTGCGGCAGCCGGATGCGGGAGACGGGTTCTTCGGTCATCAAGTGCCTGAGCACCGGGTCGAATTCGAGGGCCTCGGCGTAGTCGAACGGGCAGTACCGTGCGTCGGCGACTGGTTCCATACGGAGCTCCAGAGAGGGATCTGACGGATGGTTCGGGGAATGGGCGGGCTGGACGGGACATGAGTGCCCGGTCGTCCGCACGGACACGCGCCGCTCCGGGCCGATTGGTCCATCTGAAGAACGGATTCGGCGGCCGGGGTCGCTGGACCGGCGCAATCGGTCCGGCGGCCCCGGCCGACGGGGACGGCGGGGCCCGGTGGGCGCGGCAGTCGGGGAGGGCCGACGCGTCCGGCGCGAGGTGCCGCTCTCAGGCGGACGGTACGACGTCGGTGGCGTCCACCGCGGGGCGCAGCGCCCGTGCCAGTTCGACGCCGTCGCCCACGGCCCAGAAGTGGGTGAAGAACAGGCGGGGGTCCTCCGCCAGGTGGTGGTTGTGCAGCTCGACGAGTTCGATCCCGCCGCGTCGCAGGGCCTTCAGTACGTGCGGAACCTCGGCGGCGAGCATGGCGCAGTCGCCGCTGAGTGCGGCACGCCCGCCACCCAGCGGCTGGAAGTTGAACGCGGTGGTCGACCCCAGACCGGGCGGCAGGATCAGATCGCCGTCCGCGATGGTCTCGCGCCGGACGAAGATGATCTTGTAGAGCCCGTCCTCGACGGAACCCTTGGCACCGAGTGTCGCCTCCATGCCCGCGACGTCCAGGTCCACCGTGGTCGCGGGGCCGGGCGGCACGGCGGGCGGGGTTCCGGTGCGGTCGAATCCGGCGCGCAGACCGCGGGCCAGGGCCACCGCGTCGTGGTTGTGCGCGTGGACATGGGTCCACCAGAGGTCGGGGATCTGGGAGAGCAGGTGCTTGTGGAGCGCGGTCTGCTCGATTCCGTGCGCCTGCCAGGCGTCGGTCACCTGCTGCAGTTCCTTCTCGGTGACCACCACGTCGCCCATCAGCATCGTGGAGCCGTCGGCGTAACGGACGAAGGCCACGTGCGTGCCCAGCGCGAGCCCCGGTGTGACGAGGACGCCTTTGGAGACCACCTGGAGGTCCCGTCGGGGGAAGCCCGTGTGGTACGTCGTTCCGCGCAGCATGTTGCCGCTGCGGCCCAGCGCTCTCGCCACGCCCGCCCAGTCCGCCAGGTCGGTCCGCACCGGCTTGATCCGCCCGGTGTGCCCCGTCCCGGGCATCTTCGCGGGCAGGGCGCGAGCGGCGGCGGGCCCTGCCGCGGTCAGCACCGGTGCGAGCGCGGCGGCGGCCAGTACCCGCCGCCGCGACGGGATCGCCCGTGCGCGAGTGTCCTGCTGCCGGTCTCCAGTCATCACTTGATCGCCTCCATGGCGAGATGAAAGCACGCGAAACCTGGATAAAAGGATGAAAGCGGATGCATCGTCAGCGGGTCGGGCTGGATGGACCAATCGCACCGCCCGGCCCGGCCGGGGCGCTCCACCGGGCCAGGCGCCCCGCGCGGTGGTCGCTCGGGAGTTCGACATCCACAGGGCGTGGACGGACAGGTCCACGTCCGGCCTCCGCCGTGGACGGCCCGCACCGCCTCGCCGGCGGCCGGGGTTCAGAGCCCGCCGGACTGCACGGTCACGGCCGCCGGCGCCCGTCCACGGGTGCGGGGCCAGGCGTACCGCGCCGCATCGCCCTGCCTACCCTGACCTCATGGAACCGGTGATCGACCAGGCATTCGCGGCGGCCCTCTACTCGGACGGCGACGCCGGTCTCGACACCGGCGCCTCCCTCCTGGCCGCCCACCCCGCGGTCGACGCCGAACTGCACCGGCGCGGTGAGGAGTTCGTCCGCCGGGCCTGGGAGCGCGGCTGGCTCCCCGCCGATGTCGTACGCATCGTCCGCCGCGAACTCGACGAGACAGCCGTGGGGCTCGTCGCCGGGCTGATCGGCTCGGAGACCGGACGGTACGAGCGGCTGCCGCCCCGCTGGCGCTCCCAGCTCGACGGGCTGCCCGCCGCGCCGGCCCGGAACCGGCCCGACCGGTTCTCCTACGCCTCCGCCCTTCTCGGCCTGTACCGGCTGCTGCTCCGGCTCCCCGCCATCGAACCGGTCGGTCCGCCGCCCGGCACCCTTCCGCACGGACTCCGTCTGCCGCCCGCGCACGACGAACCCCGGATGCTGACCCGGATCCGTGCCCTGCTCGCCAAGGCGGAGGCGACCGGTTTCCCCGAGGAGGCGGAGGCCCTCACCACCAAGGCGCAGGAGCTGATGGCCCGGCACTCCATCGACGAGGCCCTGCTCGCCGCCCGTACCCACAGCAAGGAGGCGCCCGGGGCGTGCCGGATCGGGGTCGACGCCCCGTACGAGACGGCGAAGGCGATCCTGCTCGACGCGGTCGCCTCCGCGAACCGCTGCCGCGCGGTGTGGAACGGCGACCTCGGCTTCTCCACGGTGGTCGGCTTCGATCCGGATCTGGACGCCGTGGAACTGCTGTACACCTCCCTGCTGGTCCAGGGCACGGTGGCGATGACGAAGGCGGAGGCGGGCCAGCGGGCCGGTGGACGCAAGCGGACCAAGACGTTTCGGCAGTCCTTCCTGATGGCGTACGCCCAGCGCCTGGGCAGCCGGCTCGCCGCCGACGCCGCCCGTGTCACCGCGGATGCCGAGGCCGAGGAGGCCGGCACCGCCGCCCGAGCCGGAACCGCGGGGTCCGCGACCCCCCACCTGCTCCCGGTCCTCGCTGCCCGCGACATGGCGGTCGCGGACACCGCCGGGCGGATGTTCCCCGAGACCACGACCACGCGCGTCCGGGGCGCCACGGACCTGGACGGATGGACCCACGGAACGGCCGCCGCGGACCGGGCGAGGACGGGCGGGAACGGGCCGGGGATCGACGGCGGGCGCGGGAGCCGGTAGGCGCCTCGGGCGCCGCCTCGGTGCCGTCGGCCGTTTTGGGGCCGTACCGGCGGTTCCATCGGCCGGCCCTCCGGCGGACTTCCCGATAGCTATATGGGCAATTCGGGCTTATTGACTGTTCCGGCTAGGCTCTGGACATGAGCTGGCTCCGGGCGCTGAAGGAGACGGCCCGCTCGGGGCTGACGATCGAGCGGCGGCGTCTCGAACCGCTCATCGCGATCCGCGGTGCGGTCGGTCTCGCCCTCGTCATCGGGGTCGGCCTCGCGTTCTTCGGGCCCGTCGTCGCCGCGAGCTCCGCGTTCGGCGCGTTCCAGGCGGCCATCGCCACGTTCCAGCGCAGCTGGCGACCCCGGCCCGTCCTCGCCCTGGTCTCCGGGGCGAGTCTCGCCGTATCGACGTTCCTCGGCTATCTCACCGGCTCCCACGCACTGCTGTTCCTGGCCCTGCTGGTGCTCTGGACGTTCCTGGCGGGCCTGGCCTGGGCGGCGGGGCCGACGGGCGGGATCATCGCGTCGTCGAACGTGGCGATCATGCTGGTGACGGTCACCCTGCCCACCTCCGTCGCGAACTCGGCGGTGCACGCCGCGATGATCCTGTTCGGCGGCGTGGTGCAGGCCGCGCTGATCGTCCTGTTCCCGGTACGGAGATGGGGTGCCCAGCGCGACGCCCTCGCCGACGCCCTGGCCGCCGAGGCCGACTACGCGCGGCGGCTGCGCCACGACCCGCTCGCCGCCTTCGACCCCGTACCGCTGATGAAGGCCCGCAGCGCCGCCGCCGTCACGCCCTGGCAGTCCCGCCGCCGACCGCCCGAACTGCGTGGCTCCCGGGGCGTGGCCGAACGGATCAGGCCGGTGCTCGCCTCGCTCGCGGACCCGGCGATGGGCGTGCCGGCCGAGGGACCGGAGCGGGACCGGGTCCGCGAACTCCTCGCCGCCGCCGGATCCGTACTCGACTCGGCGGCACGCGCGATCCGCCACGGCGACCCGGTGAAGCTCTCCCCGTCCGCGGTGGCCGTACTGAAGACCCCCGACACCGGTTCCCTCCTCGCCGGCCCGCCCCGCCGCGCCGCCGACCGGCTCGGCGCGCTGCTCTCCGACGTCATCGAGACGGCCGAGGGGGCGGGGACGAAGGAGGAGGACGCCGAGGCCGAGGAGGCCGCCGAGGCCATCAAGGCCACCGGGGAGGAGACGCCCGGCGCCCCGCACCGCCGCCGCCCCACTCTGCTGCGGCTGGTCCCGGTCGTCGCGCGGGCGATGCGGGCCGAACTGCGTCCCGGTTCGCCGATCCTGCGGCACGCCGTCCGGGTCGCCGTCGTCGTCGCCGTGGGCTATCTCATCGGTGTCTCGCTGCCGTTCGGCCACGGCTACTGGGCGCCCATGGCGGCCGTCATGGCGATGCGGCCGGAGTTCTCCCAGACGTACGGGCGTTCCGTGGCCCGCTTCGGCGGGACGATCGTCGGGGTCTCGCTCGCCACCGCGATCGTCCAGACCGCCCACCCCGGCGTGACGTCGTCCGCGCTGCTCGCCGTGGTCTGCGCCCTGCTGATGTATCTGCTGATGCGCACCGGATACGTCGTCGGCCAGGTGTGCGTCTCCGCGTATGTCGTCTTCCTGCTCGGCATGGCGGGCGAGGCCTGGTCGCAGACCGTTTTCGAACGGGTCGTCCTCACCCTCGTCGGCGGCCTGCTCGCGATGATCTCGTACGCCGCCTACCCGGCCTGGGAGACCCCGAGGCTCCGCGGCAGGCTCGGCGACTGGCTGAAGGCGGACGGGCGGTACGCCGCCTCGGTCGTCGACCAGTACGCCGATCCGGCCGAGCGCGGACACGACGACGTCCGTTCCGCCCTCCTCGACACCCGCGAGGCGCGTGTGGCCTGGCAGGAGGCGCTGGCCACCGCCCAGCACGAACCGGTGCGCAACCGCGGCCTGTCCCGTGCCGCCGCCGACGACACCCAGCACGCCCTCGCCCAGCTCGGCCGGATCGCGATGCTGCTGGAGGCCCACCTCCCGTGCGGCGGCGCCACCCCCGTACCGGCCGCCGCGCGCCTGGCCGAGGCGCTGCGCCGGGCCACCGAACAAGGGGCGAAGGAGGTGCGGGAGCGGCGCGTACCGGACTGGGCGGAGGTGCGCGAGGTGCTGGAGGCGTGGGACGCGCGGCAGCGGACGGGCGAAGGCGGGGCGGACGCGTTCGTACGGAGCGGGGCCGGTCTCCTCCTCGAAGCCCTGGAGGAGTTCTCCCGGGGGCTGGACGGGACGTCGAAGCCGGCCCGGCCCCGGGACCGGGCGGACTGACGGGCGGCGCGGTCGGCCGTCAGGGGGTCGGCAGGCCCGGCAGACCCGACGGGATCGCTCCCGGTTCGGTCTTGGCCAGGGTGTCCTCCGTCCCGCCGTCCCAGGACACCTTGACGGTCTTGCCGTCGATGGACACGACCGACCCCGTGGTGCGGGCGGTGTCGCCGTCGGCGCACTTCAGGGCCAGCGTCACCCTGCCCGTCTCCTTCACGGTGCCCGTGCAGGCCTGCTGCTCGGTGACGAGCACGGCCTTCCCGGACGCGACGGACAGGATCACCGCTTTGCCGTCGGTCTTTCCGGCCCAACCGCCTTCCAGCGCCGCGGCGTCGGCCCCGGCGCCACCGCCGCCCGAGGCCGGGCCGGCCTTCCCGGCGTCGGAGCCGCCGCCCGGGTCGCTCTTCTCGCTGCCGCTGCCGCAGCCCGTCAGTGCGACGGCGGTGACGATTCCGGCGATGATTACGCCGCCGGTGCGTAGGACGGTGTGCACGTGGAATTCCCCCTCGTCGACGAAAGACCGCGCCAAGCTACCAGCGCGAGTCCCGGGGATGGGGTGCCCGGCTCGGGGTAGACGGAGCCAAACGGGCC
This sequence comes from Streptomyces sp. NPDC047515, assembly GCF_040643055.1. Lineage (NCBI taxonomy): Bacteria > Bacillati > Actinomycetota > Actinomycetes > Kitasatosporales > Streptomycetaceae > Streptomyces > Streptomyces sp. NPDC047515. Next base: position 87,447 of record NZ_JBEYTM010000013.1, read on the forward strand.
TCCCGCGCGTCTATGCATACGCCGTAAAGCTGTAATCACGGGAACACCCCGCGTGCACGTGCATCCGCGCATGCATCTGCTCATGCAGGGATATTTGAACAGAGCTATGATCCGAGACTGTTGACACTTGCACCTTGCAACTCGGGGAGCGTCCTGTGCACCACGTGTACAACGGCATGGCGGCCACAGAGCTTCGCGGAGTCGTCTGGCAGAAGAGCAGACACAGCAACTCCCAGGGATCCTGCGTGGAGTTCGCGAAACTGCCCGGCGGGGATGTGGCGATGCGTAATTCACGCCACCCCGACGGGCCTGCCCTGGTCTATACGCCCGCCGAGATAGAGGCACTGCTTCTCGGGGTGAAGGACGGGGAGTTCGACCACCTCATAGCGGGCGGCTGACCGAATCCCCGGGCCGGCGTCCGGCCCGGCCCGCCGTGATCCGCCGGTGACGGCCAAGCGCCGGGCGCACGCCGTCAGTTGTCGGCCAGCCGGAACAGCGCCCAGACCACCTTGCCGCGCGGCGCCGCCGCGGTGTTCAGGTGCTCGGCCCCCAGGGCGGGGGAGGGGTGCCAGCCCCAGGAGTCGCTGAAGGACTCCACCAGGAAGAGACCGCGGCCCGATTCCGCCGAGTCGGCCGCCTCGGAGGCGACGGGGCTCTCCTGGCTGGGGTCGCGCACGGCGCACACCAGGCGGGAACTCCAGCGCATCAAGTGCAGCCGTACGGGCGCTTCCTGGAAGTCCGGTGCGGCGTCCCCGGGCAGGGCGTGCCGCAGGGCGTTGGTGACGAGCTCGGAGACGACCAGTACGACGTCGTCGAAGCGCTCGTTCAGCCCCCAGCCGTTCAGCGTCTTCCTGGTGAACCGCCGTGCCCCGCCCACGGCTTCGTAGCGGGCGGGCAGTGTGCAGGTGGCCGAGCCGGAGACGGCTGAGGGATCGATGGGGGGAAGCCCCTGCCTTAACGGCTCGAGCATCGTCGATCCATTCGTCCCCATGCGAGGCACTCCCGGGATTCGCGGCTGTATCGGTACTACGGGGTACAGCGGCACAACACGAACGAGCACGCAGGTGCGCGAGAGCCATGGTTCCGAATGCGCAGGGCAGATGCAAGGGCAGATGCACGTGCACGCGCCGGACCTGTCCGAACCCGTGCCGGTTCTTGGTCATTTCTTCCTGCGTGTATTTTCGTAGCTTTCCGTGGGCCTGCTCATTTCCGTAATCGAATGAGTACGGGCTGAAGCGTTTTGGTGGCAGAATCCGGCACTTGGGGTTCAGGGGGAGCCCCGGTGTCCAGGAAGCGATGGGGAGGATCGGGCCAGTGGCGGCAGGCGAGTCGAGTGGATCTGTGGTGCGGCGCATCCTGCTGGGCTCACAGCTCAGGCGGCTGCGCGACTCCCGGGGGATCACCCGGGAGGCAGCCGGCTACTCCATCCGGGCTTCCGAGTCGAAGATCAGCCGCATGGAGTTGGGACGGGTGAGCTTCAAGGCCAGGGATGTCGAGGATCTGCTCACGCTCTACGGCGTCACGGACGATGCGGAGCGCGACGCCCTGCTCGGTCTGGCCCGTGAGGCCAACATGGCGGGCTGGTGGCACAGTTACGGAGACGTGTTGCCCGGATGGTTCCAGACCTACGTCGGTCTGGAGGGAGCGGCGTCGCTCATCCGGGTGTACGAAGTCCAGTTCGTCCACGGCCTGTTGCAGACCGAGTCCTACGCGCACGCGGTCGTCGCCCGGGGCATGGGCGACGCCCCCGCCGTCGAGATCGACCGCCGCGTCGCGTTGCGGCTGGAGCGCCAGAAGGCCCTCGTCTCCGAACGTGCACCCCGCTTCCACGCCGTACTGGACGAGGCGGCGTTGCGCCGGCCGTACGGCGACCGTGAAGTCATGCGCGGACAATTGCGGCATCTGATCGAAATGTCGGAACAGCCCAACATCACTCTTCAAGTGATGCCCTTCAGTTTTGGCGGGCATGCCGGAGAGAGTGGTTCTTTTACGATGCTCCGATTCCCCGAATCGGATCTGTCGGACATTGTCTACTTGGAGCAGCTGACAAGTGCGCTCTATCTGGACAAGGCCGAAGAAGTCGCTCAGTACGAAAAGGCCATGGTGCGGCTGCACGAGGACAGCCCCGGCCCCGAGGAGAGCCGCGATCTGCTCCGTGGTCTACTCCAACTCACCTGATTCATCAGTACGATGGCGGTTCGACGGGAGTCTGCACCTGAGTTAAGGGATCGCATGTCCTTCTTCTACGAGCTGGCCGACCAGTACATCGACGGTGAGTGGCGGACCGGAACCGGCTCGTGGGACATCATCGATTTCAATCCCTACAACGGGGAGAAACTCGCCGCGATCACCATCGCGACCGCGCACGAGGTCGACCTCGCCTATCGGGCCGCCGAGCGTGCCCAGCGGTCCTGGGCCACCATCGGCCCGTACGAGCGCCGCGGGGTTCTGGAACGTGCCCTGGACGTCATCGGGGAACTGCGCGACGAAATCGTCGAGGCGATCGTCGACGAACTGGGCGGAACCCGTCTCAAGGCGGAGTACGAGGTCCGGGTCGCCGAGGAATTCCTGCGCGACGCGATCCATCGGACGCTGCGCCCCCGAGCCCGCATCCTGCCCTCCCCGGCGGACGGCAAGGAGAATCGTCTCTACCGCGATCCGGTCGGCGTCATAGGGGTCATCAGCCCCTTCAACTTCCCTTTCCTGGTGGCGATGAAGTCCGTCGCGCCGGCCCTCGCGCTCGGCAACGCGGTCGTCATCAAGCCCAATCAGAACGCCCCGGTCGTCGGCGGCGGGCTGATCGCCAGGATCTTCGAGGACGCGGGCCTGCCCGCCGGGCTGCTCAACGTCCTGATCACCGATGTCGCCGAAATAGGGAACGCGTTCATCGAGCATCCTGTACCCAAGGTGATCTCCTTCGCGGGCACGGACCGCGTCGGCCGCCACGTCGGCGCGATCGCGGCCGGGCACTTCAAGCGGACGATCCTCGAACTCAGCGGCAACAGCGCCCTGGTGGTGCTGGACGACGCGGACATCGACTACGCGGTCGACGCGGCCGTCTTCAGCCGCTTCGTGTACCAGGGGCAGGTCTGCATGGCGGCCAACCGCATCCTGGTGGACCGCGGTGTCGAGCGGGAGTTCACCGAGAAGTTCACCGCCAGGGTGGCCGCGCTGAGGACCGGTGACCCGCGTGACCCGGGGACCCACATCGGTCCGGTCATCAGCACCTTCCAGGCGGACGCCCTGACCGCCCTGGTCGACCAGGCGCTCGCCGAGGGGGCCACCGCGCTCGTGCGGGGCGGGACCCGCGGCAACCTCGTCGAGCCGACCGTGCTCACCGGACTCCCCGAGGGCTCCCCGCTGTTGTCCCAGGAGATATTCGGCCCGGTGGCGCTGCTGGTGCCGTTCGACGGCGAGGACGATGCCGTACGCATCGTCAACGACACCCCGTACGGGCTGAGCGGCGCCGTGCACACCCGCGGCGCCGAACGCGGAGTGCGGTTCGCGCAGCGGGTCGTCAGCGGCATGTTTCATGTCAACGACTCCACCGTCCAGGACGATCCGCTGGCCGCCTTCGGCGGCGAGAAGGCATCCGGGATCGGCAGGCTGAACGGCGAGGCGACCGTCCGTGCCTTCACCACCGAGACGTGGATGTCCATTCAGCACGGCCGGAGCGCGTTCCCCTTCTGACGCGCCGTTCCGCCGCGTCGAGGACAGAAGCTGACCGCAAGGGTCCGTAGCTTGGTCGGTGTCAAGAAGAAACCGGCACAGCTCACCGAGGCGGTCATCATGGTCACTCACGTTCCCGCGGAGAACTCCGGCGACGAGCGCGGCGCGCTCCTCTCCTTCGTCGAGGCGCAGCGCGGCGCGATCCGGCGCTCGCTCATCGGGCTGACCGAGGAGCAGGCGGCGAGCCGGCCCAGTGCCAGCGGACTCTCCCTCTCCGGGCTGCTCAAGCATGTCGCCGAGGGTGAGCTGAACTGGCTGCGGATGGCCCAGCAGCGACCGAGCGAGACCTCACGGAACGAGGAGACCTGGGCGGACAGCTTCCGGCTCGTCGGCGACGAGACGGTGGAGCGGATGCTGGAGTTCTGGGACGGCGTCGCGGTCGAGGTCGAGAAGTTCATCCGCTCGGTGCCCGGCCTGGACGACACCTTCCCGCTGCCCGACGCGCCCTGGTTCCCGAAGGAGGGGCGGGTGTCGATGCGCTGGCTGCTGCTCCATCTCGTCGAGGAGCACGCCCGGCACGCCGGGCACGCCGACATCATCCGGGAGTCCCTGGACGGCCGTACCGCGTTCGAGTTGGTGGCCGAGGCGGGCGGCTACGCTGATCAAAGTTGAATAGAAGGGGTGCGTGACATGTCCGCGATCCGGCTGCTGGTCCTCTGTGCCGTGCGTCAGCACGGCCGGGCGCACGGCTATCAGGTCCGCAACGACCTGGAGTACTGGGGTGCGCACGAGTGGTCCAACGCCAAGCCCGGGTCGGTCTACCACGCGCTGAAGCAGATGGCGAAGCAGGGACTGCTGATCGCCCACGAGACCGCTCCGAGCACGGCGGGCGGCCCGCCCCGTACCGAGTACGAGATCACCGAGCGGGGCAACGAGGAGTACCTCGCGCTGCTGCGCGCGGCGCTGACCTCGTACGACCAGAAGCTGGACGTGCTGTCGGCGGGGCTCGGCGGCATCGTCGACCTGGAGCGGGCCGAGGTGGTGGCGCTGCTCAAGGAGCGGGTGGCCGGTCTCGCGGCCTGGCGGGCCTCGGTCACCGAGTACTACACGCCGGAGGCCGGGCCGGGGTCGCTCGGTCACATCGGCGAGATCATGAACATGTGGGTCCACTCGGCGGACGCCGGGGCGGAGTGGACGCGCGGGCTGATCGCGCGCATCGAGGGCGGCGCCTACACCTTCGCGGGGGAGGGTGAACCCTTCATCGGCGTGCTTGCCGAGGGGCAGGAGAACCCGTACGCGACGGGCGTCCCGGATCCCGGCGACGACGAGTAATCAAGTTTGATGAATGAGATCGGCGGCGTTACCTTCGATCCCGCTAGTCAAATTTGACTACGGGAAGGTGTGGGGACTTTGACCGACGCGATCGTTGTCGAAGGTGTGCACAAGCGCTACGGGGAGAAGCGCGCCCTGGACGGCCTGGACCTCACGGTCCGCCGCTCCACCGTCCACGCCGTGCTCGGCCCCAACGGCGCGGGCAAGACCACGGCCGTACGCATCCTGTCCACGCTGCTGCGGCACGACGAGGGCCGGGTCGAGGTGGCGGGGTTCGACGTGCGGGACCGGGCCGGCGAGGTCCGGCGCCGCATCGGGCTGCTCGGGCAGTACGCGGCGGTCGACGAGGAACTCGGTGGCCGGCAGAACCTGGAGATGTTCGGCCGGCTGTACCACCTGGGCGCCCGACGGGCGGGCGCGCGGGCGGACGAGCTGCTGGCCCGCTTCGGTCTCGCGGACACCGGCCGGCGGCCGGTGAGGCAGTACAGCGGCGGCATGCGGCGACGACTCGATCTGGCCGCCTCGCTGATCACCGACCCGGAGGTGCTCTTCCTGGACGAGCCGACCACCGGACTCGACCCGCGCGGCCGGGCCGAGGTGTGGTCGGCGGTGCGCTCCCTGGTGAGCGGCGGCACGACCGTACTGCTGACCACGCAGTACCTGGAGGAGGCCGATCAGCTCGCGGACCGGATCTCGGTGATCGACGCCGGGCGGGTGGCCGCCGAGGGGACGTCCGACGAGCTGAAGACGATGGTGGCCGGGGACCGCATCGGCGTCGTCGTCCGGGACGGGGCCCAACTGGCCGCCGTGGCACGGCTGCTGGGTGACGGTGCGGTCGTCGACGCGGACCGGCGGCTGATCGGGGCACCGGCGCCGGACCGGATGGCGGCCCTGACCCGGACCGTACGGGCCCTGGAGGAGGCGGGCATCGAGGCGGAGGACATCGCGGTGCGGCGCCCGACACTCGATGAGGTCTTTCTCTCGCTGACCGAGCGGAAGCCGGAACGCGCGGAGGTGGCGGCATGAGCGCGATGAGCTGGGCGGTATCCGACTCCTGGACGATGACTCGGCGCGAACTGGCGCACTGGGCGCGGCAGCCGGTGCGGATCGTCGTCGGACTGGTCTTTCCCGTGATGCTGCTGCTGATGTTCAACTACCTGGTGGGCGGCGGGCAGGGCGTCGACGGCGACAACACCGGGTTCCTGGTGCCCGGCATGCTCGCGCTCACCACGGCCTTCGGCCTGGAGTCCACCATGATCGCGGTGACCCAGGACCTCGACAAGGGCGTCATCGACCGGTTCCGCGCCATGCCGATGGTCTCCGGTTCGGTGCTGGTCGGCCGGAGCGTCGCGGACATGCTCCAGTCGGTGGCCGCGCTCGCCGTGATGACCGGCGTCGGTTACGCGGTCGGCTGGCGCCGGCACCACGGGCCGGCCGCGGCGATGGGGGCGGTGGGGCTGCTCCTGCTGCTGCGGTTCGCGATGCTGTGGACCGGCATCCAACTGGCCCTGGTGGCCGGGAAGCCGGAGCTGGCGCAGGCGGTGCAGATCCTGGTCTGGCCGGTCGGCTTCCTCTCCAATGTCTTCGCCACCCCCGAATCGATGCCGGGGTGGCTGGGTACGGCCGTCGAATGGAATCCGATGTCCGCCACGGCCACGGCGGTACGCGGCCTGTTCGGCAATCCGGGCGGGGCGGACGGCACCTGGGCGTCCGACCATGCCGAACTGCTCGCGGTGTTCTTCCCGCTGGCGGTACGGAGGTTCGCCCGGATCGGCCGCTGACCGCGGCGCCCGGCGCTCAGTGGTGGAAGGACGTCGCCGCCTGTTTGTCCCGGCTCAACGGGTGCGGCTGACGGCGCAGGTCGGGCAGGATCAGCCGGAGGTCCTCCAGCAGCAGCTCGGCGAGGTCCGACGAGAAGCCGTTGCGGCACACCACCCGCAGCACCGACAGGTCCTGCCGGTTGGCGGGGAAGGTGTAGGCGGGCACCAGCCAGCCCTGCTCCCGCAGCCGGCGGGACACGTCGAAGACGTCGTACGCCTCCACGTCCGGTGCGGTCGTCAGCGCGAAGACGGGCAACTGGTCGCCCTGGGTGAGGAGCTGGAAGTCGCCGAGCTTCCCGATCTGCTGCGCCAGCGCGGTCGCGACGTCCCGGGAGGCCTGCTGAACGGCCCGGTAGCCGTCCCGGCCCAGGCGCAGGAAGGTGTAGTACTGCGCCACCACCTGGGCGCCGGGCCGGGAGAAGTTCAGCGCGAAGGTCGGCATGTCGCCGCCCAGGTAGTTGACCCGGAAGACCAGCTCCTCGGGCAGTATGGCGGGCGAGCGCCACAGCGCCCAGCCGACCCCCGGGTAGACCAGGCCGTACTTGTGCCCGGAGGTGTTGATCGAGGAGACCCGGGGCAGCCGGAAGTCCCACACCAGGTCCTCGTCCAGGAACGGCGCCACCATCGCACCGGACGCCCCGTCCACATGGACGGGGATGTCCAGGCCGGTGCGCTCCTGAAGGGCGTCCAGGGCCGCGCAGAGCTCCGCGATCGGCTCGTAGGAACCGTCGAAGGTGGAGCCCAGGATGCCGACGACGCCGATGGTGTTCTCGTCGCAGAGATCGGCCGCGGCCTGCGGGTCGAGATGGAAGCGGTCGCCCTCCATCGGGACCGGACGCGGCTCGACCTCCCAGAAGTTGCAGAACTTGTCCCAGCAGACCTGCACATTGATGCCCATGACCAGGTTCGGCCGGGCGGTCGCCGGGTAGCGGTCGGCGTTCCTGGCCGACCAACGGCGTTTCAGCGCCAGTCCGGCGAGCATGCAGGCCTCGCTGGAACCGGTCGTCGAACAGCCCACGACGGTCGAGGGGTCGGGGGCGTTCCACAGATCGGCGAGCATCGCCACGCACCGCCGTTCCAGCTCGGCGGTGCGCGGGTACTCGTCCTTGTCGATCATGTTCTTGTCGCGGCACTCGCCCATCAGCACCCCGGCCTGGGGCTCCATCCAGGTGGTGACGAAGGTGGCCAGGTTGAGCCGTGCGTTGCCGTCGAGCATCAGCTCGTCATGGACCAGGCCGTAGGCGGTCGAGGGCGGCATCGGCCCTTCGGGAAGCCGGTGCCGGGGCGGCGCCGACTCCATTCCGGCGATCGGGTCGGCCTCTCCGTAGAACGGGTTGAGGGCGAGCCTGCGGCGCTTCTCGGACGGCTCCGTGCCGTGGGGCGCACCCTTGTGGAGAGGCATCGGTGAACAGCCTTTCTCGGCTCTCGGCGGTCTTTTGCGAACCGCCACGGTCCGGTGGACGTGCGGTGCGTTCAGTTCTCGGCGGCGAGGCCGTCCTTGATGGCCCGGGTGAACCTCACGACGCGTTCGGCCTGGACCCGGGCGGCGGTCAGGGTCTGTTCACCGACCGGGATGTCGCCCTGGCCGGCCACGTGCGAAGTGCCGTACGGGTTCCCGTCGACGAACTTCGACGGGTCCGTGTAGCCGGGGGCGATCAGGATGCCGCCGAAGTGGTGGACCGTGTGGTAGAGCGCGAGCAGCGTGGACTCCTGGCCACCGTGCGCGGTGCTGGTGGAGGTGAAGCCGCTGTAGACCTTGTCGGCGAGACGGCCCGCCTGCCAGAGGCCGCCGAGGGTGTCGACGAACTGCTTGAGCTGGGAGGAGACGTTGCCGAACCGGGTCGGCGTACCGAAGATCACGGCGTCCGCCCAGAGCACGTCGTCGTGCGACGCCTCGGCGATGTCCGCGGTCGCCCGCGCGTTGGCGGCCCAGGCCGGGTTGGAGTCGATGGCCGCCTGCGGGGCGAGTTCACGGGCCCTGCGCAGCCGTACCTCCGCGCCGGCCTTCTCGGCGTCCTGCGCCATGGCCTTGGCCATCGTGGCGACCGTGCCGGTCGAGGAGTAGTAGATGACGGCGATGTTGACGGGCGTGGGCATCGCGGTGACCTCCGGCAGGGCCTGACGGGGCGTATCGGGGCATATCGGTACGGGGGAGACGATACGGATACCGGTGGCATCCGGCGCGTCGAGCGGGAGGGCCGGGCCGGAGGGGGGCGTACGCGCCGCCGTTCCGGGGCGAGTGGCTCGGTGCGTGCCGCCGTCCGGGGCGAGAGGGCCCGGGGTGCGTCGCCGCGCCGCGCTCACCTCAGCGGCGTACCGTCCTCGTGCAGTTGCATCTGCGGTCGCCCGGTCACCAGCAGCCAGGCCGGCAGCGAGGCGATGCACAGCATCGGGAGCACGGCCGCGCCGCCGACCAGCACCGCCGCGGTGAACAGGCTCAGCCAGCCCTGCCGGGTGACGGCCAGCAGTACGCCCAGCACGGCACACGACACCGCGAGCGCCACCGGCACCGAGGGGACCAGGGCGTGGGCGCAGAGCCCCAGTGCCACCCCCACGAAGACGGCGGGAAAGATCCGCCCGCCCCGGAAGCCGCAGGTCGCCGCGATCAGCAGCGCGGCCGTCTTCACCACGGCCATGCCCGCGAACTGCCCCGCCGACCAGCCGTTCGGGTCGGCGGCGAGCACCTTCACCTCGTCGAGCCCCTTGAACAGGGTGAGATGGCCGCCCAGTACCCCGAGCAGGCCGAGCAGCAGCCCGCCGAGGGTCAGCGCCAGGACCGGGTGCTTCAGGGCCCGGAAGCACCGGTGCGCATACGGGAAGGCGTACACCGCCGCCAGGCCCAGCACCGCACCCGCCAGGGCGATGACGACCGAGGAGAGCAGATCGCCCCAGTGCGGGTGGGTGTACGACGGCAGCGACAGGTCGAAGCTGGGGTGGGCCAGCAGCGTCATGGTGAGCGCGCCGGCGGTGCCCGCCGCGAGCGGGCCGAACAGCCGGTCCCAGAGCGCACCCGGTCCGGGGTGCGAGGCGAGCGTCTCGGAGAGGATCAGCGCGGCGGCGACCGGGGTGCCGAAGAGCGCGCCGATGGTGCCGGCCGCCGCCAGCGCGATCCACAGCTTCGCCGTCGTGCCGGGAGCGAACCGGCGGCCGAGCCAGTGGGCCAGCGCGATATTGGCGGCCGTGATCGGATTCTCCGGGCCGAGGCTGATCCCGCCCGCGAGCGTGAGGACGGTGACGAGCAGCAGTCCCGGAACCACGACCGGCGCGAGAGGCGGATCCACCAGCCCGGTGGTCGTCGGATCGGGACCGGCGTGACCGGGCACCACCCGGACGAGCAGCCCGACCACCAGCCCGCAGGCGGTGAGCATCACGATCGTCCAGAGCGAGGAGTAGCGGCCGATGGAGAGCGCGTCGGGGATCGTCCCCCAGAGCACGCCCTGAAGCTTCTCCGCGAGCAGGCTGATCCCGAGCAGGACGAGGGCCGAGGCGACTCCGACGGCCAGCGCGGGCACGATGACGGGCAGCAGCCGGTGTACCGGGGTGGTCTCGGTGCGAGCGGTTTCGGCGGGTGGCGGCCCGACGGGAGGGATTTCGGCGGGTGGGGGAGAATCTGTGGCCATCGGCTCACCATAACGACACAAAAGTGGCATAACCCCTCCAATGGCGCCGGAGGCGGTGGTGTTTCGGACTTGCACCTCACGTCACGTCAGGACTCAGGCTCGGTACGAACCGGAAACGGAGAAGGGAGCGGGGAGTCGTGGACTACTCCGTGGGACAGGTCGCCGGATTCGCCGGGGTCACGGTGCGCACCCTGCACCACTACGACGGCATCGGACTGCTCTCGCCCGGCGGGCGCAGCCACGCGGGCCACCGCCGTTACGACGACGACGACCTCGACCGGCTGCAGCAGATCCTGTTCTACCGGGAGCTCGGCTTCCCGCTCGACGAGATCGCGGTACTGCTCGACGACCCGGCCGCGGACCCGCAGGAGCACCTGCGCCGTCAGTACCGGCTGCTGACCGACCGGATCGCCGAGCTCCGGAAGATGGCCGCCGCCGTCGAAACAGCCATGGAGGCACGGAAGATGGGCATCAACCTCACGCCCGAGGAGAAGTTCGAGGTCTTCGGGGGCAAGGACCCCGAGGAGCACGCGGAGGAGGCCGAACGCCGCTGGGGCGGCACCGCCGCCTACGCCGAGTCGCAGCGCCGGGCCGCCCGCTACACCAAGGACGACTGGAAGCGGATGCAGGCGGAGGTCGCCGACTGGAGCGCCGCCTACGACGCGTTGATGGAGGCCGGTGAACCGGCCACCGGTGAACGGGCGATGGACCTGGCCGAGGCCCACCGGCTCCACATCACCCGGTGGTTCTACGCGTGCACGCCCGAGATCCACCGGGGTCTCGGCGAGATGTACGTGTCCGACCCGCGGTTTCGCGCGTACTACGAGTCGATGCGGCCGGGCCTGGCCGAACACCTGCGGAACGCGATCGACGCCAACGCGGAGCGCCTCTTGTAACCCGCGCACGCACGGCCGGCGCGGAGGTGGGGACGCTGCCCGCCCCCGTGCCGGCCGTCGCTCAGATCTTGCTGATCACGGCCGCCGTACCGTACGCGCAGACCTCGGTGCCCACATCGGCCGCCTCGGTCACGTCGAAGCGCATCATCAGGACCGCGTTGGCGCCCCGCGCCCTGGCCTGTTCGACCAGCCGCTCCATCGCCTGGTTCCGGGTCTGGACGAGCGTCTTGGTCAGTCCCTTCAACTCGCCGCCGATCATGGACTTCAGCCCGGCGCCGATCTGGCTGCCGAGGTGGCGGGAGCGCACGGTCAGACCGAACACCTCACCGACCACCCGGGTCACCTGGTAGCCCGGTACATCGTTCGTGGTGACGACCAGGACATCCGACTGGTCCGCCTGCCCGCCGCCGAAATCCTCGATATTCATCGTGTGGTACCTCCTGGAGAGAGCTTTGTCCCGGTTGGCCCGGTGCGTATTTTCGCGGGAGCCACTGGAACCCGGGGACATCATCCTGCGTTGATAGCTTTGGGCGGCCACGCAGCCGCCATCGAACGATCCAGGAGCCCGGACCCTTGAATACGCTTGCGCTCGGACCGAGCTGGCTGGACCCGGACTATCTCATCAACACCTTCGGACTCCCCGGCGTCCTCCTCATCGTCTTCGCCGAGTCCGGACTGCTGATCGGCTTCTTCCTGCCCGGTGACTCCCTGCTGTTCACCACGGGGCTGCTGGTGACCACGGGCCAGCTGAAGTCTCCGCTCTGGCTGGTCTGTGTCCTGGTGGCGCTGGCGGCGATCATCGGCGATCAGGTGGGCTATCTCTTCGGCCGCAAGGTCGGCCCGTCGCTCTTCAAGCGCCCGGACTCCCGCCTCTTCAAGCAGGAGAACGTCGAGAAGGCGCACGAGTTCTTCGAGAAGTACGGGCCGAAGTCGCTGATCCTGGCCCGCTTCGTGCCCATCGTGCGTACGTTCACGCCGATCATCGCCGGTGTGAGCCGGATGAACTACCGCTCGTTCATCACGTTCAACATCATCGGCGGGGTGCTCTGGGGCGTCGGGGTCACGCTGCTCGGCGCCGCGCTCGGCAAGATCGAGTTCGTGCACCAGAACATCGAGGCGATGCTCATCCTGATCGTGCTCATCTCGGTGGTGCCGATCGCGATCGAGTTCCTGCGGGCCCGCTCCAAGTCGAAGAAGGAGGCGGCGGCGGTCGGCGGCGGCGAGGGCCAGAGCCCGGTCGCCGGCCAGCGCGGCCGCCACGCCAAGCGCTGACCCGGAGCCGGTACCCGGCATCCGGCTCAGAAGCCGCGCGTCCGTTTGGCCGCGCGGCGGTTCGCCCCGCCGACCGCCCCCGGCACCCGCATGAACAGCCGGGAGATCTCGCTTCCCAGGTTGACCCCGATCGCGATGGCCAGCGCCGTCGCGACGGCGGTCGACAAGGAGGCCAGCCCGGCGTTCACATTGCCCTGCGCCATGCCCAGCAGGCCGAAGTACGTGGAAGAGCCGGGCAGCAACGGGCCGATCGCCGCCGTGATGAACGGCAGTGACGAGGTGTACCGGTAGCGCGCCAACAGCTGCCCGAACAGGCCCACCAGGCCGGCCGCCGTCGCCGTCGCCAGCACCGGTGAGATATGGCCGGTCCTGGCCATCGCACCGAAGATCACCCACGCCACGGCGCCGTTGAGGGACACCGCCAGCACCGTGGAGCGTTCCTGCTGGAGCAGGATCGCGAACGCGAGACAGAGCGCCATCGACGCCAGGATCTGCACCACGGGCCGGTCCGGGGCGAAGAACCGGGTCCCGGGATTCAGCTCGGCGCCCAGCTGCACGCCCAGATACAGCACGAGCAACACGCCGACGACGATGCCGATGAACAGGTACATGACTTCGAGCAGCCGTGCGGCGGCGGTGATGTAGAAGCCGGTCAGCCCGTCCTGCACGCCCGCCACCAGGGCCCGCCCCGGCAGCAGCGCGAACAGCCCACCGGTGATGACCGCGGACGGCCGCACGTCCGACCAGTGGGTCAGCGTCAGCGCCACACCCAACGCGGCGGGAGGCATCGCCGCCACCACGAACTGGTAGAACTCCGGCAGCCCCCGCCCGGCACAGAGCCAGGCGAGCCGGTCGCCGAGCATCGCGCCGATCGCGGCTACCACGAACACCAGCGCACCGCCGCCGACCAGCACCGATGCCGCACCGGCGAGTCCGCCGCCGGCCAGCGTCAGCACCCAGCCGGAGTACGGATGCCGGTTGCGCCGGATCTCCGCCAGGCGCCGGTACGCCTCCTCCAGCGAGACCTCGACATCCTCGGTGGTGATGTCGTCGATGAGCCGGAAGACGGCGGCCAGCCGGGTGTAGTCGGTGCCACGACGGCGTACGGTACGGCTGGCCGTCACCGGGTCGTCGACCAGCGAGGGCTGGTGCGAGATCGACAGCAGGGTGAAGGTGACGGTGGGCTCGCTGCGATCCAGCCCGTAGCTGCGGGTCACCGCGAACATCGCCGCCTCGACGTCCTCGGCACCCTCGCCGCCGGCGAGCAGCAGCTCGCCGATGCGTAGCGTCAGGTCGAGCACGCGTGGCACCGCGGGGCCCGTCTCGTCGGACTTCTGCACCGGCTCGGGCGCCGGGCGCTCGGCGACCGGCATCCGCAGCATCGTGCGCATCCGGTCCTGCCAGGGGGCCTCCTTGGTCAGCCGGATCATCGGGCTGCCGTGCGCCGGGGTGAAGGCGGGCGGTGAGTGCTGGGCGCTGTAGGTGCGCGGCGGGGCGAAGGCGGAGCCGATCGTGTCCGAGCCCGAACCCGTGGTCTGGCCGGAACCGGAACCCGAAGCGGAGCCCGTTCCCTGGGGTTCGGTTGTCAGACCAGCCGGAATGGCGAACTCCGATGTCGGCTGGTCGTCCTCGGACGCGGACGTGCGCCGTCCCACCCCGGTCGGCGGGAGGAAGGCGCTGCGCGCCTCGTCGGACTGGGGCTTCTGGTCCTCCGGACCGCCCGGTTCCGCCACCACTCGGTCTCGCTCCTCATCGGCTGCGCGTCTTCGGTTGCGCTTGTGCCCAGTATGGCCACGGGCAAGTATGCGGAAGCGAGGCGGGCGGGATCACGGGGCGCACGAACCCGCGGGCCGGACCGGTACGCGACCGGGACGGGCGGGCGTGCGGAACGGGCGGCACCCCATCGAGTGGAGTGCCGCCCGGTTCCAGCACGGAACCGTAAGCGGAACCGTGCGACGTACCTCGGCCGGAATCCGGCCGTGACCCTCGGGTCAGTGCGCGCCGCCCTGCGCCTCAAGGCGCTTGTAGGAGGCCTCGATCTCGGCCTCGGCCTCGGCGCGTCCGACCCAGTCCGCACCCTCGACGGACTTGCCGGGCTCCAGGTCCTTGTAGACCTCGAAGAAGTGCTGGATCTCCAGGCGGTCGAACTCCGACACGTGGTGGATGTCGCGCAGGTGCTCCACCCGGGGGTCGGAGGCCGGCACGCACAGCAGCTTGTCGTCGCCGCCGGCCTCGTCCGTCATCCGGAACATGCCGATGGCGCGGCACTTGATGAGGCAGCCGGGGAAGGTCGGCTCGTCCAGGATGACCAGCGCGTCCAGCGGGTCGCCGTCCTCGCCGAGGGTGTTCTCGACGAAGCCGTAGTCCGCCGGGTAGCTGGTCGAGGTGAAGAGTCGACGGTCCAGGCGGATCCGACCGGTCTCGTGGTCCACCTCGTACTTGTTCCGCGAACCCTTCGGGATCTCGATGGTGACGTCGAACTCCACGGGTGGCTCCTCCATGATCAACACATACGACTGGTGATTAAGTGTCCCCCACGCAGATGTGTGCTCGCGAAAGGGGCTGGTCAACGGTGGACGAGCCGGTGAAGAGACCGTCGGTCGACCCGCTGGGCAAACTGAGCAGGCTCACCCGGCAGAGTGGCGTGATCAGGTTGAGGGGACTGAGCGATCGGCAGTTCACGGCCGTCTCCGCGGGCCTCGGCCTGGCACTCGCGGCCGGCGTCGTCCTTGCCGCCGGCCCCTGGGACTCGGGTCAGCGTAAGGCCGAGCAGGACTGGGCCGCCGCCCGGAGCCGCACAGGTGGCGTACATCACGGATCCGGCACACCGTCCGGACCGGAACCCGCACCCAGCGCCCCGGCCGTCCTCCAGCCCCTCTCCGCCGCGGTCGACAACTCCGCGCCGGACGCGCGCGACACCCCGAACGGCGCGGCGGCCGCCCTCCGCACCACCCTCGGACCGCTGCTGAAGGCCCCCGCCCTGGGGACCGTGCGCAGCGCCGTCGTCATCGACACCACCACCGGCGAGCGGCTGTACGGCCAGGGTGCCGACACGCCCATGACGCCCGCCTCCACCATCAAGATCGCCACCTCGGTCGCCGCCCTGAGCGCGCTCGGCCCCGGTCACCGCATCGCCACGACGGTCCGGGCGTCCCCCGACTCCCGCGGCCTCACCCTGGTCGGCGGCGGCGACCCCACCCTCGACAAGGCCGCGCTGCGCGCCCTGGCCGCCGGCACCGCCCGCGCCCTGAAGGACCGCGGCGTGACATCGGTCCGTCTCGCGTACGACACCTCCCGCTACGCCGGCCCCGCACGGCACCCGATCGGCCCCAACGAGAACATCGCCCCCGTCAGCGCCCTGATGACCGACGAGGGCAGGCTCGACAGCAGCGACAGCGGACCCGCCCCCCGCAGCGACGACCCGGCCGGCGACACCGCCCGGACCTTCGGCGAACTGCTCGACGAAGCCGGGATCGCCACCCGGTCCGACCCGGTGCGCGGCCGGCCGGCCGCCAAGTCCCGGACGGTCGCCACGCATCTGTCGGTCCCGCTCTCCGCTCTGGTCGAACGGGCCCTGACCAACAGCGACAACGACATCGCCGAGGCACTCGCCCGGCAGACCGCCCTGGCCACGGGCGAACCGGCCGACTTCGACGGCGGCCGACGGGCCGTCACCGCACAGCTCAAGAAGCTCCGCCTGCCGCTGACCGGTGCGAACTTCGCCGACGGCAGCGGGCTGAACCGCAAGGACAAGGTCACCGCCGGACTGCTGGCCGGTCTCCTCGCCCGCGCCGCCGACCCGGACCACCCCGAGCTGCGCCCCGTCCTCACCGGCCTCCCCGTGGCCGGATTCACCGGCACCCTCAGCGGCCGGTACGACGAGAAGTCCGACGGCACCGGCCTGATCCGGGCCAAGACCGGCACCCTCACCGGCGTGAACTCCCTCGCCGGGACGGTCGTCGACCGGCGGGGCCGACTGCTCGCCTTCGCCTTCCTGACATCCGGTACGACATCCCCGTCCGAGGCCCAGTCCTCCCTCGACGCACTCGCCACCGGTCTCAGGTCCGTCCGGTGATCCCCGGCAGGTGCGCGGCGCCGGCCTTGTCCAGGGCCCGAGCCTGAACCTGCTCCGGGTGATCCCCGGCGGGTGCGCGGCGCCGGGCACGGCACCGCGCCGCGTCACCGCAACGCCCGAACGCCGTCCGCACACGGGCGCCCTCCGCCTCGCGTGGATCCGGTCGCCGGGCGTTCCCCGGCCCGGTGCGCATCCGATGCGTGAGCGCCCCCGTGCCGCGCGGCGCACCGCGTCCGACGCCCCTCGGGAATCCACCGGGGAGCACCGGACGACCCTCGGCGCCGGTACCGGGTGAGCCGGTCGACACCACACCGCGGACGGAGCCGAGCACGTACGGTTGACGCATGACGAGCATCGGTGGTGCCGAGATGGTCGACTGGAATCTCGCGGTCGCGACCGCGACCCGACTTGTGCGGCCGGGCCCCGAGATCAGCCGCGAGGAGGCCCGTGAGGTCGTCGCGGAACTGCGCAGGCATGCCAAGGCCGCGGAGGAGCACGTCCGTTCCTTCACCCGGATGATCCCCGAGGGGACCGAACCGGAGGACACCCCGGTCCTGATCGTGGACCGGGCGGGCTGGATCAAGGCCAATGTCGCGGGCTTCCGCGAACTGCTCCGCCCGCTGCTGGGAAAGATGCAGGACCGGCGGGGCAACGGGCCGGGCGGCGCCGTGCTCGGCGCGGTCGGCGGCAAGGTGACCGGTGTCGAGGTGGGGATGCTGCTGTCGTTCCTGGCCTCCCGGGTCCTCGGCCAGTACGAGACGTTCGCCCCCGCCACCCGTGAGTTCCCGGTCTCGGCCGACGGCGGCGGCAGGCTGCTGCTCGTCGCCCCGAACATCGTCCACGTGGAGCGCGAGCTGGAGGTCGACCCGCACGACTTCCGGCTCTGGGTCGCCCTCCACGAGGAGACCCACCGCACCCAGTTCACCGGGGTGCCCTGGCTCCGCGACCATCTGCAGGGCGAGATCCAGTCATTCCTCGAAGAGACCGATGTCGACCCCGTGACCGTGCTGGAACGGCTCCGCGAGGCCGCCCAGTCCCTGGCCGGGGGCCGCCCCGAGGGAGAGGACGGCGAGGACGGCGGCCGCAGCCTCGTCGAGCTCGTCCAGACGCCCGCCCAGCGCGAGATCCTCGGCCGCCTCACCGCCGTGATGTCCCTGCTCGAAGGGCACGCCGATTTCGTGATGGACGGCGTCGGCCCGGAGGTCGTCTCCTCCGTCGGCGAGATCCGGGAGAAGTTCCAGCAGCGCAGGGCGCGCGGTGCGAGCCGCCTCGACCAGGCGCTGCGCAAGCTTCTGGGCCTCGACGCCAAACTGCGCCAGTACCGGGACGGCGAACGATTCGTCCGCGCCGTGGTCGACGAGGTCGGCATGGACGGCTTCAACCGGGTCTGGACCTCGCCGAACACCCTCCCGACCAAGGCGGAGATCGCGAAGCCGGCCGACTGGATCGCGAGGGTGCACCGTAGGGCAGAGTCCTGATCGCGACGGGCCCGACGGCGGACGACAGGATGAGAACGCGCCGGTAATCACCCATCCGAGGGACCGTAGGGGCATGGGAAGGCGTGCAATGCTCGATGGACGGCTTGCCTCTGTCACCATCGACGCACTCTGAGTGACGGAACTCTCCCGTCCCGGCACTCCGAGGAACCTCTCCCGAACTCCACGAAGGGCACCGGACATGGGTCCCCATCCTGCGGTCGCGGCGATACGCCTGGCGGTCCGCCGCGTACTCCACGACGTACTCACCGAACACACCCGGCGCACCCCGCACCCCGAGCTCGCCGAAGCCGGTGCGGGCAGGCAGCGCGCCCCGCTCCCCGATCGCCCCGACACCCCACTCGTGCTGGTGGCATGCTCCGGCGGCGCCGATTCCATGGCACTCGCCTCCGCCCTCGCCTTCGAGGCCCGCAAGCTCGACGTCCGGGCCGGCGGCATCACCGTCGACCACGGCCTCCAGGACGGATCCGACACCCGGGCCGCCGAGGTCGTCGCCCGCCTCACCGCGATGCATCTCGACCCGGTCGAGTCCGTCGCCGTGCAGGTCGGCCAGGAGGGCGGCCCCGAGGCCGCCGCCCGCGACGCCCGCTACGCCGCGCTGGACGCGGCGGCCGAACGGCACGGCGCCGCCGCCGTCCTGCTCGGCCACACCCGTGACGACCAGGCGGAGACGGTGCTGCTGGGCCTGGCCCGTGGCTCCGGCATCCGCTCGCTCTCCGGCATGGCCGCCGCGTCGGGGCCGGCCGGCCGCTACCGCCGCCCCTTCCTCCAGCTCGACCGCCAGACCGCCCGCAAGGCCTGTCTCGTCCAGTCGCTGCCCGTCTGGGACGACCCGCACAACATCGACCCCGCCTACACCCGCTCCCGATTGCGCCACGAGGGCCTGCCCGCCCTGGAGAAGGCGCTGGGCAAGGGAGTCGTCGAGGCCCTCGCCCGTACGGCGCAGCTCTCCCGCGACGACGCCGACGCCCTGGACACCTGGGCCGCCGAGGCCGACCGCACCGTGCGGGACGACTCGGGCCGGCTGGAGTGCGCCAAGCTGTACGCGCTGCCGCCCGCCGTACGCCGCCGGGTGCTGCGCCGGGCAGCCATGGAGGCGGGCTCCCCGCCCGGTTCCCTCTTCGCCCGCCACATCGAGGAAGTCGACCGTCTGATCACCGGCTGGCGGGGCCAGCGGGCCATCAACCTGCCCGGCCGCGTCGAAGCCCGGCGGCAGGGTGGCAGACTGGTGATTCGGCAGAGCTGAAGCACGAGCGGCTGACATGCAGGCGAGCGGCCGCGCAGGGCCGGGGCACCACCCCGGACCCGGCAGGCAAAGAAAGAGACGCGGGTGAACGAGAAGGACATGGGCACCGACCTTCAGTCGGTGCTCCTCACCAAGGAAGAGATCGACGCGAAGCTCGTCGAGCTGGCCGCGAAGATCGACGCGGAGTACGCGGGCAAGGACCTGCTCATCGTCGGCGTCCTCAAGGGCGCAGTGATGGTGATGGCGGACCTGGCGCGCGCGCTGTCCACCCCCGTCACCATGGACTGGATGGCCGTCTCGTCGTACGGCGCGGGCACCCAGTCCTCCGGAGTCGTGCGGATCCTCAAGGACCTGGACACCGACATCAAGGGCAAGCACGTCCTGATCGTCGAGGACATCATCGACTCGGGCCTGACCCTGTCCTGGCTGATGTCGAACCTCGGCTCGCGCGAGCCCGCGTCCCTGGAGATCTGCACCCTGCTGCGCAAGCCGGACGCGGCCAAGGTCGCGCTCGACTGCAAGTGGGTCGGTTTCGACATCCCCAACGAGTTCGTCGTCGGATACGGGCTGGACTACGCGGAGAAGTACCGCAACCTCCCCTTCGTCGGCACGCTCGCCCCGCACGTCTACGGCGGCTGACCGCCGCCCGGCGTTCCCCGCCCGGCGTTTTCCGCCCGGCCCCGGGGTGCCCGGCCCGACCGGGACGGACGGCGGGGAACCTTTCACCGCATTCCCGCCGTTGACCCTTCGAAGGCGGGTTTTGACAGACGTCCCCGGCAGTCGCGGGTGACAATGCTGGGGTACCGTCCGAAGAACAGTCTTTTCTCACAGCAGCATTTACCTACGGGCAGGAGGGACGGGGCGTCATCGCCCCGTATGGATGGACGTGAAGCGATACTTCCGTGGGCCGGTCATGTGGATCGTGCTGGCCGTCCTCGCCGTGGTCGTGTTGATGCAGGTCGTCGGCTCGTCCGGCGGCTACAAATCGGTGGACACCGGCAAGGTGATCCAGGCGATCAGCAAGGACCAGGTGGCGCAGGCCAAGCTGACCACCGGTGACGAACAGATCATCAAGATCGAGTTGAAGAAGGACCAGAAGCTCTCGGGCGAGTCCGGCAGCAAGTTCCAGGCGAGCTACATCGGCGACCAGGGTGTCCAGCTGGCCGACACGCTGCAGCAGAAGTTCGAGAGCGGCAAGATCGACAAGGGCTACACTGTCTCGCCGTCGAAGCAGTCCCCGTTCATCTCGATCCTCCTCTCGCTGCTGCCCTTCGTCCTGATCGTGGTCGTCTTCCTGTTCCTGATGAATCAGATGCAGGGCGGCGGCTCCCGGGTCATGCAGTTCGGGAAGTCCAAGGCCAAGCTGATCACCAAGGACACCCCGAAGACGACGTTCGCCGATGTGGCGGGGTCGGACGAGGCCGTCGAGGAGCTCCAGGAGATCAAGGAGTTCCTCCAGGAGCCGGCGAAGTTCCAGGCCGTCGGCGCCAAGATCCCCAAGGGCGTCCTGCTGTACGGGCCTCCCGGTACGGGCAAGACGCTTCTCGCGCGCGCCGTCGCGGGCGAGGCGGGCGTCCCGTTCTACTCGATCTCCGGTTCCGACTTCGTCGAGATGTTCGTCGGTGTCGGTGCCAGCCGGGTCCGTGACCTCTTCGAGCAGGCCAAGGCGAACGCCCCGGCGATCGTCTTCGTCGACGAGATCGACGCCGTCGGCCGGCACCGCGGTGCCGGAATGGGCGGCGGCCACGACGAGCGCGAGCAGACGCTGAACCAGCTGCTCGTCGAGATGGACGGCTTCGACGTGAAGGGCGGCGTCATCCTGATCGCCGCCACGAACCGGCCGGACATCCTCGACCCGGCGCTGCTGCGTCCGGGCCGCTTCGACCGGCAGATCGCGGTCGACCGGCCGGACATGCAGGGCCGTCTCGAAATCCTCAAGGTGCACCAGAAGGGCAAGCCGGTCGCCAAGGACGTCGACCTCGGCGCCGTTGCCCGTCGTACGCCCGGCTTCACCGGTGCCGACCTGTCGAACGTGCTGAACGAAGCGGCGCTCCTCACGGCGCGCGGCAACCTGAAGCTGATCGACAACAAGATGCTCGACGAGGCCATCGACCGCGTCGTGGCGGGCCCGCAGAAGCGGACCCGGATCATGTCCGAGAAGGAGAAGAAGATCACCGCGTACCACGAGGGCGGACACGCCCTGGTCGCGGCGGCTTCCCCCCAGGCGGACCCGGTCCACAAGATCACGATCCTCTCCCGCGGCCGCGCCCTCGGTTACACGATGGTGCTCCCGGAGGAGGACAAGTACTCCACGACGCGCAACGAGATGCTCGACCAGCTGGCCTACATGCTGGGCGGGCGCGCGGCCGAGGAGCTGGTCTTCCACGACCCGACCACCGGTGCCGCGAACGACATCGAGAAGGCCACGGCAACGGCCCGCGCGATGGTCACGCAGTACGGCATGACGGAGCGGCTCGGCGCGATCAAGTTCGGCGGCGACAACACCGAGCCCTTCGTGGGCCGGGAGATGGGCCACCAGCGCGACTACTCGGAAGAGGTCGCGGCCCTCGTCGACGAAGAGGTCAAGAGGCTCATCGAGACCGCGCACAACGACGCGTGGGAGATCCTCGTCGAGAACCGCGACGTGCTGGACGCCCTCGTTCTCCAGCTCCTGGAGAAGGAGACGCTCGGCAAGGAGGAGATCGCCGAGATCTTCGCCCCGATCGTGAAGCGCCCGGCCCGTCCGGCCTGGACCGGTTCCGCCCGACGCACCCCGTCGACGCGGCCGCCGGTGCTCTCGCCGAAGGAGCTCGCCCTCACCAACGGCGCCACCACGGCGAACGGCTCGGTCGTCCCCACGGACACCGTCCCGGCCACCGAGGTGATCCCGGAGGACCGCCCGGAGAACTGATCCGAGACCCCGGTGTGGCCCCTGTCACGGGGCCTCACCGGGCCCGGAATGGATGCCGCGCCTCCGCAGGTTCTAGCCTGTGGGGGCGCGGCTTTTTCGTACGCCCGTACGGAGGTAGGTGCGGGTGACAGCTCAGAGGAACGAGGCACAGATGACCGACCCGGTGACGTTGGAGGGCCAGGGTCCGATCGGTGAGTTCGACGAGAAGCGGGCCGAGGCTGCCGTTCGCGAACTCCTCCTCGCCGTGGGCGAGGACCCGGACCGTGAAGGACTGCGCGAGACGCCGGGACGGGTGGCACGGGCGTACAAGGAGATATTCGCGGGTCTCTACCAGGAGCCCGAGGACGTTCTGACGACCACGTTCGACCTCGGCCACGACGAGATGGTGCTGGTCAAGGACATCGAGGTGTTCAGCACCTGCGAACACCACCTGGTGCCGTTCCGGGGCGTCGCGCACGTCGGGTACATCCCGGCGACCAGCGGAAAGATCACCGGCCTTTCGAAGCTGGCCCGCCTGGTCGACGTCTACGCCCGGCGGCCGCAGGTCCAGGAGCGGCTCACCACCCAGATCGCCGATTCGCTCATGGACATCCTGGAGCCGCGCGGGGCCATCGTCGTCATCGAGTGCGAGCACATGTGCATGTCGATGCGCGGCATCCGCAAGCCCGGTGCGAAGACGCTGACGTCGGCGGTGCGGGGACAGCTCCGTGATCCCGCGACGCGAGCCGAGGCCATGAGCCTGATCATGGCGCGCTGAGCTCCGGCACGGCAGCGGGAGAAGAGCTCGGTGGTCCCTACGCGGCCGCCGAGCTCTTGTCGTTGTCCTCGTCCTCCGGGAGCTTGCAGATGCGCTCCAGCCAGAGGGCCGCGGCCACCACCGCGATACCGGCCAGGACCGCGAAGCCTGCGTAGATCGCCTGGTCGCGGCGGGCGGAGATGTCGAGGGAGCCGAGCAGGAAGACGCCCGTGCCGCCGTACATGCCGGACACCAGGGAGACGACGAGCGCGCTGGCCTGGCCGAAGACGACGGCCCGCGCCGCCATCAGTGGCTCGACGCCCTTGGCTCCCGGCCGGCGCTCGCGCTGGGCGCGCAGCCGGGAACGGATGGAGAGTGCCGTGGCGAACAGGATGGCCGCGATCACCGCGAGCACGATCGGCGCGGCGAGGGGAACGCTCGGCAGGCTGCCGACGGAGTCCCAGAGGCGGGCGCCGCCCCATGAGAGCACCCCGGCCGCGGCGAAGAGGCCGGCCAGTACCGCGAGCCGTAGTTGCTTCACCGAGTGCTCCGCCCTTCGCTGCCGGTGGCCCGTGTCGCCACCGGTCCGTATCGCCAGTGATCCGTGTCCGTCGAGCCTAACGACTACTCGGGCAGACGGAGTTCCAGATCGGCCCGGGGCAGTACGCCGTCCCGGCCGACACCGGCCAGCAGCTCCGCGACGGGGCCGGCGCCGGGCAGCTGGGCCTCGGGGTCGACGTCGTGCCACGGAGCGAGGACGAAGGCCCGCTCACGGGCCCGGGGGTGAGGCAGGGTGAGCACCGGGTCGTCGGAGACGACATCCGCGTACGCCACGATGTCGACGTCGATGGTGCGCGGGCCCCAGCGTTCCTCACGGACCCGGTCGAAGGCCTCCTCGATGGCCTGGCCGCGCTCCAGGAGCGAGGACGGAGGAAGCGTCGTCTTCACGACGATCACCGCGTTGAAGTACGAGGGTTGAGAACCGGGAGCGACGCCCCAGGGCTCCGTCTCGTACACCGGGGAGACCGCCTTGACCCGCAGGCCGGGGGTGTCCTCCAGGGCGTCTATGGCGCCCTGGAGGGTCTCCAGGCGGTTGCCGAGGTTGGAGCCCAGGGAGATCACGGCACGTTTGGGATTGGAGAGGGTGATGTCCGCGGCGTCCACCTGCTCGACCACGGAGGCGGGCACCGGCTGTACGGTCGGGTCGCTCTGCCCCTCGGTAGAAAATGCAGTCATACTCGGCTCCGGGTGATGGTGATGGTCACATCGTCGAACGGAACGGTGATCGGCGCATCGGGCTTGTGTACCACCACCTCCACCTCCTTGACTCCTTCGTGCTTGAGGCACGTCTGGGCGATGCGCTCCGCGAGCGTTTCGATCAGATCGACCGGTTCTCCCTGCACCACGTCGACGACCTCCTCGGCGACGACGCCGTAGTGCACGGTCTTCGTCAGGTCGTCGGCGGCTGCCGCGGGGCGGGTGTCGAGGCCGAGCACCAGGTCCACGATGAACGTCTGTCCCTCTTCCCGTTCCCGGGGGAAGACGCCATGGTGTCCACGGGCCTTGAGGCCGCGCAGCGCGACACGATCCACGCGAATCACTCCTGCTGTCGTAGGGCGTAGAGACACGGGGCCGCGTGCGGACGGCGAGGTGCTCTCTTCCGAATCTACCTGCGAGCACCGACAGTGCTCGCCCGCGGGGGGCTGTGGGCAGGACCTCGCGGGGGGCTGGTAGCCGCTACTACCCGCGGACCCGGATTCCAACCTCCCGTCGGGCGGATGCCTCGGTCAGGAGGGGGATTCCTCGTCCTCGTCCTCGTCGGACTCGGTCAGTACGGGCGAGCCGTGGTGGGACCAGAGCTTCCAGCCGTCCGGGGTGCGCCGGAACACATTGGTGGCTACGACGAGTTGGCCGACCAGCGGTCCGAGTGCGTTGCCGTCCTCCGCCGGGCCGCCGCTGAGAATGTTCTCGGTGCAGGTCACCAGCGCCGTGTCGCCGGTCATCGAGATCCCGACGTCGGTCAGGAAGAACTGGATGTACTCGGTGTTCGCCATGATCAGGGCGTAGCTGCGCAGCACCTCGCCGCGGCCGGTGAGCACCGGCCAGCCCGGATGGACGCAGGAGACGGTGAGATCCTCGCCCGGCAGCCAGAGGCCCGAGAGCTCCTCGAAGTCGCCGCGCTCCATCGCCTCGTAGAAGGAGGTGTTGGCCTGTTCGACGGCCGCGATGTCGGCGGCCGCCTCCGCGTGTTCGTCGCGGGGCCTGCTCATGCGGCACCTTCGACGGCGCGGGCGACCCGTACGGCGTCGGCCGTGGCCCGGACCTCGTGGACCCGGACGGCCCAGGCACCCGCGCGGGCGGAGAGCGCGGAGATCGCCGCGGTGGCGGCGTCGCGTTCGCGCGCGGGGGGTGGCGCCGCGCCCTCACCGGCCAGCACATGGCCGAGGAAGCGTTTGCGGGAGGCGGCGACCAGCAGCGGTCGGCCCAGGGCACGCAGTTCGTCGAGGTGGGCGACCAGGGAGAGGTCGTGGCCGGCGTCCTTGGCGAAGCCGAGCCCGGGGTCGATCACGATCCGTTCCGGGGCGACTCCGCCCGCGACCACGGCGTCCATCCGCTCCCGCAGTTCCGTGACGACCTCGGCGACGACGTCCGCGTAGACCGCCCGGCTGTTCATGGACTCGCTGAAGCCGCGCCAGTGCATCACGACGAACGGCGCGCCGGCCGCGGCGACGACCCGGACCATGTCCGGGTCGGCGAGGCCGCCGCTGACGTCGTTGACCAGGGCGGCCCCGGCCGTGATCGCCTCGTCGGCGACACGGGCCCGCATGGTGTCCACGGAGACCGTGACCCCTTCGGACGCCAGACCCTTGACCACCGGGACCACGCGCCGCAGCTCCTCCGACGCGTCCACCCGGCTGGCGCCCGGACGGGTCGACTCGCCGCCGACGTCGATCAGGTCGGCGCCCTCGGCGACCAGGTCGAGGCCGTGTTTGATCGCGGCCGTGGCGTCGAACCAGCGGCCCCCGTCGGAGAAGGAGTCCGGGGTCACATTGACGACACCCATGACCGCACAGCGGTCCCACTCCGGCAGGCCTTGGACCGTGCCTCGTCCACGCAACGTACTCATGCGACCAGCGTAGGCCGATCCGGCGTGCTGTTATGCCGCGCGGGCGTGGTGCTCCTGGCCGGGCGGCGGGGTGTGGGCGCAGGGGCGGGCCCGGCGGCGCGGGAAACGGCGGGCGAAGGGACGGGGCAGCGCCAGGTTCACGAAGCCCTCGGCCTGCATCGCCGCGAGGGAGATGCGGGGCAGGTCGCCGGCGGTGCGGTAGACCACGAAGCGCGGCTCCCAGCGGGGCTGGAACTTGGCATTGAACTTGTACAGCGACTCGATCTGGAACCAGCGCGACAGAAAGATCAGTAGTCCGCGCCAGGTCCGCAGCACCGGTCCCGCGCCCAGCTTCTCGCCGCGGGCGAGCGCCGAGCGGAACATCGCGAAGTTCAGCGAGACACGCTCGACGGAGAGCTGCGAGGCGGACTGGAGGGCGGCGACGATCAGCAGCTCGTTCATGCCGGGATCGGCGGAGCGGTCGCGGCGCATCAGATCGAGGGACATGCCGTCGCCGCCCCACGGAACGAAGTGGAGCACGGCCTTCAGGTCGCCGTACGGGGAGTCGGCGGTGTGCTCGTCGGCCTTGTGGGCGGTGGCGATGACACAGTCCCCGTCGGCCGGGTCGCCGATCCGGCCGAGCGCCATGGAGAAGCCGCGCTCGTTGTCGGTGCCGCGCCAGTCGGCGGCGGCCCGCCGGATGCGGGCCAGTTCGGCCTCGTCGATGTCACGGACGCGCCGGACCCGGGTCTCGTAGCCAAGACGTTCAATGCGCTTCACCATCTGGCGTACGTTGCGCATCGCGCGCCCGGCGAGCGAGAAATCCGCGACGTCCACCACCGCCTCGTCGCCGAGTTCCAGCGCGTCCAGTCCCGTCTCGCGGGTCCAGACCTCGCCGCCGGTCTCGCTGCAGCCCATCACGGCCGGGGTCCAGGAGTGGGCCCTGGCCTCGTCCATGAAGCGTTCGATGGCGCCCGGCCAGGCCTCCACGTCGCCGATCGGGTCGCCGCTCGCCAGCATCACCCCGGAGACGACGCGGTAGCAGACGGCGGCCTTGCCGCTGGGCGAGAAGACGACGCCCTTGTCGCGGCGGAGCGCGAAGTGGCCGAGCGAGTCGCGGCCGCCGTGCTTCGCCAGCAGCGTGCGCAGCCGGGCCTCGTCGTCCTCGGTGAGGCGGGCGGCCGGGTGCTCGGGGCGGAAGGCGAGGTAGATGGTGGTGACGGCGGTCAGCAGGCCGAGGGCGCCGAGTGAGTACGCCACGGTCGAGGAGGTGACCCCGGCGTACTCGACGGGGCCTTCGAATCCGAACAGCCCGTACAGCACGTGCTGGAGCCGGTCGGCGACGCTGGGGCTTCCCACGATGCGGCCGGGGTGGACGCTGACGATGATCAGGCCGAGGCCCAGCGAACCCGCACCGAGGAGCACGAAGTTGGCCAGAGCGCGCCAGCGGCTCCGGGGATCGGGAAGCGCGGCGAATTCGCCGCGATGGCGGACCAGCAGGAGGCAGAGCGCCAGTGAGACGAGCGTGCCGATGACGGAGTGCCGGTAGGCGAACTGCGCCAGCGCGCCGGCCGGCAGCAGCAGGGCTGCCGCTCGCCAGGCCCGCCGCTTGCGTCGCTTGAGGCCGTGGGCGAGGAGCAGCAGCAGGACCCCCGCGCTCAGGGAGAGGGCGGCGGCGAACGGTCCGAGGGCGCCGGGGAGCACCTCGGCGAGGGTGTGCATCCGGCTGTGCCGGAAGCGCGGGAAGACGCCCGCGGCCACGTCGATCAGGCCGACGACGGCGCAGGCGGTACCGACCAGCGTCGGTACGGATTCGGGCCGCGGGCCGCGTACGAACTTGCGTACGGGGCTCGGAACCGATCCTGATTTATCCCCATCTAGCGTGACAGACATCGCTTCCCGTGGTTCCGCGAGAGATTCTTGAGTCCTTCGGCCGTGGCACTCCGGACGATGTGCGACCTGTAGGACGAGGCTTCCGGGCCGGGGGTTCACCCACCGGCCGGAAAATTCCAGACAAGAAAGCTCACCCCCTCATGGGTCTTACCAGCAAGGCGTTCCTGGCTGCCGCCATCATGCTGGCCGTGGTGTTCTTCGCTGCCACGGTCTGGCTCTGGCCACGGCTGGCCCGGCGCAGTGTGTCCGCGGTGTTCGGCAGGGTCGGTCTGCTGCTGGCGACCCAGGTGACGGTCTTTGTCTCCGTCGGACTGGTGGCGAACAACTCGTTCCTCTTCTACGGGTCCTGGGCCGATCTGTTCGGCCAGAAGCAGGAGCTGGGTGTGGTCACGGACCGCGCGGCCGGTGCCCTGGCCTCCAAGAACATCGTCCGGGTCGGGATACAGCGGCCGGACGGGCCGGGCGGTTCGCTGCCCACGAGGAACGGGCGGATCGACAAGGTCGTCATAGCGGGTCGGGAATCGAAGATCGAGAGTTCGGCGTACGTGTATCTGCCGCCGGAGTACTTTCAGCCGGCGTTCGCCCGCCGGAAGTTCCCCGCGGTCGTCGTCCTGACCGGTTACCCGGGCGTCTCGGAGAACCTTCTGAAGGGCCTTCGGTACCCGCGGACGGCACACGATCGGGTGAAGGCCGGACGGGCCCAGCCGATGATCCTGGTGATGCTGCGGCCGACGGTGGCGCCGCCGAGGGACACCGAGTGCGTGAACATAAAGGGCGGGCCGCAGACCGAGACGTTCCTCGGCACGGACGTGCCGCGGGCGGTCTCGGACGAGTACCGGGTCGGAAAGCTGGCGCGAAACTGGGGCATCATGGGCAATTCGACCGGTGGCTACTGTGCGTTGAAGATAGGACTCCACCACCCGGACCGGTTCGCCGCGAGCGCCGGGCTCTCCGCGTACTACAAGGCGGCCGAGGACCCGACGACCGGTGACCTCTTCCACGGCGACCAGGACGCGCGCAACCGCTCCGATCTGATGTGGAGCCTGGACAATCTGCCGCAGCCCGACTCGTCCTTCCTGGTCACGACCTCCAAGCACGGCGAGGGGAACTACCACTCCACGATGCGGTTCCTCGACAAGGTGAAGCC
The DNA here is from genome assembly GCF_040643055.1 of Streptomyces sp. NPDC047515. Lineage (NCBI taxonomy): Bacteria > Bacillati > Actinomycetota > Actinomycetes > Kitasatosporales > Streptomycetaceae > Streptomyces > Streptomyces sp. NPDC047515. Next base: position 116,666 of record NZ_JBEYTM010000013.1, read on the forward strand.
GCCCGCCCAGGCCTCGTCGATCGTGCTCGACAGCGGCGGGCACAACTTCAACACCTGGCGACGGGAGATCCCTTCGGCGCTGGACTGGATGAGCAGCCGGCTCAGCGAGAACTGAGCCGGGCCCGGTTCCCGAGCCGGCCCGGCCCGGCGCGTTCCGCTTTCCGGCCCGGTCCGGCCCGCTTCCGGCCCGGTCCGGTTCCCGGCTCAGCGTGCGGCGGTCTTGGCGAAGCTCTCCACTGTCTCGACGGCGACCTCGGCGCGCGGGACGTCCTGGGCGTCCGCGTCGATCGAGCGGCGCAGCGCCTCATGGAGCCGGGCCGGGGTGAGCACGCCGAGGAAGCGGCCGGTGCTCTCCTTGTCGATGACGGCGATCCAGCCGGCGTCGTGCTGGAGCATGGTGGCGAACGCCTGCTTGAGCGGGGCGCCGACGGGCAGCCACGCCTCCATCCTGCGGGCGTGGGCGCGCACCGTGTCCTCGGTCCCGTCGGCGGGGCTGTCGGCCGGGATCCAGCCGTGCAGATTGTCCTCGCCGTCCAGGACGACGGCCCAGCGCGCCCCCTCGGCCCGCAGCCGTTCGGTCGCCCTCGCCAGGGAGTCGTCGAGGTGGACGACCGGCGGCTGGTCCAGGTCGCCCTCCTCGATGGGGGTGACGGAGAGCCGCTTGAGCCCGCGGTCGGCGCCGACGAAGTCCGCGACGTAGGAGGTGGCCGGCGAGCCGAGCACGGTCGCCGGGGAGTCGAACTGCTCGATGGATCCCTGTCCGTAGACGGCGATGCGGTCACCGAGCCGGACCGCTTCCTCGATGTCGTGCGTGACGAACAGCACGGTTTTGCGGACCTGCGCCTGGAGTTTCAGGAATTCGTTCTGCAGGCGTTCCCGTACGACGGGGTCGACCGCGCCGAAAGGCTCGTCCATCAGCAGCACCGGCGGATCCGCGGCCAGTGCCCTGGCCACGCCCACGCGTTGGCGCTGACCGCCGGAGAGCTGTTCCGGATAGCGGTCGCCATAAACGGAAGGATCAAGTCCGACAAGGTCCAAAAGTTCCGCCGCGCGCTCACGGCCCTTTCCCCGCTTCCAGCCGAGGAGATGGGGAACGGTCGCGGTGTTCTCCAGGATCGTACGGTGCGGGAAGAGCCCCACCTGCTGGATCACATAGCCGATACGGCGGCGCAGCCGAACGGGGTCGATGGCGGATATGTCGTCCCCGGCGAGGAATATCCGTCCCTCGGTCGGTTCGATCAGCCGGTTCACCATCTTCATGGTGGTCGTCTTGCCGCAGCCCGACGGTCCGACGAGCGTGACCAGTTCACCCTCGGCGACCTCGAAGGAAAGGTCGTCGACGGCGGTGGTGCCGTCCGCGTACCGCTTGGTGACGTGCTCGAAACGGATCATGGTTCCCCATTGTCGCGCGTGTTCTGTGAAGGACATGTTGCTGGAATACAACGGCTTCGGCGATTGTCAGTGGTCGGGGATAGGGTCGCCAGAGATCGCTACGAGGCGGTAATCGGGAGGTGGGGGACGGATGGCTGCCGCACAGAACTGCATGGTGACGAACGACTGGATCTGCGGGGAGTATCTCCGTTCCCGCAGCCAGGAGTTGACCGATGCGGCGGTCCAGCACATCTGGATCACCGCCGTCTCGGTGGCGATCGGACTTCTGGTGGCCTTTCCGCTGGCGCTGCTCGCCCGTCGCAGCCGTCGCTTCGCCGGACCGGTGCTCGGGCTGACGACGGTGCTCTACACCGTGCCCTCGCTCGCCATGTTCTCGCTGCTGCTGCCGTTGTTCGGACTCTCCGCGGCGCTGGTCGTCACCGGCCTGGTGCTGTATTCGCTCACCATTCTCGTGCGGAACATCCTGGCCGGCCTCGAAGCGGTGCCGCAGGAGGCGAAGGAAGCCGCGAAGGGTATGGGATACGGGCCGGTGCGCCTGTTGTGGGAGGTCGAAGTCCCGCTCGCCATGCCAGCGTTGATGGCCGGTGTGCGGATCGCCACGGTCTCCACGATCGCGCTGACGACGGTCGGATCGATCATCGGCAGAGGCGGCCTCGGCAACCTCATAGGCGACGCCCTGCCCAGCTTCTTCAAGGCGCAGGTGCTCGCCGCCTCGGTCCTGTGCGTGCTGCTCGCGGTCGTCGCGGATCTGCTGCTGCTGGGCCTTCAGCGGCTGATGACCCCTTGGACCCGGATACGCGCCACGCACGCGGGCGCCACGGCAAAGGCGGTCTGAACCATGGGAGTTCTCGGCGAGGCCTGGACATGGCTCACCACCGGCGCCAACTGGTCGGGGGAGAGCGGTGCGGCGCACCGGCTCGGGGAGCATCTGTACGTCAGCGGTGTCGCGCTCGCCCTGGCCTGCCTCATCGCGCTGCCGGTAGCGCTGTACCTCGGGCACATCGGGAAGGGGGGCGCGCTGGCGGTCAACCTCTCCAATGTGGGGCGGGCGATTCCGGTCTTCGCGGTGCTGGCCCTCTTCATGGTCTCGCCGCTGCGCAACGCCGGATATGTGCCGACGGTCATCGCGCTGGTGCTGTTCGCCGTGCCGCCGCTGCTCACCAACGCCTACGTCGGAATGACGGAGGTCGACCGGTCGGTGGCCGAGGCGGCGCGGGGCATGGGCATGTCCGGGGGGCAGCTCTTCGTACGGGTCGAGCTGCCGCTGGCCTACCCGATGATCATGGCCGGGCTGCGCTCGGCCGCGGTCCAGGTGGTCGCCACGGCGACGATCGCCGCGATGGTCGGCCAGGGCGGTCTCGGCCGGATCATCACGGCGGGGTTCAACACGTACAACACGCCGCAGGTGGTCGCGGGGGCGCTGCTCGTCGCCGTGCTCGCTCTGCTGGTGGAGGCGGTGCTGGTGGTCCTGGACCGGATGCTGTCACCGCTGCGCCGACGTCGCGGGACGGCATGACGGCCCCCACACCCGTCCGTCACGTCCATCCGTCGGGCACACGCCCTCGCGTGCCCGGCGCCCCGGCGATCCCTCCCGATCCCGGATTCCCTTCTCGAACCATTCCTGTTGTTGTGGACGGAGACAACTCATGAGCAAGACCTCGCGAATAGCGGGCGCGGTCATCGGCATGGTCGCTCTGGCCGGCTCGCTCGCCGCCTGCGGCGGCGACAGCCTGGAGAAGGACAAGGGGGGCTCGGCGTCCGCCGGCGACTCCGGCGGCGGCTCCGGGAAGAAGGGTTCGCTCGTCGTCGGCGCGGCGTCCTTCACCGAGTCCAAGGTGCTCGCGGAGCTGTACGCGCAGATCCTGGGCGACGCCGGATACAGCACCTCGATCACCACGGTGGCCAACCGGGAACTGTACGAACCGTCCCTGGAGAAGGGCGAGATCGATGTCGTCCCCGAATACGCCGCGACGATCGCGGAATTCCTCAATGCCAAGGTGAACGGCGCGAAGCAGGCCGAGAAGAAGCCGGTCGCCTCCGGTGACACGGCCGCCACCGTCGCGGCGCTGGAGAAGCTCGCGGCCCCGCGCGGGCTGAAGGCGCTCCCGGCCGGCGCGGCCGTCGACCAGAACGCCTTCGCGGTGACGAAGGAATTCGCCGCCGAGCACAAGCTCAAGTCCCTTTCGGATCTCGGCAGGTCGAAGGCCGAAGTGAAGATCGCGGCGGGTGACGAGTGCGAGGTGCGGCCGTTCTGCGCGCCGGGTCTGAAGAAGACGTACGGCGTCAATGTCACCGGTATCGACCCCAAGGGAGTCGGTACGCCGCAGTCCAAGCAGGCGGTCAAGGACGGCAAGGACCAGTTGGTCCTCACCACCACCACGGACGCGGTGCTGGACAGCTATGGACTGGTGTTTCTGGAGGACGACAAGAAGCTCCAGAACGCGGACAACGTTCTGCCGGTCGTCAATGCCAAGGACGCGGGTTCCCAGGATGTCGCCGACGCGCTCGGCAAGCTCACCAAGGCCCTCACCACCGAGGATCTGGCGGAACTGAACCGCAAGGTCGACGCGGAGCGCGCAAAGCCCGCCGATGTGGCCAAGGACTATCTGCGGTCGAAGGGCCTCATCAAGAAGTAGCGATCGGGGGGATTGGGGACCGTCAGGTAACCGGCCGGGAACAGATTGGCGGGCGGCTCCCCAAGTGCCTCCTACACACGGTAAATTTCAGGCCATGCCACGTGGACGTCATCGCCATTCGCCACCTCTGCACAGAATCCTTCCGCCTTCGGCCGTCGTCGGAGTCTCGGTCCTCTGTGCCGGGGGCGCCTGGCTGCTCGCCGAGCCCCTGGTCCTGCGCGGTCTGGTGACCGCCGCGGCGGCCGCTGCTGTGACCGGTGCGTATCTGATGCGCAGCTGGGACCGGGAAGCGGGCCGTCGCGTCGCCGAGCTGACGCGCGCCCGCGCCGGCGACGAATGGCGGGCCGAGGAGCGTGTGGCCGAGCTGGAGTCGGACCTGGAGGAGTCGCGGGAACTGCGCGTACGGCTGGAGACGAAGCTGCGCCGCAAGCGCGTGGAGCTCGCCAACCTGCGCGGTGAGCACGCCGCGCTGCTGCGTCGGTACGCCAACGCCGAGACCGGTCGGGCCAGCGCGCTGGAGGGCCGCAGGCAGCTCGCGCTCGAAGCCGCCGCGCCCCGGGAACTGCCCGCGGCGCGCAGCACGCCGACGCCGGCCGCCTATCTGCGTGCCGCCCAGGCGCTGGAGGACCTCTCGCGCAACGGGGCCCTCCAGGAGGCGCGCCGTACCGCCGAGCAGGCCAGGAAGCGGGATCTCGCGGAGCGCGCCCGGGAGGCGGAGGAGCGGCAGGGGAAGCACGCGGCCGCCGCGGACCCGTCGGACGCGCGGCACCTCCGTCCGCCGACCGCCCTTCCCGCGCCCCGGCCGGCCGCGGCGCTGCCCGCGACCCGTACCGTGCCGGTCGCCAGCACGGTCGCGCCGTACGCGGCCTCCCGGCGCCAGCCGGTGCCGCAGGGCAGCTTCGACTTCTTCGGTACGCAGAAGGCACGTGCCGCGATCGAATCCGTGCAGAACGAGGACCTCGCGGACGTGGTGGGCGAGGAGGCGCTGGCCGCGCACCGTACGGGATCGGCCGAGAACCGGGCCGTCGGCAAGGTCATCGACCTGACCGCGCACGACGAGACCGAGCAGCTGGACGTGGCGCAGCTGCGCACCGCCATCTCGTAGGTCACGCGGGACGGCCTACTTGTCGATGTCGCCGACGACGAAGAAGAGCGAGCCCAGGATCGCCACCATGTCGGCGACCAGCGTGCCCGGCAGCAGCTCGGTGAGGGCCTGGATGTTGTTGTACGAGGCGGAGCGGAGCTTCAGCCGGTACGGGGTCTTCTCGCCCTTGGAGACCAGGTAGTAGCCGTTGATGCCGAGCGGGTTCTCGGTCCAGGCGTAGGTGTGGCCCTCGGGGGCCTTCAGGACCTTGGGCAGCCGCTGGTTGATCGGACCGGGTGCCAGGCCGGCCATCCGGTCCAGGCAGGCGTCCGCGAGATCCAGGGAGTTGTGCGTCTGCTCCAGCAGGCACTCGAAGCGGGCCAGGCAGTCGCCCTCGGTGCGGGTGACGACCCTGAGCGTGTCCTGGAGCTCCCCGTACGCGAGATACGGCTCGTCGCGTCGCAGATCGAAGTCGACCCCCGAGGCGCGGGCGATCGGCCCGGACACCCCGTACGCGTGGACGGTCGCGGCGGACAGCACGCCCACCCCGCGGGTACGGCCCCGGAAGATCTCGTTGCCGAGCACCAGGTCGTCGTACACGTCCATCCGGGACCGGACCGAGGCGACGGCGTCCCGGGCGCGGCCGAGCCAGCCCGCGGGAAGGTCCTCCTTGAGGCCGCCGACCCGGTTGAACATGTAGTGCATCCGGCCGCCGGAGACCTCCTCCATCACGGCCTGGAGCTCCTCGCGCTCGCGGAACGCGTAGAAGACCGGGGTGATCCCGCCGAGTTCGAGCGGGTACGAGCCGAGGAACATCAGATGGTTCAGGACCCGGTTCAGCTCGGCGAGCAGGGTGCGCGTCCAGACCGCGCGCTCCGGGACCTCCATGCCGAGCATGCGCTCGACGGCCATCACGACACCCAGCTCGTTGGAGAACGCCGACAGCCAGTCGTGGCGGTTGGCGAGCATCACGATCTGCCGGTAGTCGCGGGCCTCGAAGAGCTTCTCCGCGCCTCGGTGCATGTAGCCGATGACCGGTTCGGCGTGCTGGATGCGTTCGCCGTCCAGGACGATGCGCAGACGGAGCACGCCGTGGGTGGAGGGGTGCTGGGGGCCGATGTTGAGCACCATGTCGGTGCTCTCCGCCGCGCTCCCGATGCCGACTGTCGTCTCCGTCATACGGCCAGTATTCCTTGAGTGGCGGGGTGATGGACGGTGCGGGGTGGGGTGCGCGACCGTTCCCCGCCGCCCCTTCCCGGAACCGGGACTCCGCCCCGACAGGCTCTCAGACTCCGCCGGGGCCGTCCTTGCGCTGCATCAGCCAGCCGAAGTCGCCGAGGCCGCCCCGGGCCGTCAGCTCCGCCGCCTCGCCCGCCGAGGCGAGGGCCCGCACGTATCCGGCCGGGTCGGTCGACGCCAGGGACAGCGGTGGGCGCCCGCCGTCGACTCCGAGGCGGCGCAGCGCCTCGCGCTGCGTCAGCACCTCGGGCGGTGCGTCGGCCCCGGCCGCCGCGGCACACGCGTCCAGTGCCACGTGCGAGGTGAGGTCGCAGCTGCCGTCCGGCACCGGCCGCACCTCGCGGCCGGACCGGAAGCCGGTCAGGGTGCCGAAGGGCGGCCGGGCCTCCCGTGTGTGGGCGTAGTCCACCGCCACCGCGAGGCCCCCGGCCAGCGAGGACACCGCCCGTGCCCAGGCCTCGTCGCGCGGGCGGCCGATCTCCGCCCGGCTGCCCGGCCCGGCCGACGGCCACCAGCGGCGCAGCCACTCGGCATCCGCCCCGGTCACCGGCTCGCCCAGCCGTTCCGCACCGTCCGCCGTCCGCACGAGGACGTACCGGTCGACGCCGTCCGCGTCGGTTTCGGCGACCTCGGTGGGGACGTTGTCCAGCCATTCGTTGGCGAACAGCAGCCCGTGGGTTCCCCGTGGGGGTTCGGCGCACCACGTGATCCGGGGATCCAGACCGGCCGGGCGCGCGGCGAGCTCCACGGCGTACGCCCGCACGTCCGGACCACCGGCCCCCGCGGCCGGCAGCGCGGCCAGCACCCCCGTCAGCAGTTCGCCCCGCCCCGCGCCCAGGTCCACCAGATCGACCGAGCCGGTGCCCAGCTCCCGCGCCGTCCGGACCAGCAGCCGGGCGACGGCCGAGGCGAACAGCGAGGACGCGTGGACGGAGGTACGGAAGTGGCCCGCCGGCCCCTCGGGGCTCCGGTAGAACCCCCCGTCTCCGTACAAAGCGGCCTCTGCCGCCTCCTGCCACCCACGCCACTCATCCGTCACGTTCCCAAGTCTCCACCTTGGGGAGTACGGTCCCAGGAGCTGGATCGGCCCTTCGGCTGACCCGTGCACCCACCGCCTGTCCCTACGCTGGGTTACGTGCAGCGCCTCTACGACTTCATCCGCAGACACCCGACGGGCGTCGACAGCTTCTGGGCTGTCTTCCTCCTCGGGCTCTCCGGCTTGTCCACGGTGGAGCAGGCGGGCAGTGCCGGTGAGCGGCTTGCTGCCCTGCTGATCGGCATCGGCCTCTGCACTGTCGTCGCGTTGCGTCGGCGCGCGCCGGAGAAGATGCTGCTGCTCACCGTCGCGGTGGGCGTCGTGCAGGTGGTGTTCGGGGTCAAGCCGGGCGTCGCGGACTTCGCGATGCTGGTGATCGTCTTCACCGTGGCCACCATCGGGCAGCGCTGGGCGTCCCGGCTCGCGCTGGTCTGCAGCCTGAGCGCGGCCGGAATCTCCCAGCTGCGCTGGCCGCAGGACGTGCCCCAGACCGGTTGGCCGCAGCAGGCCTTCGTCGTCGTCGTGATGACCGTGCCGTTCGTGCTCGCCTGGGTGCTCGGCGACTCGATGCGCACCCGGCGCGCGTACTTCGACCAGCTGGAGGAACGCGCGGCCCGGCTGGAGCGGGAGCGCGAGGCGCAGTCGAAGGTCGCGGTGGCCGCCGAGCGGGCCCGTATCGCCCGCGAGCTCCACGACGTCGTCGCGCACAACGTCTCGGTGATGGTGGTGCAGGCGGACGGCGCGGCGTACGTCATGGACACGGCCCCCGACCAGGCCCGGCAGGCCCTGGAGACCATCTCCAGCACCGGCAGGCAGGCACTCGCCGAGATGCGGCGGCTGCTCGGGGTGTTGCGGACCGGAGACGCCAAGGAGAGCGGGGAGTACGTCCCGCAGCCCGACGTCGAGCAGATCGAGGACCTCATCGAGCAGGTCAGGCAGACCGGCCTGGCCGTCGACTTCAAGATCGAGGGCACGGCCCGCCCGCTGCCCAGCGGGGTGGAGCTGACCGCGTACCGCATCGTGCAGGAGGCCCTGACCAACACCCGCAAGCACGGTGGCCCGGACGCCGGGGCCAGTGTGCGGCTGGTCTACTTCGACGACGGCCTCGGACTGCTGGTCGAGGACGACGGGCGGGGCGCGGCGCACGAGCTGTACGAGGACGGCGGCGCCGACGGCGCGGGCCACGGGATGATCGGTATGCGCGAGCGGGTCGGCATGGTCGGCGGCACGCTGGACGCCGGGCCGCGCCCCGGCGGCGGGTTCCGGATCAGCGCACTGCTGCCGCTCAAGCCGGCCCACTAGACCTTCGGATTTTCGCTGGACAGACAGGAGACAGGACACCTCATGGCCATCCGCGTGATGCTCGTCGACGACCAGGTGCTGCTGCGCACCGGCTTCCGGATGGTGCTCGCCGCCCAGCCGGACATGGACGTCGTGGCCGAGGCCGGCGACGGCGCGGAGGCGATCGAGGTCCTGCGCGCCACCGCCGTCGACGTGGTGCTGATGGACGTCCGGATGCCGAGGCTCGACGGTGTCGAGGCCACCCGGCGCATCTGCGCGCAGCCCGGTGCGCCCAAGGTGCTCATCCTGACCACGTTCGACCTCGACGAGTACGCCTTCTCCGGGCTGAAGGCCGGAGCCAGCGGCTTCATGCTCAAGGACGTGCCGCCCGGCGAACTGCTCGCCGCCATCCGCTCCGTGCACAGCGGCGACGCCGTGGTCGCCCCGTCCACCACCCGCCGGCTGCTCGACCGCTTCTCACCGATGCTGCCGAGCGGCAACAGCGAGCCGCAGCACAAGGGCATCGCCAAGCTCACCGAACGCGAACGCGAAGTGATGCTGCTGGTCGCGCAGGGCCTGTCGAACGGCGAGATCGCGGCCCGCCTGGTGCTCTCCGAGGCGACCGTGAAGACGCATGTGGGCCGCATCCTCACCAAACTGAACCTGCGCGACCGGGTGCAGGTCGTCGTCCTCGCGTACGAGACGGGGCTGGTCAGGGCAGGCGGGGGCGGGGCGGGCTGACCCGGCCGACAGGCTCTCAGCGCAGGATGCCCTCCAGGAAGTCGCTGCCGAGCCGGGCCACCACGGTCAGGTCCAGCTGGTGCTGGACGTACCGGCCGCGCCGCCTGGTGGTGACCAGGCCCGCCTTCTTCAGCGCCGCGAGATGCCGGGAGACCTCGGGCGCCGTGATGCCGTACGTGTCGGCGAGCTCGCCGGTCGTGTACGCGGACCGGGCGAGATGGCGGCACAGGCGCATCCGCATCGGGTGGGCCAGCGCCTCCATGCGCAGCTGGAGCAGTTCCACGGAGGCGGGGGAGGACAGCTCGGGGCGGTGCACCGGGTAGTGGATCACCGGGCGCCAGCCCGGCGCGTGCAGCAGGTTCAGGTGCGGCCAGCCGAAGGCGGACGGGACAAGGGTGAGTCCGGGGCGGCCGACGGCCGGGTCGGCGGCATGGGCCCGGCCCTCGGTGAGCTTGTCGGCGCTGATCCGGGTCCCGGCCTCGTCGAGCGACAGCGCCGTGGACACCGCGCCCATTGCCTCGCGGAGCCCCTTGCGGCGCAGCAGATCCGTCTTGTGCCGGGCGTCGGCGACCAGCTGGACCTGCACCCGCCGCCAGGTGTCGGAGAAGAACGCCTGGTCGCAGTCCTCGAACAGGCGGCGGATCCAACGGCGCAGGGGGGCGGGGTCGGCCAGCAACTGCTGGGCGAACTCCACCTGCTGGGGGCCGCGCGCCGCCGCCATGTCCAGGGCGCGGGCGCGCATCGTCGGGTCGCAGAGCGGGGAGGGCGCGCCCAGCCCGTACAGGCTGGAGCAGGTGAACTCCAGGGCGGCGGCGACGAACCGCTCGTCGTCCAGCCGGTCGAGGATGTCCAGGTCCTCGGCGAGGTTCGCGCCCGTCCTGCCGTTCCCGCCGCGGACCCCGGCGAACGGCAGGAAGACGTCCGAGAACGTGTTGCGCCACAGGAACTCGGCCTCGTGCAGCCGGTCGGCGAGGTCGGGTTCCAGCGCGCTGGCGGTCGCCGTCGCCCAGCCGTGCAGCCCCGGGTGGTGCCCCGGCTCGGAGAGGGCGTGCAGGGCGAGCCCCAGCTCGGCGAGGGGGGAGGTCTCGAAGACGATGCTCTCGGGCGTCAGCCCGGCGATGTCGATGTGCACGCTCACCCCTCCATGGTGCGGGGTGCGCGCCGAAGGCCACGTGCCATTTGACGGTGGTCGTCAATCGGTGGGCCGGACGGGCCGCGCCCGGCCCACGCTGAGGCCATGGACGCCATTCAGCAGCACATGATCGACAGCTACCGTGCGGCTCAGCGAGGTGAACTGCCGCCTCCACTGCCGGGACGGCACGACTGGGGAGTGGTGCGCGAGGCACGCGACCGGCGCCGATTCGACGCGGTGATCGCGGGCCGCCCGGCGCGCCGCCGGTGGCGGACGGCGCTGCGGGCGCTGTTCACCCGACGCCACCGCGCCGGCCGCTCCGGTGCCGCCGGCCGGTGCGGCGTCTGAGGACGGAACCGTGCCGGGCGGCGCCCCAGGGGCAGACGGGTCCGGCCACCCGGCCGGCCTCCCGGCCGGCCCGGCCACCCCCCTGTCAGGTCAGCCGCTTCACGAACTCCGCGACTGCCTCCCGTACGTCCCCCGCCGTCCACTCCAGGCCTTCCCGTCCCACCGTGACTTCGGTGAACGACACCCCGGGCGGCCCGGCAGCCGCCGGGTACCAGTTGCGGAAGAGTGCCACGCCCGTCTCCTCCGCCTGCCGCACCGACGCCTCCGTCAGGACATCCGCCCCGTACGGCAGCCACACCTGGAACTGATGCGTGTGCGGCGGCTCCGGATGCACCCGGAACCACCCGGCGCCGGCCGCCGACAAGCCCTCGGCCAGTGCCCCGGCCACCACCTTCGCCTGTGCCACGTACGACGGCAGGCTCGGCAGCTCCCGGTCCAGGCCGATCAAAGCGGCGAGCGCCGCCGGGAACTGCTGGAAGAGCTGCCCGCCGTACCGGTGACGCCAGGTGCGGGCCTCCTCGATCAGCGATTCGGGCCCGGCCAGCGCGGCCCCGGAGATTCCGCCGAGGGTCTTGTAGAACGAGACGTACACGCTGTCGGCCAGCGCCGCGATCTCCGGCAGCTCGCGCCCGAAGTGGGAGGCGCACTCCCACAGCCGCGCGCCGTCGAAGTGCACCACCGCATCGCGTTCCCGGGCGGCCGCCACCACGGTCTCCAGCTCCTCCCACGTCGGCAGGACGAAACCGGCGTCGCGCAACGGCAGCTCCAGCATCAGCGTGCCGAACGGCTCGGCGAAGTCCTGGATCTCCCGCGCCGTGGGCAGCCGGGGCTCGGAGGTCGGATGGACGGTACGCAGCCCGCTCACCGCCCCCAGCGCGCCGCGCTCGTGCACCTCGGGATGGGCCAGGGGGTGCAGCGCCACCGCGGGATTGCCGGTCCGCCCGGCCCAGCACCGCAGCGCGACCTGCTGCGCCATCGTCCCGGTCGGGAAGAACGCCGCGGCCTCCATGCCCAGCAGGTCCGCGATCCGCGCCTCCAGTTCGGCGACGACGCCGTCGCCGTAGATGTCCGTGGGACGGTCGAGATCGGTGACCGATCCCGCCCCCGCCGCCAGCCCGGCCAGCCGCTCGCCGAGCGGAAGGTGCATGGGCGGCCTGATCAGGACCCGCTCCGCCGCACGCCAGGCGTTCAACCTGCGCAACCGCCGCGCATCCTCCCGCGACGGGTCCGGCTCGTGCGCCGGAGCCTCCTCGGCCCGCCCGACCTCCTCTGTGCCGTCCCGCGCCCCGTCCCGCGCCTGTGGCTGTCGTACCCGCTGATCCGTGTCCGGCGTGTCTGTCATGGGACGATCATCACGCAGAGTGCGGATCGGGCCCGAACGAATTCCGGGCCCACAGGCCTCGGGTCGCGCCCCGCCGGACTTTTCCCACAGGCTGTGGACAGCCAGGAACCCGGACGAAACGCTGGCGTAGCATGCAGAGGAATCGTCCGGTACCCCCCGCGGACTGGAACGGAAGGTCACCGCCGCGTGAATGCAACAGTCCCCAAGGAGCCCCTCGACGCGAGGGACCGCCCCGCCCGCCTCACGGTCGGCGTCGTGGGCGCGGGCCGCGTCGGCCCCGCTCTCGCCGCGTCCCTGCAGCTCGCCGGGCACCGACCGGTCGCCGTGTCGGGCGTCTCCGACGCGTCCGTGCGCAGGGCGGCCGCCCTGCTCCCCGACGTACCGCTGGTGCCGCCCGCCGAGGTCCTCGCGCGTGCCGAGCTGGTGCTGCTGACCGTCCCCGACGACGCCCTGCCCGGCCTGGTCGAGGGCCTCGCCGAGACCGGCGCGGTACGGCCGGGACAGCTGATCGTCCACACGTCCGGGCGGTACGGGACGAAGGTGCTGGACCCGGCGCTGCGGGCCGGAGCCCTGCCGCTCGCCCTGCACCCGGCGATGACGTTCACCGGCACCACCGTCGACGTCCAGCGGTTGGCCGGCTGCTCCTTCGGCGTGACCGCCCCCGAGGAGCTGCGGCTCGCCGCCGAGGCGCTGGTCATCGAGATGGGGGGCGAGCCCGAATGGATCGCGGAGGAGTCCCGCCCGCTCTACCACGCGGCGCTCGCCCTCGGCGCGAACCACCTGGTCACCCTGGTCGCCCAGTCGATGGAGCTGTTGCGCACGGCCGGGGTCGCGGCCCCCGACCGGATGCTCGGCCCCCTCCTCGGCGCCGCGCTCGACAACGCCCTGCGCTCCGGCGACGCGGCCCTGACCGGCCCCGTGGCCCGCGGTGACGCCGGCACCGTAGCGGCGCACATCGGCGAGCTGCGCGCGCACGCTCCGCAGGCCGTGGCCGGCTATGTCGCGATGGCCCGCGCCACCGCCGACCGCGCACTCGCCCACGGCATGCTCAAGCCGGAGCTGGCCGAGGACCTGCTCGGTGTCCTGGCCGACGGCACCGGCACCACGGGCGGCACCGGATCACAGGAGCCCCGATGACCCACACGACCGGCAGGCCCGGTGCGACCGGTACGCCGCGCGCCGCCGCGCCGCCCCGCACACCCGGCACCGCCGCCGCGGCTGCCCTTCTCCGTACGGCCGCCGAGCTCGCCGCGTTCGCGCCCCGCAAGGGACCGCGGGCCGTCGTCATGACCATGGGCGCCCTGCACGAGGGCCACGCCGCCCTGATCCGTACCGCACGCGCGGCCGCGGGCCCGGACGGGCAGGTCGTCGTCACCGTCTTCGTCAACCCGCTCCAGTTCGGCGAGGCCGCCGACCTGGAGCGCTACCCCCGTACCCTCGAAGCCGATCTCGCCGTGGCGGGCGCCGCCGGCGCGAACGCGGTCTTCGCGCCGTCCGTCGAGGAGGTCTATCCCGGCGGCGAGCCGCAGGTCCGGATCTCGGCGGGTCCCATGGGCGAGCGGCTCGAAGGGGCCTGTCGCCCCGGGCACTTCGACGGCATGCTCACCGTCGTCGCCAAGCTCCTGCACCTCACCCGCCCCGATGCCGCGTTCTACGGGCAGAAGGACGCCCAGCAGCTCGCGCTGATCCGCCGCATGGTGCGCGATCTCAACTTCCCCGTCGAGATCGTCGGCGTGGAGACGGTCCGCGAACCGGACGGCCTCGCGCTCTCCAGCCGCAACCGCTTCCTGGACGTCGAGGAACGGCACACCGCCCTCGCCCTGTCCCGGGCCCTGTTCGCGGCGCAGGACAGGCTCGCCGCCCAGCAGGCGCTGCACGCCCGCGCGCAGACCACCGCGGCGACCACCGGCCGGGCCGCCGCCCTCACCGCGCTCGGCGAGACCCGCGCGGCGGCCGACACCCAGGCGGTGGCCCTGGCCCGCCCCGTGGACGGACCTGCGGCGGTACGCGCCGCGGCGCAGCTGATCCTGGAGGACGCGGCCGCCGAGCAGCCGCCGCTCGCCCTGGACTACGTCGCGCTCGTGGACCCGGCCGACTTCACCGAGATCCCCGACGACCGCACCACCGGTGACGCGATCCTCGCCATCGCCGCGAAGGTCGGCAAGACCCGCCTCATCGACAACATCCCGCTGACCTTCGGAGCCACCACGTGACCGGAATACGGCTGACCGCCCCCGCCCCCGGCTGGTCCATCGACGCGGACGTCGTGGTCGTCGGCTCCGGCGTTGCCGGTCTCACCACCGCGCTGCGCTGCGCGGCAGCGGGTCTCGCCACCGTCGTGGTCACCAAGGCCCGCCTCGACGACGGCTCCACCCGCTGGGCGCAGGGCGGTATCGCGGCGGCTCTCGGCGAGGGCGACACCCCCCAGCAGCACCTGGACGACACCCTGGTCGCGGGCGCGGGCCTGTGCGACGAGTCGGCGGTACGGACCCTGGTCACCGAGGGCCCCGGGGCCGTACGCCGGCTGATCGGGACCGGCGCCCACTTCGACACCACGGACAACGGCGACATCGCCCTGACCCGCGAGGGCGGCCACCACCGCCGCCGCATCGCCCACGCGGGCGGCGACGCCACGGGCGCCGAGATCTCCCGCACCCTGGTCGAAGCGGTCCGCGAAGCCGCCCTGCACACCGTCGAGAACGCCCTGGTCCTGGATCTGCTCACGGACGCCGAAGGCCGTACCGCGGGCGTCACCCTGCATGTCATGGGCGAGGGCCAGCACGACGGTGTCGGCGCGGTCCGGGCCCCCGCGGTGGTCCTGGCCACCGGCGGCATGGGCCAGGTGTTCTCCGCCACCACCAACCCGGCCGTCTCCACCGGCGACGGCGTGGCCCTGGCGCTGCGGGCCGGCGCGGAGGTCTCCGACCTCGAATTCGTCCAGTTCCACCCGACGGTCCTCTTCCTCGGCGCCGACTCCGAGGGCCAGCAGCCCCTGGTGTCGGAGGCGGTACGGGGCGAGGGCGCCCATCTGGTCGACGCGTCCGGCACGCGCTTCATGGCCGGGCAGCACGAACTGGCGGAACTGGCCCCGCGCGACATCGTCGCCAAGGCCATCACCCGCCGGATGCAGCTGCACGGCACCGAACACATGTATCTCGACGCCCGGCACTTCGGCGCCCGGATGTGGGAGCAGCGCTTCCCCACGATCCTGGCGGCCTGCCGTGCCCACGGCATCGACCCGGTCACCGAGCCCATTCCGGTCGCGCCCGCCGCGCACTACGCCTCCGGCGGCATCCGCACCGACCTGAGGGGACGTACGACCGTGCCCGGTCTGTACGCCTGCGGCGAGGTCGCCTGCACCGGCGTGCACGGCGCGAACCGGCTGGCGTCCAACTCCCTCCTGGAGGGGCTCGTCTTCGCCGAGCGCATCGCGGCGGACATCGTCGAGGACCGTCCACGCGCGGGCGCCCCGACGGCCGGCGACCTGCCCGCCCCCGCGCCGCTGCTGGCGCCCGAGGCGCGCGGCACGATCCAGCAGATCATGACCCGCGGCGCCGGAGTACTCCGCTCCGCCGAGAGCCTGGCCGCCGCCGCCGAGGAGCTGGAGGCCCTGCACGACAGCGTCGCCCGTGCCGCCGAGGCGACCGAGCCCAAGGTCGCGGTGCCCGGCGTCGAGGCGTGGGAGGCCACCAACCTGCTGCTCGTCTCGCGCGTTCTGGTCGCCGCCGCCCGTCGGCGCGAGGAGACCCGAGGCTGCCACTGGCGCGAGGACCGGCCCGAGCGCGACGACGCGAACTGGCGCCGTCACCTCGTCGTCCGGCTCACCCCGGAGCGTCAACCGGTCCTCCGTCGGACGGAGACCGAGGCATTCGGGCCCGTACGCCCCACGCAGGCACCAGACTGCGCAGCAGTACCCCCGACCCACCCCGCCGACGTCACCGAGGAGCCGTAACCGTGAGCACGCCCGAAGAGAATCCGCGCCCCACACCCGTGGACGTACCGCTGATCCAGATCGGGGCGCCCGCACCGTCCGCGGGCGGCTGCGGGGACGGCTGCGGCTGCGGCGCGGACGAGCTCTACGAGCTCGACCCGCTGGAGTGCGGCCTCGACCCCGACCTCGCCCAGCTCCTCGCCGACGCCGGCCTGGACCCGGTCCAGGTCGAGGACGTCGCGCACGTCGCCATCGAGGAGGACCTCGACGGCGGCGTCGACGTCACCACCGTCGCGACCGTCTCCGAGGACGCCGTGGCCACCGGCGACTTCACCGCCCGGGAGGCCGGTGTGGTGGCGGGTCTGCGCATCGCCGAGGCCGTCCTGTCCATCGTCTGCACGGACGAGTTCGCGGTCGAGCGCCACGTCGAGGACGGCGACCGCGTCGTCCCCGGCCAGAAGCTGCTGACCGTCACCACCCGCACCCGCGACCTGCTCACCGGCGAGCGCAGCGCGCTCAACCTGCTCTGCAGGCTCTCCGGCATCGCGACCGCCACCCGCGCCTGGGCCGATGTGCTCGAAGGCACCAAGGCCGAGGTCCGCGACACCCGCAAGACCACGCCGGGCCTGCGCGCCATGGAGAAGTACGCGGTGCGCTGCGGCGGCGGCGTCAACCACCGCATGTCGCTGTCGGACGCGGCGCTGGTCAAGGACAACCACGTCGTCGCGGCGGGCGGTGTGGCCGAGGCCTTCAAGCGGGTACGGGACGAGTTCCCGGACGTACCGATCGAGGTCGAGGTCGACACCCTGCAGCAGGTCCGCGAGGTCATCGACGCGGGAGCCGATCTGATCCTGCTGGACAACTTCACCCCGCTGCAGACGGCCGAGGCGGTCGCGCTGGTCGGCGGCCGCGCGGTCCTGGAGTCCTCAGGCCGGCTCTCCCTCGACACCGCGCGCGCCTACGCGGAGGCGGGCGTCGACTACCTGGCCGTCGGCGCGCTCACCCACTCCTCGCCGATCCTCGACATCGGCCTGGACTTCCGCGACACCGACGGGGCCGGCTTCTGATGCTGCTCACCATCGACGTCGGCAACACCCACACCGTGCTCGGCCTGTTCGACGGCGAGGAGATCGTCGAGCACTGGCGCATCTCCACCGACGCCCGCCGCACCGCGGACGAACTCGCGGTGCTGCTCCAGGGGCTGATGGGCATGCACCCGCTGCTCGGCGAGGAGCTGGGCGACGGCATCGAGGGCATCGCGATCTGCTCCACGGTCCCGGCCGTCCTGCACGAGCTGCGCGAGGTGACCCGCCGCTACTACGGCGACGTCCCCGCGGTCCTCGTCGAGCCGGGCATCAAGACCGGGGTGCCGATCCTGATGGACAACCCGAAGGAGGTCGGCGCGGACCGCATCATCAACGCGGTCGCCGCCGTCGACCTGTACGGCGGTCCGGCGATCGTCGTCGACTTCGGTACGGCCACGACCTTCGACGCGGTCTCCGCCCGGGGCGAGTACACCGGCGGCGTGATCGCCCCCGGCATCGAGATCTCGGTCGAGGCCCTCGGCGTCAAGGGTGCCCAGCTCCGCAAGATCGAGCTGGCCCGGCCGCGCAGCGTGATCGGCAAGAACACGGTCGAGGCGATGCAGTCGGGCATCATCTACGGCTTCGCCGGCCAGGTCGACGGTGTCGTCGCGCGGATGAAGAAGGAGCTGGCGGCCGACCCCGACGACGTCACCGTCATCGCGACGGGCGGCCTTGCGCCGATGGTGTTGGGCGAGTCCTCCGTCATCGACGAGCACGAGCCCTGGCTCACTCTCATCGGGCTGCGCCTGGTGTACGAGCGGAATGTGTCCCGGATGTAGCGGATGCGGGGCGTACCTGCGGGAACGGTCCGGCGGGGCGGGGGCCGACGCCGCGCCGCCGACTGCCAGCTAAGAGGATTTTGTCCATTTAGCACGTATTGTCGCTTCATGCCCACGCCTTACGGATCACGCGGCGGTATGGCGTTCAGCGCGGACGAGCTGCGGGTGCTCCGACGTGCCCTCGCCATCGCCCTTCACCCCAAGCCCCTGCCCGAAGAGGACGTCCAGGACTGCCTGCGACTGGCGGGCGCCGTGGACGAGGCGGTCGGCGAGGCGGGACGGCTGCGCACGTTCCTCCTCGCCGACCTCGTCCGCTACCGCAATGCCCTCCCCGGCTCCGTCGGCGGCTACCTGGAGCTGCTCCAGGACGCCCTGGCAGGCGGATACGACCCTCGTCCCGACGACCTGGCCGCGCTGCGCGCCCTGCGCCACAGACCGGTGGCCGCGGCGCTGCTGGAGCGCTGTCAGATGCGCGCGGAGCGCTCGGTACGGGCCCGCCTGGCCGGACGTGCCGCACCGGCGGCGGCCCCGGCGCCCCGCAGTCGTCTCCTGGCCCTGCCCGGCGGCCGGGCGGCCGACCCGGAACCCGAACGGCCCAAGGCCCCGGCGACCCCGCCCCGGCCGGTCCCGCCCTCCGAGCGCCCGGCGCCGAAGCCGTCCGAGGTCTTCCCGCCCCGCAAGCCCGCCCCGCCGCGACAGCAGTGGGCCGCGGGGTAGTCGCGCCGCAACTCGGAGGGGGTGCGCGGAAGTCCGTACCGGCCTCGCTACTCTGGACGTCATGGACTACGTATCCGCGCTCGTGCCCCCCGTGGTGATGGCCGCCTTCTTCATCGGCCTCGTCGTGACGATCGTCAAGAGCCAGGGCGGTCCCAACAAGGCCAAGGAGGACGCGGCCGTGGACCTGGCGGTCGGCCGCGCCGAGTCCGTCCAGCAGGCTCCGCGGACCGACGGCGTCTGACTCCCCGCACCTCGCAGTACCCGAAGGGCGCACGGCTCGTCAGGAGCCGTGCGCCCTTTCGCCGCGTAAATAACCAGGCATTTCAGGCATCTGGCACTAAAGTGGCATTGTGCCCCGCCAATTGGGAGAACTGGAAGACGCCGTGATGACACGGGTCTGGCAATGGAACCGCCCGGTCACTGTGCGGGAAGTCCTTGAGGACCTTCAGCAGGAACGCTCCATCGCCTACACCACCGTCATGACGGTAATGGACAATCTCCATCAGAAGGGCTGGGTGCGCAGGGAAGTCGACGGCCGCGCATATCGATATACGGCGGTCTCCACCCGCGCCGCCTACTCGGCCGCACTGATGAACGAAGCCTGGTCGCGGAGCGACAACCCGGCCGCCGCTCTTGTCGCCTTCTTCGGCATGATGTCCGCCGAGCAGCGAGAGGCGCTCGCGGACGCCATGCGGATCGTCCGCCCCGGGGCCCCCGGACAGCCGGCCGGAGAAGCGGCCGGCGGGGCGGTGGGCGAACCGGGTGAGGAACCGGCTGAGGAACCGGCTGATGAAGCCGCCGGAGAAGCGGCCGAAGATCCGGCCGATGACGCGGGTCCGGAGACCGGGCGATAGCGTCGGGGTATGTCCTCAGAGCTTCCGCATACCGATTTCCGTACCGAACCGTCGGTTATAAACATGGCCATCACTGTCCGCCGTGCCAGGACCAGCGATGTCGCATCGGTCCGCCGTCTCCTCGACGGGTACGTACGTGAAGGCATCCTGCTCGACAAAGCAACGGTGACGCTTTACGAGGACATCCAGGAGTTCTGGATCGCGGAACGCGACGAAGACGCCCGGGTCATCGGCTGCGGTGCACTGCATGTGATGTGGGAAGACCTCGCCGAAGTGCGCACTCTCGCCGTCGATCACGGCATCAGGGGTGCCGGAGTCGGGCATCAAGTACTGGACAAGTTGTTGCAGACCGCCCGTTGGCTGGGCGTACGGCGGGTTTTCTGTCTCACCTTCGAAGTCGACTTCTTCGCGAAGCACGGCTTCGTGGAGATCGGGGAGACGCCGGTCGACGGAGATGTCTACAGCGAGCTGCTGCGTTCCTATGACGAAGGTGTAGCAGAGTTCCTGGGTCTCGAACGGGTGAAGCCGAACACCTTGGGCAACAGTCGGATGCTTCTGCACCTGTGACCGTCACAAGAAGCCGTCGCCCTATGTCCGAATCGCGCATGTTTCCCGTCTTCTTGCGATCCTGAACCCCTCCCGGGGGTTTGTGTTTTCCGGGGAAAAGCGGTTTCCTTTCCGCGTACTGCATTTTCGATGAAAGGAAATCCGGTGGCACAGAAGGTTCAGGTCCTTCTTGTCGATGACCTCGACGGTGGCGAGGCGGACGAGACGGTCACGTTCGCTCTGGATGGCAAGACCTACGAGATCGACCTCACCACGAGCAACGCGGACAAGCTCCGTGGTCTTCTTGAGCCGTACACCAAGGGCGGTCGGCGCACGGGCGGCCGCGCGGCGGCCGGCCGTGGCAAGGGCCGCGCCGTCACCGGCGGCAACAAGGACACCGCGGAGATCCGTAAGTGGGCCCGCGAGAACGGCCACAATGTGAATGACCGCGGCCGTGTTCCCGCGGAGATCCGCGAGGCTTACGAGAAGGCCAACGGCTGAGCAGTCGACCCATCGGTCGACCGCCCCGTTCGGGCGCGCATCAACCGGGCCCGGTGGCATTCCGTGGCCACCGCGTCCACGAGCCGTACGAGATCGGGAGCACCCCCACCCCTGCTCCCGAGGCCGACGAGGGCCGGGAGCTCCGGCTCTCCCTCGTGCCGCAGCCCGGGGGGCCGCAGCCAGACGGCGGCCCCCGACCGGCCGACCACCCGTCCGGGCGGCGTCGGCGCAGTGATCCGGCCGCCCGTGCCGATGGCGGTCAGCGAGAGGGCGACCCCGCCCCACTCCAGCCAGTCGAGCAGTCCGGGCAGTTCGTCGGCGCTTCCCGCCGCCACCAGCAGGCGCATCCGTCCGCCGGACAGCGCCACGGGTCCGGTGCGCCCCGCCCGCCGCAGCGCCGCACGGCCGACGGCCGCGGGCACTTCGAGGACGTCGAACCGCAGCCCGGTCAGCAATCGCACCGGTGCGGTGCCCTCCGTCGGCCAGCCGAGCTCGCGCTCGTACCACCGCGCCCACTGCGCGCAACCGGCGTGAGCTTTCTGCGTGTCGGCGAGCGACGGCGGGGGAGGTGGGACGGTGACGGCCATGCCGGAAAAACGGCCGAGCCGCCCCCAGGGTTACGCAGCGTCCGCGAGCAGGTGCGTAGCGTGTCCTGGATGGGGGCGTAGAGACGCATTCGGGAGCGCAAAGATGTTCGCCCGTAGCGGAGGGAACCGGCGCGCGCCGCATGGACTGTCTGTAATTACGGGTAAGACATCCCTAGTGGGGAGGGGCGACACGCAGGCTCGGGCATCTCACGTTCGCCATCGGCGTACTGGCGAAAGGGGTATCTGCCTGGCCTGCGGGAACATCGTCTCGCACCATCGGGTTGGAGCAGATGTCGGCGTTCGAGGTCAGGAGGCCAAGGACGGTGTCGGCAGTTGGAATGAGCGGTCCCCGCTTGCGGGACTAAGCTGCGGAAGGACAGGGAGGGGACCGACCCCTTACTGCCTGACCGCTCTGAGGAGCGATTAACGATGTTCGAGAGGTTCACCGACCGCGCGCGGCGGGTTGTCGTCCTGGCTCAGGAAGAAGCCCGGATGCTCAACCACAACTACATCGGCACCGAGCACATCCTCCTGGGCCTTATCCACGAGGGTGAGGGTGTCGCCGCTAAGGCCCTGGAGAGCCTCGGGATTTCGCTCGAGGCGGTCCGCCAGCAGGTGGAGGAGATCATCGGCCAGGGCCAGCAGGCCCCGTCCGGCCACATCCCCTTCACCCCCCGGGCCAAGAAGGTCCTGGAGCTGTCGCTCCGCGAGGCCCTTCAGCTCGGCCACAACTACATCGGCACCGAGCACATCCTGCTCGGCCTGATCCGCGAGGGCGAGGGTGTCGCCGCCCAGGTCCTCGTGAAGCTGGGCGCCGACCTGAACCGGGTGCGGCAGCAGGTCATCCAGCTGCTCTCCGGGTACTCCGGCGGCAAGGAGGCGGCAACCGCGGGCGGCCCCGCGGAAGGCACCCCCTCCACGTCCCTGGTGCTCGACCAGTTCGGCCGGAATCTCACCCAGGCCGCTCGCGAATCCAAGCTCGACCCGGTCATCGGGCGCGAGAAGGAGATCGAGCGGGTCATGCAGGTGCTCTCCCGCCGTACCAAGAACAACCCGGTTCTCATCGGCGAGCCCGGCGTCGGCAAGACGGCGGTCGTCGAAGGACTGGCGCAGGCCATCGTCAAGGGCGAGGTGCCCGAGACCCTCAAGGACAAGCACCTCTACACCCTCGACCTCGGTGCGCTGGTCGCCGGCTCCCGCTACCGCGGTGACTTCGAGGAGCGCCTGAAGAAGGTCCTCAAGGAGATCCGCACCCGCGGCGACATCATCCTGTTCATCGACGAGCTCCACACCCTGGTGGGTGCGGGTGCCGCCGAGGGCGCGATCGACGCCGCCAGCATCCTCAAGCCGATGCTGGCCCGCGGCGAGCTGCAGACCATCGGTGCCACGACGCTCGACGAGTACCGCAAGCACCTGGAGAAGGACGCCGCTCTTGAGCGCCGCTTCCAGCCCATCCAGGTCGCGGAGCCGTCGCTGCCGCACACCATCGAGATCCTCAAGGGTCTGCGCGACCGCTACGAGGCCCACCATCGCGTCTCCATCACGGACGAGGCGCTGGTCCAGGCCGCGACGCTGGCGGACCGGTACATCTCGGACCGGTTCCTGCCGGACAAGGCGATCGACCTGATCGACGAGGCCGGTTCCCGGATGCGCATCCGCCGGATGACCGCGCCGCCGGACCTCCGCGAGTTCGACGAGAAGATCGCGGGCGTCCGCCGCGACAAGGAGTCCGCGATCGACTCGCAGGACTTCGAGAAGGCCGCGTCCCTGCGGGACAAGGAGAAGCAGCTCCTGGCCGCGAAGACCAAGCGCGAGAAGGAGTGGAAGGCCGGCGACATGGACGTCGTGGCCGAGGTCGACGGCGAGCTGATCGCCGAGGTCCTGGCCACCGCGACCGGCATCCCGGTCTTCAAGCTGACGGAGGAGGAGTCCTCCCGTCTGCTGCGCATGGAGGACGAGCTCCACAAGCGCGTCATCGGCCAGAAGGACGCCATCAAGGCCCTCTCGCAGGCGATCCGCCGTACGCGGGCCGGTCTGAAGGACCCGAAGCGCCCTGGTGGCTCGTTCATCTTCGCCGGCCCGTCCGGTGTCGGTAAGACGGAGCTGTCCAAGACGCTCGCCGAATTCCTCTTCGGCGACGAGGACGCGCTGATCGCGCTCGACATGTCGGAGTTCAGCGAGAAGCACACGGTTTCCCGCCTCTTCGGTTCCCCTCCTGGTTACGTGGGTTACGAAGAGGGCGGCCAGCTCACCGAGAAGGTGCGCCGCAAGCCGTTCTCCGTCGTCCTCTTCGACGAGGTCGAGAAGGCCCACCCCGATATCTTCAATTCCCTGCTCCAGATTCTGGAGGACGGTCGTCTGACCGACTCCCAGGGTCGGGTCGTGGACTTCAAGAACACGGTCATCATCATGACGACCAACCTCGGGACCCGGGACATCTCCAAGGGCTTCAACCTGGGCTTCGCCGCTCAGGGCGATGTCAAGACCGGCTACGAGCGGATGAAGAACAAGGTCAACGAAGAGCTCAAGCAGCACTTCCGCCCCGAGTTCCTCAACCGTGTCGACGACACGGTCGTCTTCCACCAGCTCACCGAGGAAGACATCATCCAGATCGTCGACCTCATGCTGGCCAAGGTGGACGAGCGCCTGAAGGACCGCGACATGGGCATCGAGCTGAGCTCGGAAGCCAAGTCGCTCCTGGCGAAGAAGGGCTACGACCCCGTGATGGGCGCCCGGCCGCTGCGCCGGACGATCCAGCGCGAGATCGAGGACATCCTCTCCGAGAAGATCCTCTTCGGCGAGCTGCGCCCCGGTCACATCGTGGTCGTCGGCACCGAGGGTGAGGCTGAGGAGAAGAAGTTCACCTTCCGCGGCGAGGAGAAGTCGGCTTTGCCCGACGTCCCCCCGATCGAGCAGGCAGCGGGCGGTGCGGGTCCGAACATGTCGAAGGACGTGTAAGGACACCACCGAGCGCCTGAGCGCCTGAAGGGGCTGCCCCGGAACCGTTGAGAGACGGTCCGGGGCAGCCCCTTTTCCGTGTGGCGCCGACCGTGCCGTGCGGGGCGGTAGCGGTCGGTGGCCGCTGTGGCTCCTCGACGGCCCCCGGCTTCTCGACGGCCCCCGGCTTCTCGACGGCCCGCGGCTCCGCGGCTCCGCGGCCCGCGGCCCGCGGAGCCGCGGTGTCGGCCGAGCCGGTGCGACCCGCCGCCGATCGCGCCGTCGGCACGTGGCGGACGGCCCGGATCGGACGGCTCCAGGACCCTCCGGCGGTGACAAGGCACACAGCCCTTTCCGCCCCTACTACCGCCGATAGGGGAGAGAGCCGCGCCCCCGGCAGGGACCTTCGGCCCGCTGTGGAGGGGGGGCTCTCGGCGCCGGAACGCGAGACGCGTGGATCGCCGGGTTCGGTCCGGTTCGATCGGTTTGGAGCTGGGGTTAAACCTGCCTGGAACGAGAGTTTCAGTGGGCCCGGACGAGGGGCGCGTGAAGTCGGAGACGGCGCATTCCCGAGGCATCGGATACGGCTTTTGTTCGTATATGAGGTGTTTGAGCATCGGCGGGGGCGCGGGTTACCAAGGGATGGCCAGCCCGGCGGAAGCGTCGGGTCCAGTCATCTCCGGAGGTTCTCCGCTTATGTCGAAGCGCGTTTCGTTCCAGCACTCCCGTCGCCCGTCCCTGTCCCGTGTCCGTGGCGCCGTGGTGGCGGCCGGTCTGGGGACGTCGATGGTTCTCGGCGCGGGTGCTGCGTTCGCGGCCGGCACGACGGGTGCCCCCGGCATCGCGAATCTGATCAGCACAGGCGCGGCCGACTCCGTCGCCGCGCAGGCGGCCGCGCAGGGTAAGGCGGCCAACGCGGCCAAGGCCGAGCGTGCGGCGGCCGAGCAGGCGGCCGCGAAGAAGGCCGCCACCTGGAAGATCCCGGTGGGTCATTACGCGCTGAGCGCGAGCTTCGGCAGCGACGGCTCCCGCTGGGCCCACAAGCACTCCGGCCAGGACTTCGCCGTCCCGATCGGTACCAAGGTCGAGGCCGCGCACGGCGGCACCGTCGTGAAGGCCGGCCCGAACGGCGGCGGCGACGGCCCCGCGTACGGCAACGCAGTCGTGATCCGCCACGGCAACGGCACGTACTCGCAGTACGCCCACCTGTCGAAGATCGATGTGCGCATCGGCCAGACCGTGAAGACGGGCCAGAAGATCGCCCTCTCCGGCAACACCGGCAACTCCAGCGGCCCGCACCTGCACTTCGAGATCCGGACCACCCCGAACTACGGTTCCGCGATCAACCCGGTCTCGTTCCTGCACAAGGAGGGTGTCACGGTCTGACCGGACCGGGCGTACCCCGCTACTCGGCGGACCCCGGGCTGTGTGCCCGGGTGATCAGTTCGAAGGCGACTTCGAGGACGGCCCTGTGCTTCTCCTCGGGGTCGCCCTCGATGTCCTTCAGGGCGAACATGCCCGCGTGCATCGCGAAGAGCGCGGTGAAGCAGCGCACCTGGTCGGCCAGTGACGCGTCGGGTTCTTTGATCAGGTCGACCAGGCCGATGACGCGGTCCTTGATGGTCTTCCCGATGCTGAGGTCCCGCACGGTCGCCTGGTTCTCCTGCATGAAGCGGAAGAGCGGGGCCGCGGCGGTCAGTGCCTCGCCGTAGCGGCGCAGGATCTCCTTCTTCGTCTCCAGGGTGTGGGGCTGGTCCCTGCCCCACTCGATCAGCTCCTCGATCGGCCGGTTGAGGTCGTCGAAGATGCTGACCAGGATGTCTTCCTTGGTCTTGAAGTGGTAGTACAGCGCGGCCTTGGTGACGTCCAGCCGCTCGGAGATCTCCCGCAGCGAGGTCTTCTCGTAGCCCTGTTCGGCGAAGAGCTCCAGGGCGACGTCCTGAATGCGCTGGCGCGTGTTGCCCCGGCGTGCCTGCGGCGTGCTGCCCATGGCGCTCTCCCTAAGAAACTTACTTGACGCCCGGCTAGTTACGCGTCTACTTTTCCCCAGTGTAGTCAACTAGCCGGGCGGCAAGTAAGGGCCCGGCGCGCACCGGGGATCAGGGAGTGGGGACCATGGCGGAGCTGAAGAAGGCGACGGACGGAGAGGCGGGTGACCGGCCGGCCGGGAAACCCGGGAAACAGCAGCGCAGTGTCCGGGTGGTGATGCTCGCCCTGATGATCACGATGCTGCTCGCCATGCTGGACAACCTGATAGTCGGCACGGCCATGCCGACCATCGTCGGCGACCTCGGCGGCCTGGAGCATCTGTCCTGGGTCGTCACCGCGTACACCCTGGCCACCGCGGCCTCCACCCCCATCTGGGGCAAGCTCGGCGACATGTACGGGCGCAAGGGCGTCTTCCTCACGGCCATCGTGCTCTTCCTGATCGGCTCGGTCCTGAGCGGCATGGCCCAGGACATGGGCCAGCTGATCGGTTTCCGGGCCATCCAGGGGCTCGGCGCGGGCGGCCTGATGGTCGGCGTCATGGCAATCATCGGCGACCTGGTGCCGCCCCGCGAGCGCGGCAAGTACCAGGGCATGATGGCCGGCGTCATGGCCATCGCGATGATCGGCGGACCGCTGGTCGGCGGCACCATCACCGACCACCTCGGCTGGCGCTGGAGCTTCTACATCAACCTGCCGCTGGGCGCGGTCGCCCTGACCATGGTCACCCTCGTTCTGCACCTGCCGAAGCGGGAGCGCACCGAGCTGAAGATCGACTACCTCGGTGCGGGGCTGCTGACCGTCGGCATCACCGCGATCGTGCTGGTCACCACCTGGGGCGGTTCGGAGTACGACTGGAACTCCGCCGTGATCATGGAGCTCATCGCGATCGGTGTCGCCTCGCTCGGCGGCTTCGTCCTCGCCGAGATGAAGGCCGCAGAACCGATTATTCCGCTCCACATATTCCGCAACCGCAACTTCACCCTGATGTCCGTCGTCGGCTTCATGTCGGGCTTCGTGATGTTCGGCGCGGTGCTCTTCCTGCCGCTGTACCAGCAGTCTGTCCAGGGCGCGTCGGCGACCAACTCGGGTCTGCTGCTCCTGCCGATGCTGCTGTCGATGATGGTCGTCTCGCTGATCGCGGGACGGGTCACCACCAGCACCGGCAAGTACAAGATCTTCCCGATCCTGGGCTCGGTCCTGATGGTGGCCGGTCTGTTCCTGCTCTCGCGGATGGACACCGGCACCACGCGGCTCACCTCGGGCATCTACATGGCGGTGCTCGGCGCGGGCATGGGTTTCCTGATGCAGATCACGATGCTCGTGGCGCAGAACAGCGTGGAGATGAAGGACATGGGAGTCGCCTCCTCCGCGACCACCCTCTTCCGTACGCTCGGCAGTTCCTTCGGTGTCGCGATCATGGGTGCCCTGTTCACCGGCCGGGTGCAGGACGAGATGGCCGCCCGCGGCGGCGGGGCGGCCACCGCGAAGTCCGCCCAGCTGGACGCGTCGAGCCTGGCGAAGCTGCCGGACGCGGTGCGTGAGGCGTACCAGTTCGCAGTGTCGTCCGGTACGCACATCGCGTTCCTGGTGGGTGCCTCGGTCGGAGTGATCGCCCTGATCGCTTCGGTGTTCGTCAAGGAGGTGCCGCTGCGGGGAGCGGGCCCGGAGACCACGTCGTCGGACGGTGGCGCGGAGCCGGCCGCGGCCGCCGGTGCCAAGCAGCCCGAGGCGGTCTGACCCCTCCGCGGTGCTACGAGCGTGGTACGAGGAGGCTCCCGGGGCGCGCCCCGGGAGCCTCCTTCCGTATCCGGTTCAGCTGCCGGACAGCCTGCTGCCGGGCTCCGCGTTCTGCCCGTCGCCGCTGTCCGGGGTGCGCTGTTCGGACAGGTGCAGGATCGGGAAGCTGCCGGTGTTCGTGGGCGCGTGCTCGGGCAGCCACAGCACGGCGATCGCCCCGCCCGCGCCCTGCGCCGCCCCTTCCGGCGCCGCGTTGCGGAAGGTCAGCCGGGCTCCGAGGACCCGCGCCTGGCCGGCCGCGATCGTCAGCCCGAGCCCGTGCCCGTGCCCGGCCCGGTCACTGCTTCCGGTACGGAATCGGCTCGGCCCCTCACGCAGCAGTGCCGCGGGGAAACCGGAACCGTGATCGCGGATCCGCACCACCCGGCCCTCGACCGTGACCTCGACCGGTGTGGCGCCGTGCTTGGCGGCGTTCCCCAGCAGATTGCCGAGGATCCGCTCCAGCCGGCGCGGATCGGTGCTGACCCAGGACTCGTGGACGACCTGCACCTGTACACCCGGGTCCAGCAGCGCGACGCGCCGGCTGACGAACTCGCCCAGCGCGATCTCCTGCAGCTCGGCCCGCTCCGACGCGCTGTCCAGCCGGGCCACCTCCAGAACGTCCTCGACCAGGGTGCGCATCGCCTGTGCCCGGTCCCGTACGAGCTCGGTGGGACGGCCCGGCGGCAGCAGCTCCGCCGCCGTCAGCAGGCCGGTCACCGGAGTGCGCAGCTCGTGCGCGATGTCCGCGGTGACCCGGCGCTCCGCCTCGATCCGTTCGTTCAGCGCGTCCGTCAGCGCGTCCACCGCACGGGCCAGCTCATCGGTCTCGTCCTGGACGACCCCGCCGACGGCCTCCCTGACCCGTACGTCCGTATTGCCCTGCGCGACCCTGCCCGCGGCGGCGGCGGCCTTGCGCAGCCGGCGCGACAGCTGTCCGCCGATCAGCACGCCCAGCGCACAGCTGCCGAGCACCACCGAGACCGAGCCGATGATCAGTGCCCGGTCGAGATCCCGCAGGACCCTGGCGCTGCGGCCGGTGAAACGGGTGTGCAGCGAGAGCACATTGCCGTTGCCGACCGGGACGGCCGCCCACACATCGGGTCCCCCCTGCTTGAGCTCCTCGACATGCGTGGCACGCCGGTTCCTGCTGGTCTCCGCGCGCAGGCTGCGCGGCATCAACGGGTCGTTGAGCTTGGCGCCGAACCGGGGGTCGGTCTTCTGCGTCTTCTTCGCCTCGTACAGCAGCTGCGCGTACGTCAGCCGCGTCAGCTGGACCTCGCGCGCGTTCTCCAGCATCGAGACCCGGGCGGCGTTGTGGACGACGAAGCTGAGCGCGACCGCGGTCAGCGCGCCGACCGCCGCGATGGCGATGCTGATCTTCCAGCGGACTCCCGTCCGCAGCGTCGGCCGCTTCATGGCCTGAGCTTGTAGCCGAAGCCGCGGACCGTCTCGATCCGGTCCTGGCCGATCTTGGTGCGCAACCGCTGCACATGGACGTCCACGACCCGGGTGTCGCCGCCCCACCCGTAGTCCCAGACCCGCTCCAGCAGCTTGTCGCGGGAGAGCACCGTGCCGGGCGCGGCGGAGAACTCCAGCAGCAGCCGCATCTCGGTCGGCGTCAATGCCACCTGCTCGCCGCCCCGGTGGACCTCCATGCCCTCGGTGTCGACCTCCAGATCGCCGAAGGCCAGCACGCCGCCGACGGGCTGCGGCTCCCGGTCCCCGCTGCCCGGCTGCCCGCCCGACGCATGACCGAAGCGGCGCAGCACGGCACGGATCCGGGCGACCAGGACCGCCCCGTCGAAGGGCTTGGTGACGTAGTCGTCGGCACCGGCCTCCAGGCCGAGCACCACATCGATCGAGTCGGCCCGCGCCGACAGCATGATCACGGGGACCGTCGACTCGTCGCGGATGCGACGGCAGAGGCTGACCCCGTCGAGCCCCGGCACCATCACATCGAGCAGGGCGATGTCGGGACGGTCGGCGCGGAAGGAGGCGAGGCCCGACAGGCCGTCCGGCATCGCGGTGACCGCGAAACCGTCGCGCTCCAGCGCCAGCTGGGTGGCCTCGCGGATGACGTCGTCGTCCTCGACGAACAGGACGTGGGTCTCGGCCATCGGGCTGCTCTCAGTTCCCCGCCGGTTCCGCGGATTCCGGAAGACCGGCCTCTCCGTTACCGACGGCTCGGTTGAAGTCGTTGTGCACCCGGTCGTGCTCGTTGAACCGGTTGTCCGCCCAGTCGTAGGTGATCACTTCCTCGCCGGAGGGGTACGCGACCGAGTCCTTCTTCTCGTACACCTGGGCCGTCACCACCAGATCACCGCGGTCGATGGTGCCGTACACCGCGGGCTGCTCGACGGCGAACACGTTCTCGTACGTGCCGTTGGTCCGCTGGCGGTACACATAGGTGCCGACCCCCACCGAATCACCGCAGGTCATCACGTTCACCACGACGTCGGCCGAGGGACCGCCGGTCAGGGTGCCGTACGAGGTGTCCACCGGGTACGCGGAGCCGCTGCAGGGCTTCAGTTCCGTCCTGACCCGCTGGCTGACCTTGGGGTCGTGCTTGAGCAGCGCCACGGGATCGACCCGCGGCGTCGGCTTCGCCGTGGTCGACGGCTCGGTGCTCGGCGTGACCTGGGCGACCGGCTGGGTGCCCGCCGGGCCCTCGTCCCGGGTGCCGGTACCGCCGGTGGAGCACCCGACGACGAACAGCCCGAAGGCGGCGAGCCCGACCAGGGTCGTGGTGCTCGCCGCCCAGCCGGTCAGGACCCGGCCACGCCTGCCGGTGGCCTCGCGGCCACCGTCGTTCCCGCCGCCGACACGGTTGCCGTCCCCGTCGCCGTTGCCGCTGTCATCGCTGGCTGTCAGGCCGCGCACCGCTCCCGCCCCCGTTCGTCCACACGCCTGCCCGGCTGCAGCCCGACCTGCGCCGTTGCCCGCGCACGTACCGGAGCACGGCCGGCCGCGGTCGGTCCCTGCTCCTCCCGGAGCCGGGCCTCCCTGCTCGCTGCCTCACGGCTCTCCAGCTCCTGGCGCAGCCGGGCCAGCGCACGGTGCAGCGTGCTCTTCACCGTACCGGCCGACATACCGAGCGCCGCGGCCGTCTCTTCCGTACTCATCTGCTCCCAGTGTCGCAGCACGACGACGCTGCGCTGCTTGGGAGCCAGTACGCCCAGCACATCCATCAGCAGGGCGCGGTCGGCGCGCTGCTCGGTGCCGTCCTCGACGCTCGCGTCGGGCAGTTGTTCGGTGGGGACCTCGTCCAGCTTGCGGGCCCGCCACCACTCGGTACGGGTGTTGATCATGACGCGGCGCAGATAGGCGTCGGCGAGGGACTTGTCGGCGATGCCGTCCCAGCGGCCGTACGTGCGGGCCAGGGCGGTCTGCAGCAGGTCCTGCGCGTCCACCGGGTCGGGTACGAGTCGGCGCGCACTGCGCAGCAGTGCCTCCTGCCGAGTGCGTACGTACTCCTCGAATTCGAGCACCTCGCCCTGCGCCATTCCAACCGCCTCCGTCCCCGTAGAACCCCGTTGAACCGCTGTCGGCCACCGATGGGCCGGACCGACGTCGTTGACGGTACGGAGCTGTTGTCACGAGGCTGTGCGGAGCAGCCATACGCCGACGCACGGCTGTCCATCGGTTGTGTAACAGCAGGGGAGAGGCGAGCCTGCGGCTCAGCTCAGCGGCAGCCGGTACCGTCCGCCGGCCAGCGGTTCGACCAAGCCGTCCGCGACCAGTCCGTCCAGCGCGCGGGCGCGCTGCACCGGTTCGTCCCACACCGCGTCCAGTGCCGACTGCGGCACCGGTGTCACGGCCTCGCGCAGTACGGCGAGCAGTCGGCCGCGCACCTGCCGGTCCGTGCCCGCGTACGTCTGACCGCGCCGCGGGGGCCCCTGGTGCGCGGGCTTCCCGGCCAGCCGCCAGGCGCACTGCTCGGCGATCGGGCAGTGGGTGCAGTCCTCGTTCTTGGCGGTGCAGACGAGGGCGCCGAGCTCCATCGTCGCGGCGGCCCAGCGGGCGGCCCGCTCGTCCTCCTCGGGGAGCAGCGCGCGGGCGAGCTTGCGCTCGGCCGCGGTGGTCGCGTTCGGCGGGTACTGGATGCCGGTCGCGGCGCGGGCGAACACCCGGCGGACGTTCGTGTCGAGCACGGCATGCCGCTGTCCGTACGCGAACGAGGCCACGGCCGCCGCCGTGTACTCACCGATGCCGGGCAGTGCGAGCAGCTGACCGTGCTCGCTCGGTACGTCGCCGCCGTGCCGTTCCGTTATTGCCTGGGCGGCCCCGTGCAGCCGCAGCGCCCGGCGCGGGTAGCCGAGCCGGCCCCAGGCGCGGACCGCCTCGCCGGGCGGCTCGGCGGCCAGGTCGGCCGGGCGGGGCCAGCGGGCCAGCCACTGTTCGTACACCGGGAGGACCCGGCTGACGGGGGTCTGCTGCAGCATGAACTCGCTCACCATCACACCCCAGGCGCCCGCTTCGGGGCGGCGCCAGGGCAGATCGCGGGCGTGCTGTTCGAACCACCCGATGACGGGAGCGTGGAGGGAGGCGGGGGGCGTCTGTGTCGCAGTCATGGCAGTCATCGCACCGACGATCCTGGCACGGAAGAGCGGACATCGGCTTCGCGCACTGTGGTGTCGTGCCTCGTGAGGGCCCTTGGGGTGATAATGCCACCCGTCTTGTCCCCTCGGTGTCCGGCAACCGGCCCAAGGGGACTCCCTCCGGGCCGTCAGTGCCGTTTGCGCCGCCTCCGGGACCGGCCGGCCACCACCGGTGCCGTCCGCGTACCCGGCCCCGAGACCAGGGCCGCCACCGGGGCCCCGCTGCTTCGTACGGTGCGGGCGAGCGACTGTGCCGGGCGGCGCAGCACCGCCACCACCACGGCCGCCACCGCCGCACCCAGCAGCAGACCGACCGCCACATCATGCGGGTAGTGCACCCCGACGAAGACCCGGGAGAAGGCCATCAGCAGGGCCAGCGGCACGGTGAACCAGGCCAGCCGGGGCCGGGCCATCGCCAGGGCCACGGCTGCCGCGCCGGCGATCGTGGAGTGGTTGCTGGGGAACGACCAGTCGCCCACCGGCGGACACGGCACCAGCGACGCCGCCGCCCCGGCGACCGCCCTGCACGGGCGCTCCTCGTTCACCAACGATTTGAACAGCTCGCTGCCCACGTAGGCGAAGGCCGTCGCGAGGGGCGCGAGCACCGCCAGGGCCAGGGCGCCCTCGTCCGCCCGGCGGGCGCGCCACCACCCGGTGATGAACAGGACGCCGAAGACCAGAAGGCCGAGCTCCGTCCATATCTCGGCCAGGTGTTGCACCCATGACGGCATGTCA
This sequence comes from Streptomyces sp. NPDC047515, assembly GCF_040643055.1. Lineage (NCBI taxonomy): Bacteria > Bacillati > Actinomycetota > Actinomycetes > Kitasatosporales > Streptomycetaceae > Streptomyces > Streptomyces sp. NPDC047515. The sequence goes on from NZ_JBEYTM010000013.1 coordinate 149,935, forward strand.
TGAGCGAAGTCGGTGATGTCCCGGTAGAGCGGGGCAGTAGATGAACTATCCATGTGACAGAGGGTAGTCAACGAAACGGAGTGGTCGGACGGGACGATCCCGAGGGTCCAACTCGGCCGGAAGACCCGGCGGAACGGGGCGTCCCGGGATGATGATCCGCAAAACTTCCGGGCCGGGCGGCGGGTGGGGCGGGAGTCGGCGCCGATCTCTCGTAGAGTTTGCGCCGTGGGATCTTTGCGTAATCCGATCGGGCCGCTTCCCTCCACCATCTACTGGCGACGGAGGGCCGTAGCGGCGACGCTGGTTGCGCTGCTCGCGCTGCTGATCGCATGGGGCGTCACCTCCGGCGGTGGCGGCAAGAAGAACGCGGACGACTCCCGGCCCGGCGGCAAGGGGCCTGCGCACGAGATCACTCCCGGCCCCTCCCGGCCGGGTACGGCCATCAGCCAACAGCCGGGCGGACGCGACGAGTCGGACGACACCGGCGGCGGGGGCACCGGCGGTACGGGGGCGGGTTCCGACGGCGGCGCGAGCGGCGGCAGCGGCACGGACACCGGCGGCGGATCGGGCACCGGCGCCGGGGGTGCGGGCGGCAACGGTGCGGTGACCGGTGAGCAGGTCCCGGCGGGCTCTTCGCTCCCCGACTGCGCCCCCGGCGCACTGCAGTTGAGCCTGAGTACCGAAGTCAGCTACGGCCTCGACGAGAAGCCGAAGTTCCGGTTGATCGCCAAGAACACCTCGTCCACCACCTGCAAGGCCGACTTCGGGCCGAAGAGCGCGGTGCTCACCATCACCGAGGCCGGTGGCGACGACAACCAGGTGTGGTCCTCCAAAGACTGCCCGCGCAACGGCGGCAGCCTGCTGCTGAAGGTCCCGGCGGGCGCGACCGTCGTCCACACCGTGGAGTGGGACCGCAAGAAGAGCGTTCCGCAGTGCGCGACGCCGCCCGCGGGGACCGCCGCGCCCGGTACCTATCTGGTCGAGGCGAAGGCGCCGGGCGAGCCGTTGCAGCGCGCCTCGTTCCGTCTTGAGAAGGACTGAGCGAAGGATGCGGGCAAGGGCCGGGGAGAAGGCCGGGAAACGGCCGCGGGCGGCCGAGGAGAAGTCAGGCGGAAGGCCGGGAGAGGGCTGGAAGAAGGGCTGAGCTCCCTAGGGGCGGCCCGTTGCGGAAAGCACTCCGGGGCCCGGTCTCCCGGGCCCCGGCGCCGGCTTCTGTCCGTACCGCTACACGTACCGCTACACGTACCGCTACACGTACCGCTACACGTACCGCTCAAGGATCGACGACTCGGCCAGCCGGGACAGCCCCTCGCGCACACTCCGCGCCCGCGCCTCGCCGACGCCGTCGACCGTCTGGAGGTCGTCCACGCTGGCGGCGAGCAGCTTCTGCAGACCGCCGAAGTGCTCCACCAGCCGGTCGATGATCGCCCCGGGCAGCCGCGGCACCTTCGCCAGCAGCCGGAAGCCGCGCGGCGAGACCGCCGAATCCAGCGTCTCCGGCGAGCCGCTGTACCCCAGTGCCCGTGCGACGACGGGGAGTTCGAGCAGCTCGGTGTGGGAGAGCGCGTCGAGTTCGGTGAGGGCCTCGGCGACCGTGCGGGACCGCTTGGCGGTCGGCTCCGGAACATAGTCGCGCACGACCAGCTCACGCTCCGGCTCGACACCCGCGATCAACTCGTCGAGCTGGAGTGAGAGGAGCCGGCCGTCGGTGCCCAGCTCCACCACGTACTCCGCGATCTCGGTCGCGATCCGGCGGACCATCTCCAGCCGCTGTGCGACGGACGTCACGTCCCGGACCGTCACCAGGTCCTCGATCTCCAGAGCCGAGAGCGTGCCCGCGACCTCGTCGAGCCGGAGCTTGTAGCGCTCCAGGGTGGCGAGTGCCTGGTTGGCGCGGGAGAGGATCGCGGCGGACTCCTCCAGGACCCGGCGCTCGCCGTCGACGTACAGCGCGATGAGACGCATCGACTGCGAGACCGAGACGACCGGGAAGTTGCACTGCTTGGAGACCCGGTCCGCCGTGCGATGACGGGTGCCGGTCTCCTCGGTGGGGATGGAGGCGTCCGGGACCAGCTGCACACCGGCACGCAGGATCTTGGTCATGTCCTTGTCGAGGATCAGCGCCCCGTCGAGCTTGGCCAGCTCGCGCAGGCGCGTCGCGGTGAACTCCACGTCCAGCACGAAACCGCCGGTGCACATCGACTCGACCGTTCTGTCCATGCCCAGGACGATCAGCCCGCCGGTGTTGCCTCGGAGGATGCGCTCCAGGCCGTCCCGCAGGGCCATTCCGGGCGCGACGGCGGACAACGAGGCGCGCATCAGCGCCTCGTTACCGGTGCTTTGGCCGGACTTTCCGGGCGATGTTGCCCGGTCGCTGGCTGCCACTGCACTCCTCCGGTCACAGGTTTGTGGTGCCCTTGCGTCCCTCATGCCGTTCGTACGGACGGGCGAGACCAGGGCAAAGTCTACCGGCGCGCGTTCTCCTCCTGTGGGGCCTGTGCGCGGGACCGGCGCGGGAGCACCCTCAGCGCATCGCCCATGTTGGCGACTTCTGTGACCTTCATACCGGCCGGGACCTTTCCGGGGTCGGTCGGGACCAGTGCGTGCGTGAAGCCCAGACGGTGCGCCTCGGCCAGCCTGCGCTGGACCCCCGTGACCCTTCTGACCTCGCCCGCGAGGCCCACCTCGCCGATCGCCACCAGGTTCTTGGGGAGCGGGGTGTCACTGGCCGCGCTGGCCAGTGCCAGTGCGACGGCGAGGTCCGCGGCGGGCTCGGAGAGCTTCACGCCGCCGACCGTCGCGCTGTAGATGTCCCGCTTGCCGAGCGAGCTGATCCGGCCGCGCTGCTCCAGAACGGCCAGCATCATCGACACCCGGGACGTCTCCAGGCCAGAGGTGGTGCGCCGGGGTGACGGGATCTGTGAGTCGACCGTCAGCGCCTGGACCTCCGCGACGAGCGGGCGCTTGCCCTCCAGGGTGACGGTCAGGCAGGTGCCGGGGACGGGCTCGTCGCGCCGGGTGAGGAAGAGCCCGGACGGGTCGGCGAGGCCCGTGATGCCCTCGTCGTGCAGCTCGAAGCAGCCGACCTCGTCGGTCGCGCCGTATCTGTTCTTGACACCCCGCACGAGGCGTAGCCGGGCATGGCGGTCGCCCTCGAAGGACAGCACCACGTCGACGAGATGCTCCAGCAGCCGCGGCCCCGCGATCGCCCCGTCCTTGGTGACGTGGCCGACCAGGAGCGTCGACATACCGCGCTCCTTGGAGGCCCGGATGAGCGCACCGGCGACCTCCCGGACCTGCGCCATGCCGCCGGGCGCCCCGTCGATCTCGGGTGAGGCGACGGTCTGTACGGAGTCGAGCACGAGGAGCGACGGCTTGACGGCGTCCAGATGGCCGAGGACCGCGGAGAGGTCGGTCTCGGCGGCGAGGTACAGATGGTCGTTGATCGCCCGGATCCGGTCGGCGCGCAGGCGCACCTGGCTCGCGGACTCCTCGGCGGTGACATAGAGCGTGCGGTGGTCGTCGCTCGCCGCCTTCGCGGCCACGTCGAGCAGCAGCGTCGACTTCCCGACGCCCGGCTCGCCCGCGAGGAGCACGACGGCCCCGGGGACGAGACCGCCGCCGAGCACCCGGTCCAGCTCGCCCACGCCGGTCGACCGGGCGGTGGCCTGCCGACTGTCGACCTGGCCGATGGGGAGCGCGGCCGTGCTGACCCGGCCGGCCGCGGTGGTCCGCACGGCGGGGGCGCCGCCGAACTCCTCGACCGTCCCCCAGGCCTGGCATTCGGGGCAGCGGCCGAGCCACTTGGCGGTCGTCCAGCCGCATTCGGTGCAGCGGTAGGACGGCCGGTCCTTCGCGGATTTCGTACGGGCAGCCATGGCGCAACCGTATAGGTGAGGTCGGACAGTGCCGCCGGGCGCGGTCCGAGGCGCCGCCCGGCGCGGGTACGCGCCCGTCGACTACCCCGGCACTTCCGCCGGAATGTCTGATTCCAACCCCCCGGATTCCCGGTTTCGGCCTCTTGAACCATGAATTCCTGTCCCCTTTTGAGCGATACGTTCACCCGTAAGGATTAAATGTGCTGAAGGGGCGTTAAAAGCATGCTGTGTGCTGCCTACGGTCGCCAGGTGATGAGCAGCAGGCTGGAGCCCCCTACGCACACCACCGGCGCACACCGGGCGCGGCGCCGTGCGCCCCACCCCGCGGCGCAGCCTTCGCCGCGGCGGCCTCCCGCACGCTACGAGCCGCATCTCGACGGCCTGTTCACCTACTGCCTCTCCGTGCTCTGCGACCACGACGCCGCCACCGAGGCGCTCGGTGGAGTGCTCGCGATCGCGGAACGGCAAGGTGGCCGGTGCCCGGCGGGCGAGGAGGAACGTAAATCCTGGCTTTACGCACTGGCCAGGTGGATGTGTCTGCGCAAGCTCGCCGAACGGAAACAGGGCCGCCAGGCGCACCGGCACAAGGCCGGGAAGCTGTCGGGAAGGCAGCCGGCGAAGCAGGAGACGAAGCGGGAACCGAAGCGGGCGGGCGGACCTCCGGGCAAGCAGCCGGGCGGGACGGCCGCCCAGGGGGCGCGCACGGGACGCCGTACGCCCCCCGCCGCTCTTGCGAAGGCCCCCGCCCCCGCCGCCTTCACTCCGGGCGGCACCCCGGCGGGCAAGGCACCCACCCTCGAATCCGAAGCCGCCGCCGAGGCGCACCGCCGCGAACTCGCCCAGCTGGCCTGGCCCGAGGCCGCGGGTACCACCCCCGAACAGCGCGAAGCGCTCGAACTCGCCGTGCGCCACCGCCTCGCCCCGCGTGCTGTCGCCTCCGTCCTCGGCCTGGAACCCGCGACCGCCCGGGACCTCCTGGCCGCCGCAGCCTGCGAGGTGGAACGGACCCGCGCCGCCCTCGCCGTCGTCGAGACCGGCAGCTGTCCCACCGTCGCCCGGCTCACCGGCGAGCACCGCGTCCTGCTCTCCGCGACCCTGCGCCGTGAACTCGTCCGCCACGTCGACGACTGTCCCCGCTGCCGCCGGGCCGCCGAGCGGGCCGGCGCCGAGGGCCCCTGGCCGGGAGCCCCGCTCACCCCGGCCGCCGTGCTGCCGGTCGTCGAGGCACCGCGGCCCTCCGCCTACGTCGCGATGGTCCACGCCCAGCGGAACCGGTCCGGTGGCCCGCGCTTCGACCGGGCGGGCTTCCCGCTGGACCCGAAGGACCACGCCGCGCGCCGGGACCGGATGCGGGCCAGGGTGGTGACGACAACGGTGGTGGCGACGGTCGTGGCCGCCCCGGTGATCGCGTTGTGGACCGCCTACCGCGGCGCGCCGCAGACCGGCGAGGGCCATGAGGGTTCCTCGGTCACCGCGACCGAGACGGACGTCCGCCACGACGACGGCGCTCCGGACGGCCACTACGAGAACGCCGGCAACGCCCGTCCCCAGCCGGGCGCCCGCTTCAGGGACGGTCGCACCCCGGACGTCTCGGCCGAGGTGATCAGCTCGGGTTCGGTGCGGGGCGTCGGCGGGCTCACCGTCGAGGCCCGCTCGTCCGGCGGCACGACAGTGATCCGCCTGACCGCCTCGGGCGGTGCCCCCGTCGCCTGGTCGGCCCGCGCGGACGTGTCCTGGCTGCGTCTGAGCAGTTCCTCGGGGACGCTCGCCGCGGGCGAGAGCGTCACGGTCCGCGTCCTTGAGGACCATCCGCGAGAACCCGCCGGTCCGTGGAGCGCCCGTATCGCCCTCGCTCCCTCGGATTCGGTCGTGGTGATCCGGGGGCACGGGGCGCCGGCACCGTCACCCGGCGGTCCGGGACACCCGGGTCCGCCCGACCCCTCCGGCCCGTCGGCTCCGCCCTCGTCCTCGCCGCATCCCACACAGCCGACCGACCCGACGCCCGGCCCGAGCGAACCGACGCCGACACCGACGGACCCGGCCCCGACCGATCCGACCCCGACCCCGGACCCGTCGACCCCGACCGACCCCGGGACGGGCACGACCACCCCGGCGGGCTGAAACGGGACGTCGGGGGCGCGGTGGGCCGTCCGGCGTGGAACGGGATGCCCGGTGCGACAGCGAGCGGTCGGAGGCGACGCGGTCCGTCCGGCATGAACAGGCCGCCGCGGCGACACCGGCCGAGCCGCCGGGAGGCCCCCAGCTGTCGCGCCGGCCTCAGCCGTCACGCCAGGCCTCAGCCGTCACGCCCCAGCCGTCGGCGTCACGTTCCGGCCCCTACGCCGGGTCCGCCGGGTCCGCCGGGTGCGGTGCCATCGGCAGCAGCGAGGACAGGCGCTCCTCGCACAGCTCGACCAGCCGGTCGTACGCCTCCTTGCCCATCAGCTCGGTGAGCTCCGGCCGGTACGACACGTACACCGGCTCACCGGCCCCGTGCGCCGAGGTCGCCGACGTGCACCACCAGTGCAGATCGTGACCGCCCGGACCCCAGCCCCTGCGGTCGTACTCGCCGATCGACACCTGGAGCACACGGGTGTCGTCGGGCCGGTCGATCCAGTCGTACGTACGCCGGATCGGCAGCTGCCAGCAGACGTCCGGCTTGGTCTCCAGAGGCTCCTTGCCCTCCCGCAGCGCCAGGATGTGCAGCGAGCAGCCCGCGCCCGCCGCGAACCCGGGACGGTTCTGGAAGATGCACGAACCCTCCCAGCGCCGCGTCTGGCGTTCCCCGTCGTCGTCGACCTCGACCCAGCCGGTCCTGGTGCCGACGTCGTGGAACTGCCACAGCTCAGGGGTCAGCCGTGCGACATGGCCGGCCACGCGCTTCTCGTCGTCCTTGTCCGAGAAGTGCGCGCCCAGGGTGCAGCATCCGTCGTCCGCGCGGCCTGCCTGGATGCCCTGGCAGCCACTGCCGAAGATGCAGGTCCACCTGGAGGTCAGCCAGGTCAGGTCGCAGCGGAAGACCTGCTCGTCGTCCGCCGGGTCGGGGAACTCGACCCAGGCCCGTGCGAAATCGATACCCGTTTCGTCCTCGGACCGGTTCGGTCCGTTCGCTTCCTGCTGCCGCATCTCCTGCTTCGTTCTCTGCTTCTTCGTGTTTTTGCCCGGCTTCGCCTTTTTCGTCTTTGGCACGGGCCAAGAGTAAGTCCGCCGCCCCGGTAGCGTTCCGGGTATGAGACTCGGAGTCCTCGACGTCGGTTCGAACACAGTGCATCTGCTGGTGGTGGACGCGCACCCCGGTGCGCGCCCGCTGCCCGCGCACTCGCACAAGGCGGAACTGCGCCTGGCCGAACTCCTCGACGAGGACGCGGCGATCGGCCCCCACGGCGTGGACCGGCTCGTGGCGACGATCACCGATGCGCTGCAGGCCGCCGAGGACAAGGGGTGCGAGGACGTCCTGCCGTTCGCCACGTCCGCGGTGCGGGAGGCGAGCAACGCCGACCAGGTGCTGGCCCGGGTCCGGGAGGAGACGGGCATCGACCTCGCCGTCCTCAGCGGTGCGGAGGAGGCCCGGCTCACCTTCCTCGCCGCCCGCCGCTGGTTCGGCTGGTCGGCGGGGCGGCTGCTGGTCCTGGACATCGGCGGCGGCTCGCTGGAGGTCGCGTACGGCATGGACGAGGAGCCGGACGCAGCGGTGTCGCTGCCGCTCGGGGCAGGCCGGCTGACCGCCGGATGGCTGCCGGGCGATCCGCCGGACCCGGCGGACGTGAAGGCGCTGCGCCGCCATGTACGGGCCAGGATCGCCCGGAGCGTCGGCGAATTCACCCGCCTCGGGCGCCCGGACCATGTCGTCGGCACCTCCAAGACCTTCAAGCAGCTCGCCAGGATCGCGGGCGCCGCGCGTAGCACCGACGGTCTGTACGTGCAGCGCGCCCTCACCCGCAAGTCGCTGGAGGAGTGGGTGCCGAAGCTGGCGTCGATGACCGTGCGGCAGCGGTGCGACCTGCCCGGGGTCTCCGAGGGCCGGGCGGCACAGCTGCTGGCCGGGGCGCTGGTCGCGGAAGGTGCCATGGATCTGTTCGGGGTCGAGGAGCTGGAGATCTGCCCCTGGGCGCTGCGCGAGGGCGTCATCCTGCGCCGTCTGGACCACCTGCCCACGGAGCAGGCCGCGCTGCGCTGAGCGCCGGAAGGCCGGCTCGGGGCCCGCTGGGTGTCGCGGGGCCGGCCAGGAGCCCGCCATGGCCCTTCTCACTTTCCGCCCCGGGTCTCTCGGTGAGGCGTTCCGCTGCCCGTACGCTGTCCCAGTGGCAGAACCAGTGGTGCGCATCCCGGATGCGAAGGTCGCCCTGTCGACGGCATCCGTCTATCCGGAGTCGACGTCGACGGCCTTCGAGATCGCCGCGCGTCTCGGTTACGACGGCGTCGAGGTCATGGTGTGGACCGACCCCGTCAGCCAGGACATCGAGGCCCTGCGACGGCTCTCGGACTATCACGGGGTACCGATCCTCGCCGTCCACGCGCCCTGCCTCCTGATCACACAGCGCGTCTGGTCCACCGATCCGTGGGTGAAGCTCCAGCGGGCGCGTGCCGCCGCCGAGAAGCTCGGGGCGACGACCGTCGTCGTACACCCGCCGTTCCGTTGGCAGCGCAACTACGCACGCGACTTCGTCAGAGGGATCTGGCACATGGCGGACGAGACCGACGTGCGGTTCGCCGTCGAGAACATGTACCCCTGGCGCTACCGGGACCGCGAGATGCTCGCGTACGCCCCCGACTGGGACGTCACCAACGACGACTACCGTCACTTCACCGTGGACCTCTCGCACACGGCGACGGCCCGCACCGACGGCATGGCGATGGTCGACCGGATGGGCGGCCGGCTCGCCCACGTCCACCTCGCCGACGGCAAGGGCTCCAACAAGGACGAGCACCTGGTGCCCGGCCGCGGCGACCAGCCCTGCGCCGAACTCCTGGAGCATTTGGCCCGCACCGGCTTCGGCGGCCATGTCGTCATCGAGGTCAACACCCGGCGTGCCATGTCCACTGCCGAACGCGAGGCCGACCTGGCGGAGGCGCTGGCCTTCACCCGGCTCCACCTGGCGTCCTCCTCGGCCGAGGCGCCGCGCCCGTGACCGAGGGCCCCACCGGCGCCGACGGCCCCGCGAACCCTGCCCCCAGGCGCCGAGGCCGCCCCTCCCGGACGGCCGACACCACCGGCCCCGACGCCCGTACCCGCATCCTGGAGGCCGCCCGCACCGAATTCGCGGAGCGCGGCTACGACAAGACGTCGATCCGGGGCATCGCCAAGGCGGCAGGCGTCGACCCCGCCCTCGTCCACCACTACTTCGGCACGAAGGACGAGGTCTTCGCGGCCGCCATCGAGCTCTCCTTCGAGCCGGCCCTGGTGATCCCGGCCATCCTGGGCAGCGGCACCGACGGCCTGGGGGAGCGGCTGGCCCGCTATTTCATCGCCGTGTGGGAGAACCCGGCGTCGAGGGTTCCGCTGCTGGCGGTCATGCGGTCCGCGCTGACGCACGAGGCGGCGGCGAAGGTCCTCCGCGGCTTCGTCCTGCGCCGCCTCCTGGAACGCATCGCGGAGACACTCGACGTCCCGGACGCGACCTTCCGCGCGGAACTGGCCGCCTCGCACATGCTCGGGATCGCGATGCTGCGCTACGTCATCCGGGCGGAGCCACTGGCTTCGGCACCCCCCGAGCAGATCATCGAGATGGTGGCACCGACGCTGCAGCGCTACCTGACGGAATCCTGATCCCACCACCGCGGCCTGCGGTGAAACCGTCCCGCCCGCCGCGCGTTCCGGCGCCTCCGTACCGCCTCGATGCGCCGCCCACCCACCGAGCACCCCGTCCCGTATAGCGGACACCGTGTCCAGATCTTGGAGCCGGAGGCGTAGGCTCGGAAGCAGTCTTTTCCGTCTAAGGAGCGAGCGACGATGCCCGAGCTGAGGTCCCGCACTGTCACCCACGGCCGCAACATGGCAGGCGCCCGCGCCCTTATGCGGGCCTCGGGCGTGGCGAGCGAGGACATCGGCAAGCCGATCATCGCAGTCGCCAACTCCTTCACCGAGTTCGTCCCGGGCCACACCCACCTGGCTCCCGTCGGCCGGATCGTCTCCGACGCGATCAAGGCCGCGGGCGCCGTGCCCCGAGAGTTCAACACGATCGCCGTCGACGACGGCATCGCGATGGGCCACGCCGGGATGCTGTACAGCCTCCCCTCCCGCGACCTGATCGCCGACTCCGTCGAGTACATGGTCGAGGCGCACTGCGCGGACGCGCTGATCTGCATCTCCAACTGCGACAAGATCACCCCCGGCATGCTGATGGCCGCGATGCGCCTCAACATCCCGACGGTCTTCGTCTCCGGTGGCCCGATGGAGGCCGGCCGGGCCACCCTCGTCGACGGCACGGTCCGCAAGCTCGACCTGATCAACGCGATCAGTGACGCCGTCAACGAGAACGTCTCGGACGAGGACATCCTCCGTATCGAGGAGAACGCCTGCCCCACCTGCGGCAGCTGTTCCGGCATGTTCACCGCCAACTCGATGAACTGCCTGACCGAGGTCCTCGGTCTCTCCCTCCCCGGCAACGGCTCGGTCCTCGCCACGCACACCGCCCGCAAGGCGCTGTACGAGGACGCCGGCCGCACGGTCGTCGAGATCACCAAGCGCTACTACGAGCAGGACGACGTGACGGTCCTGCCCCGCTCCATCGGCACCCGCGCCGCGTTCGACAACGCCATGGCGCTCGACATCGCCATGGGCGGCTCGACCAACACGATCCTGCACCTGCTCGCCGCCGCGCAGGAGGCCGAGCTCTCCTACGACCTCGACGACATCAACGAGGTCTCGCGCCGCGTCCCCTGCCTGTCCAAGGTCGCGCCCAACGTGGCGCCCGGCGGCACGTACTACATGGAGGACGTGCACCGGGCCGGCGGCATCCCCGCCATCCTGGGCGAGCTGCACCGCGGCGGCCTGCTCGACGAGGACGTGCACTCGGTCCACTCCGCCACCCTCGCGGAGTGGCTGAAGAACTGGGACGTGCGCGGCGGTTCCCCGTCCCCCGAGGCCGTCGAGCTGTGGCACGCGGCCCCCGGATGCGTCCGCTCCGCGACCGCCTTCTCGCAGTCCGAGCGCTGGGACACCCTCGACCTGGACGCGGCCGGCGGCTGCATCCGCGACCTGGCGCACGCGTACTCCAAGGACGGCGGCCTCGCGGTCCTCACGGGGAACCTCGCCGAGGACGGCTGCGTCGTGAAGACGGCGGGGGTCGACGAGTCGATCTGGACCTTCGAGGGTCCGGCGGTCGTCTGCGAGTCGCAGGAGGAGGCCGTCGACAAGATCCTCCGCAAGGAGATCAAGGAGGGCGACGTCGTCGTCATCCGTTACGAGGGCCCGCGCGGCGGCCCCGGCATGCAGGAGATGCTCTACCCCACGTCCTTCCTCAAGGGCCGCGGCCTCGGCAAGAGCTGCGCCCTGGTGACCGACGGCCGCTTCTCCGGCGGCACGTCGGGGCTGTCCATCGGCCACGCGTCGCCGGAGGCCGCGTCGGGCGGCAGCATCGCGCTCGTCGAGGACGGCGACCGGATCAGGATCGACATCCCGAACCGCTCGATCGAGCTCCTCGTCCCCGAGGCCGAGCTGACCGCCCGCCGCGAGGCGCTGAACGGGGTGTACGCGCCGAAGAACCGCGACCGCAAGGTCAGTGCGGCACTGCGCGCGTACGCGGCGATGGCGACGAGCGCGGACCGGGGCGCGGTGCGGGACGTGTCCAAGCTCGGCTGAACCGAGCCGCGAACGCCGTGGCAGGACAGGGCCCCGATCTCACCAGTGAGCGGGGTCCTTGCCGTCCACGCCGAACACGGACCCGTCGGGCGCGGTCCCGAAGACGGTCCGGCCGACGGCGACGGCGACGGGGGCGGGCAGCGTCGAGGCGTAGCTGAGCTTCCCGTCCCGGAGCCGGGGGCTCGTCTGGCCCAGCAGGGTTCCACGCTCGGTGTCCACGGCGAGCAGGCGTCCGTCCGCCGCGGAGAAGTACAGCCGGTTCCCGGTGGCGAGGACGGGCGCCGACGTCCGCCCGGCCGCGGTCTCCAGCTGCCAGAGAACGGCTCCGCCGTCCCGCTTTCCGGCGCCCTTCTCGCCGCCCTTGCCGGCGCCCTTTTCGGCGCCCTTTCCGGCGCCCTTCTCGCCGCCCTTGCCGGCGCCCTTTTCGGCGCCTCTTCCGCCGGCCGGGCGCGTGTCGACGGCGACCAGGGTTCCGCCGTGGGCCAGCAGATAGGCGGTGTCCCCACCCACCGCGGCTTCCGGTTCGTTCATCCGGAACGGCAGTGCCACCCGTGTGACGTGCCCGCTCTCCGGGTCGTAGCGGACGAGTCCGACGGTCTGGGCGTCCCCGTTCATGGATGTCAGGACGAGTGCGCCGCCGGAGGTCCCCACCGGGGTGAGCATTCCGTCCAGCCGCCGCTGCCACGCCGCGTGCCCGGAAGCCGCGTCGAGCGCCGTGACCAGCGTGGTGGACCCGTAGGCCGAGTGCTCGAACGCGTAGGCGAGCCCGGACGCGTCGTCGTACAGCGCGAAGTCCGGGCGCCGGTGCCCCGCGAGCGAATGCCTCCAGCGGGACACGCCGGTGGCCGAGTCGAGCGCCTCGGTCGTACCGTCCTCGGCCGCCAGCAGCAGCGTGTCACCCGCGGCGAAGGGCGTGCCGACGTACGGGGAGAGATCCGCGGCCCAGACCTGTTCGCCCTTGTCAGGGTCGTACGCCCGGAGCTTCCCGCCCGGCACGGCCTTGTGCACCAGGCCGCCGGCGAGCGACAGCACGCCGGCCGAGGGAGTGTTCCCGGCTGAGCGGCGGGACCACAGCACCCGGCCGTCGGTGGGATCCAGCCGGGCGGCGCCGACACCGCCCGCGGCGCAGTACAACGCCGCGGTCCGGCCGGACACCCCCTCCCCGGCCTTTCCGCCGGTGCCGCCCGCCGAGGAACAGACCGGCGTCGCGCTGCCCGAGGTCACGAGCGATGTCCGCCACGGCGCGAACGCCGCCACCGACCCCTTCGCACCACCTGACTCCCCCGACTCGCCGGAGCCGCCCATGACACCGGCCGCCCACACCCCGCCGGCACCCACGACGAGCAGTGCGGCCGCGACGGCTGCCAGCTGCCACCGCCGTTTGCCGCCGCCGGTCGTGATGCCCGCGCCCACATGCGTGTCGGCTTCCGCCCCGGCCTCGGGCTCCGGCGTCGCGACCGCAGGGCCTTCGGCATCGGATCCGGCCTCGGATCCGGCCTCGGCTCGGTTTCCGACGGCGCCGGGCCGCCGCTGCGACGGTATGAACGCGGCGGCGTCGTACGAAGGAGGGCGCAGCTCCGCCATGATCTCGTCCGGGGTGGGCCGCTCCGCGGGGTCCTTCGCCAGGCACTGCCCGATCAGCGGAGCCAGGTCCGTCGGCACCCCCGCCAGATCGGCCTCGTCGTGCACCACCTGGTAGGCCACGATGTACGGGCTGTCGGAGTCGAAGGGCCCCCGACCGGTCGCCGCGTGGACGAGCACGGCCCCCAGCGCGAACACGTCCGCGGCGGGCCCGACCTCGCGCGGACGCTGGAACTGCTCGGGCGCCATGTACGGCGGCGAGCCGATCAGTTTGCCCGTCTCGGTGCGCAGGTCGCTGTCGTACGGCCGGGAGATCCCGAAGTCGATGACCTTGGGCCCGGAGTCGGAGAGCAGCACATTGCTCGGCTTGAGGTCGCGGTGGATGACCCCGGCCCGGTGGATGTCGCGCAGCGCCTCGGCGAGTCCGGCCGTCAGCCTGCGCAGCTCGGCGGGAGCCATCGGCCCGTTCCGCTTCACCTGGTCCGAGAGCGTGGGACCGGGCACGTACAGCGTGGCCATCCACGGGCGCGCGGCATCCGGATCGGCATCGACGACCGGTGCGGTGAAGGCCCCGCTGACCCGCCTCGCCGCCCCGACCTCCTGCCGGAAACGAGCCCTGAACTCGGGGTCCGCGGAGTAGTGCCGATGCACCACCTTGACGGCGAGCTGAAGTCCCGAGGCGGAGCGCGCCAGATGCACGATGCCCATGCCGCCCGCGCCGAGACATGCCTCAAGGCGGTACTGACCGGCGTACTCCGGATGCTCCGCTTCCGGATCCGCTCCGGTACCTCGCAGCGGCGGCATCGCCCACCCCCGTGTGTTCGTCCGCAAGCGCGACGCACGGAGCCTAGTCGATGGTGTGTGCGATGCGGCCGGGGCTTGTAGCCTGCGCGTCGTACATACCGTCTTGTACATACCGTCTCTCAGCGGGGGAGGGCCTCATGGCCATGGAAGAGCAGATCGACACCGTCACCGCAGACGCGGCCGAGGGCACGGCCGCGCTCGCCGGCACCGACGACGTCACCCGGTACCCCATCGCACCCGGCTACCGCGTCAACGTCCGCACGGGGCCGGGTACCCAGTACGGCATCGTCCGGACGCTCCCGTACGGAATGAAGGTTCCGGTCTACTGCCAGAAGCCGGGGGAGCGGGTCACCGGCCCGTACGGCACCTCGAACATCTGGGACAACATCGCCAACGGCCAGTTCGTGTCGGACGCCTACGTCCACACGGGCAGCGACGGCTACATCGCCCCGCGCTGCGACTGACCGCGACCGCGACCCGTCCGGGGCCACGATCCGGGCAGGGCCGTGACCGGGGCGGTTCTCCCGCGTCGGTGACCGGCCCGACCGAGGCCGTGGCCGCCCGGGGATAATCGACCTCGTGAGCGAGAACAGCGAAGACCCCGGTACCGGCGCGACACCCGGCAGCGCCACGCCCGGCTCCACCACTCCGGGTCCGCAGCCCGAGCCCCTGTTCTTCTTCGGTACGACCTGGGTCGACCACGAAGGGGGCTACGGGCTGCGACGGGTCGGGGCGGCGGTCGGCTCCCTCGTCGCGGCGGTCGCCGCCTGCTTCGTCCTGCGCTTCGCCTACCAGGGACTGCAGATCGCCGATGTCGGCAACCTCGTCGGCATCCTGGTCGTCGCGATGTTCGCCATCTGCAGCGCGATCGCCTTCCGCAAGACATGGGAGGGGTTCAGCCGCCGCCCGGCGGATCCGGCACGCGAGGCCAGTCTGCGCGGTCTGAAGACGATCGGTTTCGTCGGCTCGCTGATCGCGTACTTCCTCCGTACGTTCATGGAGGCGCCGGGCGAGCGACTGCGCCGCACGGAGTACGAGGCGGCCCTGGCCCGCTACGCGAAGCGCCGCTCGTCCCGCACCGGGAACCCGGCCGCCCGCAAGACCACCAAGGGCAAGCGGCCCAAGCGCAAGTAGGAACCGAAGGGCAGGGCCCAGGGCCACGCCGTACGGGCGCGGCAGCGGACCTGCTCCCCGTTCGGGCAGCCCTCCTCGCGTGCGGGTCGGGCTCTGCGCGCGGCCGAGACCCGCTCGGACAGGCCCGGCCCGCACCCGCGCGGCCAAGTCCCGCGAGCACCGACACCGGGCCTCCGCGCGGGCCACGATGACCCCATGTCTTCTTCCGGCCCCGCCCCCGGCTCCCGCCGGAACCGGTCGGTGGGCACGGAAGCACAGAGGGGTGGAATGCCCCGTCCGATCACGCCCCCGACCGCTCGCATCCCGGCCATGCCGAGCGGCCCCCGACCGCTCGCATCCCGGCCATGCCGAGCCCCGCCCCCCGCCGCGGCTCCTCCGCGCCGCCTCGCCACCGCCGCCCGGCCTCTTGACGAGGGGTACCGCCAGGATCAAAATTCATCGCATGATGAATTGTTCGGGCGTCGCCATCGAGGCCCGTGGCCTCGCCGTCGTACGAGGCAACCGCACCGTCCTCCGCGACCTCGACTTCACCGTCGAACCCGGCAGGATCACCGGCCTGCTCGGCCCCTCGGGCTGTGGCAAATCCACCCTGATGCGCGCCATCGTGGGCACCCAGGCCAAGGTCACGGGCACTCTCACGGTGCTCGGCAGCCCAGCGGGCCACCCCACCCTCCGCCCACGCATCGGGTACGTCACCCAGGCTCCGTCCGTCTACACCGACCTGACCGTCCGGCAGAACCTCGACTACTTCGCGGCGATCCTCCAGCCGGGCCGCCGTCACCGGGACGCCCGCCGAGCCGCGGTCGCCCGCGCGATCACCGAGGTGGACCTGACCAGCCACGCCGACGCCCTGGCCGGCGCCCTCTCCGGCGGCCAGCTCACCCGGGTCTCCCTCGCCGTGGCCCTGCTCGGCACCCCCGAACTCCTGGTGCTCGACGAACCGACCGTGGGCCTGGACCCGGTACTCCGTCGCGACCTGTGGAACCTCTTCCACACCCTCGCCGCCGACCGCGGCACCACACTCCTCGTCTCCTCCCACGTCATGGACGAGGCCGAGCGCTGCCACCGCCTGCTGCTCATGCGCGAGGGCGAGATCCTCGCCGACGACACCCCCGAGGCCCTGCGCACCGCTGCCCGTACCGCCACCGTCGAAGAGGCATTCCTCCACCTGGTCGACGAAGCCGCCACCCGTCAGGAGACCCTCCGATGAGCACGACCCCGACCTCGACCTCGAACCCGGGCCCGAACCCGGCCCCACAGCCCCTGTCCCAAAGCCGCGTCCACCCGGCCGCACCACCGCTGAGCCCCGCCCGCACCGTGGCCACCGCCGCCCGCGTCCTGCGCCAGCTGACCCACGACCCCCGCACCGTCGCACTGCTCCTGCTGATCCCGGTCGTGATGATCACGCTGCTCCGGTACGTGTTCGACGGCAGCCCCCGCACCTTCGACGCCATCGGCGCATCGCTCCTCGGCATCTTCCCGCTGATCACGATGTTCCTGGTGACCTCGATCGCCACCCTGCGCGAACGCACCTCGAGCACGCTCGAACGTCTCCTCGCCATGCCGCTCGGCAAGGGCGACCTGATCGGCGGCTACGCCCTCGCCTTCGGCGCCGTGGCGATCCTCCAGTCCCTCCTGGCCACCGCGCTCTCGGTCTGGGCGCTCGGCCTGGACGTCACCGGCTCCGCGTGGCTGCTGCTCCTCGTCGCCCTGCTCGACGCCCTGCTCGGCACGGCGCTGGGCCTCTTCGTCTCGGCCTTCGCCGCATCGGAGTTCCAGGCGGTCCAGTTCATGCCGGCGGTGATCTTCCCGCAGCTCCTGCTCTGCGGACTGTTCATCGCCCGCGACCGGATGGCGCCCGCCCTCGAAGCGATCTCGAACGTCCTGCCCATGTCGTACGCGGTCGACGGCATGAACGAGGTCCTCCACCACACCGACGTCACCGGCGACTTCGTCCGCGACGTGCTGGTCGTCGCCGGCTGCGCCCTGCTCGTCCTCGCCCTCGGCGCGGCCACACTCCGCCGACGTACCGCCTGACCGCCCCCGGTGCGAGGATGACGGACACAAGCACGGACCCGCGTACGGGCCCGCGCACCGAGCCCCGTCAGCACGACGCAGAACAGCGAGCACAGCCCGGAGGGTGAACCGCATGACCCAGACAGTTGCCGTCCTCGGCACCGGCAAGATCGGCGAGGCCCTGCTCAGCGGCATGATCCGGGCAGGTTGGCGCCCGGCGAACCTGCTGGTCACCACCCGCCGCTCCGAACGTGCCGAGGAACTGCACAGCCGCTACGGAGTCGATTCCGTCACCAACGCCGAGGCCGCCAAGCGCGCCGACATCCTCATCCTCGCGGTCAAGCCCCAGGACATGGGCCGGCTCCTCGACGAGCTCGCCGAGCACGTCACCGCCGACCGCCTGGTCATCAGCGCCGCCGCGGGCATCACCACCGCCTTCATCGAGGACCGTCTCACCGCGAACACCCCGGTCGTACGCGTCATGCCGAACACCCCCGTCCTCGTCGACGAGGGCATGTCCGTCATCTCCGCGGGCAGCCACGCCACCAGCGCACACCTCGCCACCGCCGAGGCGATCTTCGGCGGCGTCGGCAAGACCCTGCGCGTTCCCGAGTCCCAGCAGGACGCGGCAACCGCTCTCTCCGGTTCGGGCCCCGCGTACTTCTACTTCCTCGTCGAGGCGATGACCGACGCGGGCATCCTGCTCGGTCTGCCCCGGGCCCAGGCCCACGAACTGATCGTCCAGGCCGCCATCGGGGCCGCCGTGATGCTCCGGGACAGTGGCGAACACCCCGTCAAGCTCCGCGAAGCCGTCACCAGCCCGGCCGGCACCACCATCAGTGCGATCCGCGAGCTGGAGAACCACGGTGTACGGGCCGCCCTCATCGCCGCCCTGGAAGCCGCCCGCGACCGCAGCCGCGAACTCGCCACCGGCAACGGCTGACCGGACAGGCGCTCCGTCCCCGCCCCGCAGCCTCGATCAGCTCCGAACCGCGCACCACCTCCGCGAACCCACCGCCGGGCAACGACACGACGGTGGGTTCGCGACGACGACATCGGAACGTCGGCAGACACCGCGACCGGCATCGACCTCCACCTCCACCTCATGCGTGCTCACACGTACGGCCCACCGGGCCGAGACCTCCGCCACGATCGCCCGCACGATGGGGGACGGCCCGTCGGTACCGGCGGTCGGACCGAGCGAGCCCAGCAAGCACGCCCGTCCCACGCCGACCGTGACGCCGACACTTCGCCCCAGCCCTCTCGGCTGTCCGAGGTCCTCCATCAGGCCCCGGCCCAGCTCGGGGTTGACACGACACGCCGACAACCGTAATGTGCTCCGAGTTGTCCGACGTGAGCGCCGACCCTGGTCGGTCCCCGGACAGCCATTCCGCAGTAGCCACATCTCGTCGGCGACACCTGTCGCCCGACTTTCTGTGCGCATTTGCGAAATGAGGAATCCGCGTTCGAAGGAACGCGACCCCGATTAGCGTCGAGGCCCAGGATTCCGCTAAAGTCTCACTCGTCGGAACGGCCCAACGGCCGGGAAGACAAACCCCGCTGACTGGGAATCAGGCCCGAAAGGATCTGATAGAGTCGGACTCGCCGGAAAGGAAAACGCGAAAGCGTGGAACTGGAAAGCGGCCCCGCTTCGACCGGGAATCGGACACGAAAGAGTCTGATAGAGTCGGAAACGCAAGACCGAAGGGA
>NZ_JBEYTM010000014.1:0-165154 GCF_040643055.1 Streptomyces sp. NPDC047515
GAGTCGGATGGGGCCTCCCCTGCTCGAACGCAGCTGAGAGCTTGGGGAAGGAGCGTCGGCGACTGACGACAACGCCGGAGGCGGAGGTCCCGGACGCCGCGACGCCGCTGACAATCGCGGGCGAGGTCGTTAAGGCCTTGGGGGAGTGCGTGCCAGGGCGTGGCCGCCCGATCAGAGGCCGCCCGATCAGAGGCCGCCCGACAGGCTCTCAGACCGCCTCGGCGGTCTCGGGCAGTTGCTCGGTGAGCAACTCGGTGAGCTGGGCGACATCGGGAATGTCCCCGAAGTCCCTCGCTGCGGTGTCGACCGTCTTGCGGAGCCGGGTGTTGACGCGCTCGGAGCGGATCCTCTTGGCCACGCGCAGGGCCTGCTCGGCCAGCAGCGTGGACTGCTCGGGCTCGCGCTTGAGGAGATGGACGGTGGCGAGGCCGATCAGGTTGAGTGCGTACGACCGCTGGTGCTCGTCGTCCTCGCCGAAGAGCTGGACGGCCTTGCGCATGCGGGATTCGGCGAGCGTGGCGTGGGTGGGGCTGCGGCCCGCGACATAGGCGAGGTCGCGGAACGAATGGGAGTTCTCGCCGTTGAGCTCGGCCTCGGAGAAGAAGCGGATCCAGTCGGGCTCGGGCTCGCCGTCGATACCGGCGTCGAGAAAGGTGTCCTCGGCCATCCGGACGGCCCGTTTGCATTTGCTGGGCTGGCCCATATTGGCGTACGCGCGGGCCTCCATCGCATACAGCATGGCCTGGGTACGCGCGGTGGCGCAGTCCCGGCTGCCGTACTGCGCCAGGTGGATCAGTTCGAGCGCGTCGTCGGGCCGACCGAGATGGATCATCTGGCGGCTCATGCTGGACAGAACATACGAACCGAGCGGTTTGTCGCCGGCCTCTTTCGAGGCGTGGAGCGCGAGAACGAAGTACTTCTGGGCGGTGGGCTGGAGGCCGACGTCGTAGCTCATCCAGCCGGCCAGCTCCGCCAGTTCGGCCGCGCAGCGGAAGAGCCGCTTGGCGGTGGCGGCCGGCTGCGGTTCCTGCAGCAGATCGGTGACCTCGTGGAGTTGCCCGACGACGGCCTTGCGGCGCAGTCCGCCGCCGCACTGCGCGTCCCACTGGCGGAACATCGCGGTGGTGGACTCCAGCAGGTCGAGCTCGGGCCCGGAGAGCCGGGAGGGGCGGCGGTCCGCGACGGACGGCTCCGGCTCCGCCGGACCGGAGGCGGCGACGGGCACCAGCCAGCGCTGCATGGGTTCGATGAGGGCCGGCCCCGCGGCCAGGGCGAGCGAGGAGCCGAGGAACCCGCGCCGGGCGAGCATCAGATCGCTGCGGGAGAACTCACTGAGCAGGGCGACGGTCTGCGGGCCCGCCCAGGGCAGGTCGACACCAGACACGGACGGTGACTGGTGCGCCGAGCGCAGTCCGAGGTCCTCGATGGCGACGACGGAGCCGAAGCGCTCCGAGAAGAGCTCCGAGAGGATGCGCGGGATCGGCTCACGCGGCTGCTCGCCATCGAGCCAGCGCCGCACTCGGGAGGTGTCGGTGCTGATGTGGTGGGCGCCCATCTGGCGCGCCCGGCGGTTCACCTGCCGCGCGAGCTCGCCCTTCGACCAGCCGCTGCGCACGAACCATGAGCCCAACTGCTCATTGGGGCGCTTACCGGCATTCGAATCGCCTGCGCCGCTGCCACTCACTGGAACGCCCCCATCCGGCCGAAATGCTGTCGCGCGAACCTTTTTCAGAATGCCCTGGCCCAATGCCGCCCATACGGAGGTCGCGTGCAATGGAACAGGAAATCGGGTTGCCTCCGGCATACCCGTGGGCGCACATACTTCCATGGTTCGTGTACCGACGGTAATCCTACGATCACCACCCCGGCGAGGACGACGACAGAAACGCCACCATTCGCCACCCCTTCGGATGAACGCCACCCCCGCCCGGCGCGATTCACTTGACACACGACGATCGTCAGTGGGTGCAGTGATGCGCCTCGGAGCGCGCGACCGGCGTCGCGCGCCCCCGAATGCGCCGGGCGCACCACGGATCGAGAGAGGCGCCGGAGCGTCACGGCTCGGCTCCGCGTCGTAACCACCGGCGAGTCGGACCCGTTGGAGGGGGTATGGGCTTCACGATCGGCGGCATCCGTGAGATGCGCACCGGCTCACGGCGCCGCGGCCGTGCGGCCGAGTGCACGGCATTGGCCGAGTACACAGGACTGTGGGGCTGGGCCGTCGTGCCGGGGACGCGGGCCGCCTCGGGCCGCTGCTCGTGCGGGGAGCCGACGTGCCCCTCCCCCGGCGCCCATCCACTGGACTTGGCACCCGAGGTCCCCGCGGGTGCGAAGCTCGACGCGGCGGCGAAGGCCTGGGCCCGGGTTCCGGGCGCCTCGATGCTGCTGCCGGTGGGCCGCACCTTCGACATCCTCGACGTCGCCGAAGCGGCCGGGCGCCGGGCCCTGGTCCGCATGGAGCGGATGGGACTGCCGCTCGGCCCGGTCGCGGTGACGCCGTCCGGACGGGCACGGTTCTTCGTGGCCCCGGGGGCCGCCGCCGAGCTCCCGCAACTGCTGTACCGGATGGGCTGGGACGACGCGGGGCTCGATCTGCGGGCGCTGGGGCCCGGCTGCCACATCACCGCCCCGCCGTCCGACGAGGGCGGCCTCGGCCCGGTCCGGTGGCTGCGCCCGCCGGTGCTGGACACGGCGGCCGCGCCGCCGCAGGCACGGCTGCTGCTGGGCACGCTGGCGTACAGCTGCCATCGCACACCCCTCTGCGGCTGAACCACCTCTTCCACGAAGGCGGCGGCTCGCCGCCGGCGTCAGCGCGCCACAGCCGCTCCCAGGAACAGCCGCTGCCGAAAGCAGTCGCTCCTGGGAACGGAAGAGCCCGGCCGCAGCTGCCTCATGTGGTCGGGCTCCTCGTGTGCGTGCGGCGTCAGTCCCCGATCAGGGCGTCCACGAACGCCCCGGGCTCGAACGGAGCCAGATCGTCCGGCCCCTCGCCGAGACCGACCAGCTTCACCGGTACACCCAGTTCGCGCTGGACGGCGACGACGATGCCGCCCTTGGCGGTGCCGTCCAGCTTGGTGAGCACGATGCCGGTGATGTCGACGACCTCGGCGAACACCCGGGCCTGCACGAGGCCGTTCTGCCCGGTCGTGGCGTCGAGGACGAGCAGGATCTCGTCCAGCGGCCCGTGCTTCTCGACGACCCGCTTGACCTTGCCGAGCTCGTCCATCAGCCCGGTCTTGGTGTGCAGCCGTCCGGCGGTGTCGATGAGGACGACATCCGCGCCCTCGGCGATGCCTTCCTTCACCGCGTCGAAGGCGATCGACGCGGGGTCGCCGCCCTCGGGACCGCGCACGGTGCGGGCACCGACGCGCTCGCCCCAGGTCTGCAGCTGGTCGGCGGCGGCGGCCCGGAAGGTGTCGGCGGCGCCGAGCACGACACTGCGACCGTCGGCGACGAGCACCCGGGCCAGCTTGCCGGTGGTGGTGGTCTTGCCGGTTCCGTTGACGCCGACGACCATCACGACGCCGGGGGTGTCGACACCGCTCTCCGTCTTGACCTCGCGGTCGAAGTCCGTGCCCAGCAGGGTGAGGAGCTCCTCGCGCAGCAACGTGCGCAGCCCTTCGGGCGTACGGGTGCCGAGGACACGGACGCGTTCACGGAGCCGCTCCACCAGTTCCTGGGTGGGCGCGACGCCCACGTCGGCGGTGAGGAGCGTGTCCTCGATCTCCTCCCAGGTCTCCTCGTCGAGGTTGTCGCGGGACAGGAGCGTGAGCAGTCCCTTGCCGAGGGAGTTCTGCGAGCGGGCGAGCCGGGCACGCAGCCGTACCAGTCGGCCGGCGGTGGGCTCGGGCACTTCGAGGGCGGGGGCGACGGGCGCCTCCGGCCCGACGGCCTCGGGGACCTCCTCGACGGGAGCCTCGGCCGACGGGGGGCCGACCTCCTCGATGGGGCGGCGCGGTTCCTCGCGCGGCGTTTCGGCCTCCTCGCCGACATGAGGTTCGGCGGGAGGAGTGATGGTCGGCGTGCTCGACGGTGCCGGGGGCAGCTGCTTCTTCTTGCGGCCGCTGACCACGAGCCCGCTGATCACGCCGACCGCGACCAGGGCGATGACTACAGCAAGGATGACGAATTCCATAACGCACCCAGTATCAGTCACGAAAGATGGGGAATCGCAGAAGGTGCGAACCCGTGACGGTGCGCGTACGCGCAATCACGGCCCACCGGAGTCCGTCCGGCAGAACACCTCTGAGCTGCGTGTCTGGTGCAGTCGAGAGCGTTTATACACGTCAGCACAGGGCTACAGCCGCCCCTTCGGTCTCCATCCACACAATGTGGTGACCGCGCGTGTCCTTGCCCTGACCAGCGTCGTTCGCAGAACATGCGAATTTTTCGCGATCTATGCGAGGCGGCCCGTGGTGCCCAATGACGGATCGGCTCACCTGTATCTGGCGGCAGGTGTGCCCCTGCTTCACCCGGAGGACCAGGTCTTCCAGGCGATGCTGGACGGCTGGCGCAACCAGCAGCTGGCCCGCAATCTCAGCTTCGGCACGGTCGAGCAACGAGAAGCGCTCATCCGGCGCTTCCGGGCCTTCACCGGCGCCGACCCGTGGCTGTGGACGGCTGCGCACGTGGACGAGTTCACCACCGAGGCGCGAGGAGTCCGGCGGAATAGCCGCTCGACGGTGCTCGGCTACCAGACCGGGATCAGGCTCTTCATGGGCTACCTCACCGATCCTGCCTACGGCTGGTCGACCGAGTGCGAGACACGGTTCGGCACCCATCCCGTGCAGATCTGCCATGAGTGGAACACTGCCCGACACACCCAGGAAGCCCAGGCAGGGCCCGGCAAGCGAGCCCTCACTCACAACGAACTGCAGGCGCTGTTCGACCACGCCGACGAGCGCGCCGTGGCCGCGCAGTCCTCCGGCCGCAAGGGGTGGCTCACCGCCTTCCGCGATGCAACCTTGCTGAAGGTCGCATACAGCTGGGGCCTGCGCCGCAACGAGGTCCGACGCCTCGAACTGTGCGATCTGGGCAGCAACCCCAAGGCACCGGAGTTCGGCAGCTACGGCATCGTCCACGTCCGCTTCGGGAAGGCCATGCGCGGTTCACCGCCCAAACGGCGGGCCGTGCTGACGGTCCCCTTGTTCGACTGGGCGACGGACGCCCTCGGGCAGTGGGTCGAGGAGGTCCGCCCGTTGCTCGCAGAGGCAGACTCCCCCGCGCTCTGGCCCTCGGAGCGAGGATCGCTCCTGTGTCTCTCCTCCGTGACGTCCCTGTTCACGCGCTGCCGGCACGAGCTGGGGCTAGCGGAAGGACTGGACTTCCACTCGCTGCGGAGGTCGTACGTTTCCCACCTCATCGAGGCCGGCTACGACTCTCTGTTCGTGCAGCAGCAGGTCGGCCACGAACATGCGTCGACCACCACGATCTACACGCACGTTTCCCCCGATTACCGGGCCCGCACCGTGCGGGCTGCCCTGGATCGCATCGGGCACCGAGTGAGTGTGGGGGAGGTCGCTCCATGAACCGTTCGGTGACGTACTCCTGGCGTTTGCGGGAGATCATGGCCGCACGCGGCCTCAACAACATCTCCGACTTGATTCCGCTTCTCAAGGATCGGAGCATCGACCTGTCAGCCTCACAGATCTACCGCTTGGTCGGCCAACGACCGGAACGCCTGTCACTGGCCTTGCTCGGCGCCCTCTGTGACGCGCTGGAGTGCAACGTCGAGGACCTGTGCCGATTCGAAGTACAGACCACGCAGCAGCCCCGTCGAGCGGCCTCCGGCGGGCCCACGGTCATCGACCTGAACAGCACCATCCGCCCGCGACGGGCACGAGTACGACGGACTGATTGAGATGCCCCGCTGCAAGAAGCCCTGCGCACGCTGCGGCGTCATCAACGGCCGCTACGGCGTCGCCAAATGGCCCGAGGGATTCGTCTGCGGCCGCTGCTACTACCGTGCCATGCAGTGCCGCGGCGCCTGCCCAGCCTGCGGCGTCGAACGACTCCTGCCCGGCCTCGACACAGACCGCGTCCCCATCTGCCGCGATTGCGCGGGCATCCCCCGTGACTTCCACTGCACACGCTGTGGAGAAGAAGCCGACCGCGGCCGTCGAGGCCCCTGCCACCGCTGCTGCCTCCAGGACGACCTGGCAACCCTTCTCGATGACGGCACAGGCCAGATCGCGCCGCCGCTGCGTCCACTCGTCGATGCCTTGGTCACCCAGGATCGACCGGTCAGCGCCCGGCTATGGACCCGATTCCCACACGTCAAGACGCTTTTGCGCGGACTCGCGGACGGCAGTCTGCCCCTCGACCACGAGACCTTTGACAACTTCACCCCACGGCAGGCCGCAGAGCACACACGCGAACTTCTCGTCACTACCGGGATCCTGGCAGAACGTAACCGGGCCGAGGTGGAATTTCTACGCTGGCTGGAGTGGAAGACGCCGCAAATCGCCAACCCCGAGGATCAGCAGCTAATTCACCGCTTCGCCACCTGGCACCATCTACGGCGGCTGCGTGAGCTCGACGCCCGCGGGGCTGTCGCACCGACGACCGTGGCCCGGGCCCGCGCCGACGTCCGCGCCGGAGCCGACTTCCTGGCCTGGCTGCGGGAGCGCGGCCGCACCCCTATGACCTGTGCACAAGGGCACGTGGACGAATGGCTCGCCACCGGCACAGGTACCCGCCGCAGCGCGGCAACCTTCGTGCACTGGGCCGTTCGCACCCGCGTCATGGCCCCGGTCGACTTCCCCTGGATCCGCTCGGCAAAGCTCGATTCCATCGGCCAGACCAAGCGACTGCACTTCCTCCGACGCATCGCCGAAGACAGCTCTATCCGTCTCGAAACCCGAGTACTCGGGCTACTCGTCCTTCTCTTCGCTCAGCCAGTGACACGGATCTCACGCATGAGCATCGACGACATCGAGATCACCGATGAGGAGGTCATCGTTCACCTCACCGGTGGGGAACCCGTCCCTGTTCCCCACCCCTTTGACCAGCTCTTTCGCGACTACCTGCCGCAACGGCGCCACACGACAACTGCCCGCAACAACCGCACCCGCTGGCTCTTCCCCGGTGCCGTGCCTGGGCAGCCAATGGCATCCGCGACGCTCCACAAAGGCCTATGGGACAGCGGCATCCCCATCCGTCGCGGGCGAAACTCTGCCCTGCGAGATCTCGTCATGGAGATGCCACCGGCACTGGTAGCCAAGGCCCTCGGCTACAGCCCCCTCGCCACCGAACTGCATGCCGCGCAAGCAGGACACCCCTGGGCGGGTTACTCGACCATCCGCCGCCACAGCGGCAAGCAACTCCACATCTTCTGAGCGCACTGGCCCACGGCGACCTTGGGCTGCCACCCTTCAGCCAGATCGCCGCTCGCACGGCTACTGGGCAAACCCTGATCCGGGTCGGCGGGAGGCTGGACGCATACGCCGACTCCTGGGGTTTAAGCGTGGTTGATCAAGTCACTCAGGTCCTCGTATGCATGCCTGAGCGCGGCGAGGAGTTCCGCGATCGGTTCGCGTTGGTGGTGCTGACTCTTGGGCGGCAAGTTGGGGTGCGGGTACCAGGACGGCAAGTCGCTTGTCATGGCGGCGTGCAAATTGTCTACCTTGCCTTGGAATCCACAGTATTCTTCGTACCGAATGATGGCCGCGTACTCGAACCCTTCCTCATTGAGGCGCCAGTTGAGCCGGGTCTTGTCGCTCCGGGTGTAGTCGTCGATCTTGGCGTAGATGGTCATGCGGATGTTTCCGAAGACGTCTTCGTAGTCGACGTAGGCGGAGTGGGCGGCACGGGCAGCAGTGACGACACCGTCAATGCCCGCGCGGTCCTTGTTGACTTCAGACTTGCGTTCTTCCTTGCTAGCCAAACTGAGCAGGTAGTTGATGCGTCGCCGGAACGCTACAAACGCAGAGTGTTCGGCGCCATACTGCCCGGCCAGGGCGGTTCCCTTGCGGGCTACACCACCGAGGGCTGTGTAGGCGATTTCTTCAATCGGATTACTCACGGTGCCCTCGTTTCGGGCCGGACCATCAGCTCTCCAGCTGGGCACTGGAGTCGGAACCGACAGGCTCGACGTACGGCACACACCGTACACAAATCACACCCATGTCGCTACTCTCCGTAACTTTCTGCCGCGTTCCTGCGAACTTCTGCCGTGAACCCATGAATCCCTGCCGTTGTCTCGGGTGTCGAGCGGGCGATAGGCATGTGAGGCATGTGCCCCTCAATGCTCTGTGCCTGACGGATATCTACGGGTTCTTCAGGCAAGTACGGCATCTTCGCGGCGTGGGAGCCTCCCCGACGCTGCTTGTCACCGTCGAGCCTGAACCGTTCCCGTCCGCAGGGCGTCCATAGGGGTGTGACCGAGATACGCGCCAAAGGGGCAACAGGATGATCTTGAAGCCCTGAGTGCCCGTCGCCCGTCACCCATTCGGCTCAGTGTCGTTGGTGGTGATGCTGAGCGTCGTCTAGGGCCTGGGGTGGGTTGTGACATCGATTGAACGGACCGCGTATCCGCGGTTCAAGCGGCTGATCACCGCGCATGAGCTGCATCTGTTCTTCTCCCCGAGTCGCGATGAGTTGGAGTGGGCGGCTGATGCCACGGACTGCGATGAGCATCTGCTGGCCCTGCTGCTGATGCTGAAGTCGTACCGGCGTATGGGGTGTTTCCCGGCGCTGGAGGACGTCCCGGAGATGGTGGTGGACTTCGTCCGGCGGGCGGTGGAGCTGCCGGAGGGCACGCTGCCGGCATACCGGGCGGAGAGGACGGCCAAGCATCACCGTGGTCTGGTCCGCAAGCAAGCCGGCGTGACGTACGACCAGGCCAAGGCCCGGGGGATCGTCGAGCAGTCGATCCGCAAGGAGGCCGCGGCGAAGAACCGCCCGGCGGATCTGATCAACATCGCGTTGGAGAAGGTGGTGGAGGCCGGGCTGGAGCTGCCGGGGTTCTCCACCTTCGACAAGATGGCCTCGAAGATCCGCACCGAGGTGAACGCCTCGATCCGCAAGGGCATCCACGACCGCATGAGCGCCGCTCAGCGGGCAGGGCTCATGCGATTGCTGGAGGAACGCGACAGCGGCGGAACGACGCTGTTCAACCGGCTGAAGAAGCCCGCCAAGGGCCCGACCTGGTCGCACTTCAAGAACCTGACCAAGCGTCTGGAATGGCTGGACGGTCTCGGCGACACCGATGTGTGGATGGACGGCGTCGCCGCCGGGAAGATCACCGACTTCGCCGGGGAAGCGGACGCGGCGGACGCCTCGGAGCTGAGGGACTTCGTCCCAGTCAAACGCATCGCGCTGATCGCGGCCTTGACTCACAAGGCGAGGATGCGGGTGCGGGACGACCTCGCGACGATGTTCTGCAAGCGCGTGGCGACGAAGATCAAGAAGGCCAAGGCGGAACTGGAGGAGATCCGGCTCGCCGAGCGGGAGATCGTCGAGGCCCTGATCGGGAACTACCGCACCGTGCTCAAGCACATCGACGAGGGTGGCCCGGCCCAGGAGGCGCTTACGCAGGCCGCGGCCATGACCGTCGAAACCCGCCAGGCCCTGGAGGGCCTGGACGAGGAGGCATCGGCGGACGAGGTCACGAAGCGACTGGAGGGCAAGGTCTCCCCGGCAGTGATCGCCCTGATCAAGGCACAGATGGTGCAGGCCGGAGGGTTCGGCGCGGTCACGCAGGCGGTGGAGGGTTTCGGCGGGTTCGCCAAGCAGTATGAGCAGATCGAGAAGGTCTCCGCCCACCACGGCAACTTCTGGGAAGTCCTGCTGTACGGGCAGATCGGCCGGGACCGGGCGGTCATGTTCGACCTAGCCGGCGCCGAGAACCTGAAGTTCACCGCGACCAGCGAGGACAGCCGGGTGCTGGACGCGCTGGCACACGCCCAGCGGCACCAGGCGGCCCGCGGCGAGTACATCACCGCCTTCAACGAGGAGGGCAAGGAGGTCGACATCTCCTTCGCAACCCAGAACTGGCGCAAGGCCGTGATCGACAAGACCCGGACCGGGCAGTTCGTGCGCAAGCAATTCGAGGCAATGGTCTTCACCGCGCTGGCGGAGGAGCTGCGTACCGGCGACGTCGCAGTGGTCGGCTCGGAGGAGTACGCCGACTGGTCCGAGCAGCTGCTGGACTGGGAGGTCGTCCAGGAGACGCTGGGGACCTACCTGGTGGAGGTGGGCCTCGCCGAGCCGGGCGAGAGCGCCGAATTCGACGCGAAGCTCTTCCGCCGACAGCTGGAGGACAAGCTGCGGAACACTGCCGCGGCGGCGGACGCCGGGTACCCGGAGAACGAGGGCCTGGTCATCGACCCGGAGACGGGCATCCCGTCGCTGAAGGCGTACCGGGCCGACGGTCAGCGGCCCTCGGCGAAGCGGCTGGAGCAGGAGATCAAGGCACGGATGCCGGAGCGGTCCCTGATGGGGATCGTGGCGAGGACCGCGTACTGGGTGGAGTGGTGGCGCCGCTTCGGGCCGCCGTCGGGCAACGAGCCCAAGCTCACTGACCCCTTGGGCCGCTACGTGATCGTCACGTTCGTCAAGGGCACCAACATGGGCCCGTACGAGGCTGCGCGGCACATCCCCGGCGTGAGCGGGCACGAGCTGTCGTACGTCGCCAACAAGCACTTCTCGATCGTGCTGCTGAACGAGGCGGTTGCCGACCTGGTCAACGCACACGCCCGCCTGGACATCTCGCAGGCGTGGGGTGACGGGACCGCGGTGGCGGCGGACGGCACCCACATGGACACCTATCTCGACAACCTGCTCTCCGAGACGAGCGTCCGGTACGGCAAGCCGGGTGGCATTGCCTACCACCACGTCTCGGATACCTACATCGCGCTGTTCACGCACTTCATCCCGTGTGGCGTGTGTTATCTGGGGCGGCCGGAGGCCGTCCGCTACGCAGCATGAGTGATCTTTAGGGCGTGTCTCGGCGCTCTCGCGGACGGGGTATCCGGGGTGCGTACGTTACGGGACGTGACGACAACACCGTTGCGTTTGGCCCTTGAGCTGTAAGTCAAGCCCTGCCGAGCAGTGCAACGGGACCGCCTGATAGATCAACGATCGGCGAAGAAAGTCGATCAAGGTCAGGGGTCCCGTTGCAGGAGAAGTCTGTCATCACGTCCACGATCGAGACTGCCGGGGGTGTGTTCGCGCCGGGTCATCTGGGGGAGTTGACCCAGATCGTGGACTTCGCGCTGGTGGACGCGGTGCTGGAGGAGACCAGGACCGTCGAGCGGCGCCTGCGGCTGCTGCCGTCGCGGGTGGTGGTGTACTTCGTGCTCGCTCTCGCGTTGTTCGAGCACTGCTCGTACCGCGTGGTGTGGTCCAAGCTGACCGCCGCCCTGACGCCGCTGGCCCTGGTGCGTCCTGCGGTCTCCTCGTTGACGCGGGCCAGACGCAGGGTGGGGTCCGCGCCTCTGCGGGTGCTGTTCGAGACGCTCGCCGGGCCCGTCGCCCGTCCCGGGCAGGCCGGGTCCTTCTACCGGGGCCTGCGCACGGTCGCGGTGGACGGGACCCTGCTGCACACCCCCGACGACGAGACCCTCACCTGGCGCTACCCCAAACGGGCCGGAGAGACCCTGGAGTTCGGCTATCCGCTGCTGCGCCTGCTGGTGCTGGTGGAGTGCGGCACCCGCGCGGTCATAGCCGCCGCCTTCGGGCCGGAGTCCGAGGGCGAACTCCCCTATGCCAGACGGCTTCTGCCCGCACTGGACACGACGATGCTCCTGCTGGCCGACGCGGCCTTCGACGGCAACGAGTTCCTTGACGCCGTCCACCGCAGCGGGGCACGGTTCCTGGTCCGCTCCGGAGCCCGCCGTGTCCCCACCCCGGCCGGGCACCTGGGCGACGGCTCCTACCTCGCCCGCATCGGCTACGGCGTCCTGCCCAAACTGCTGCCGGTACGCGTCATCGAGGCCACCCTCACCGTCACCCTGGCCGACGGCACCGTGCGCACCGAGCAGTGGCGGCTGATCACCAACCTGCTGGACCCCGTCCGCTACCCGGCGACCGAACTCGTCGATCTCTATCACCGCAGGTGGGAAGCAGAAACCGCCTACTTTTCGATCAAGGCGACCATGCTCGACGGCCGCGTCCTGCGCTCCCGCAGTATCGACGGCCTCGACCAAGAGGTCTACGCCCTGCTCACCGCCTACCAGGCCCTGACACGCGCCGGCAACGACGTTCTCACGGGCCACCCGGAGATCCCCCACCAGCGGATCAGCTTCACTGTCACTCTCACCGCTGCCGCCGATACCGTCACCGCCGCCCGCGGAATCTTCCCCGAGACAGTCGCCAGCCTGGTCGGCGCGATCGGCCGGGCCGCCCTGGACAACCTCCTACCCGCCCACCGCCGTCAACGCGTCAAGGCCCGCACCCGCAAGAACCCCACCAGCAAGTACGGACCCAACGCCGGACAGCACCCCCAGCAAGCCCAGAACTACACCGTCCGCACCGAGATCGGATTCTTCGAGCACGGCCTCAGCAGCCGCTCAAGGCGCTAACGCAACGGTGTTGGACGTGACGACCGTGAATGATCTCTCGGGGTTCCGTACGCAGCGCCTCACTCTCGATGGGGGCGAGCGGACGTGGACCGTGCTGGGCTGTGACCACCGGGTGGTGGGACCGGCGGAGGAGTATCTGGAGTACCTGCGGGTGCAGAAGGTCTCGCCGAACACGGTGAAGTCCTACGCCCGGGCCCTGGCATTGTGGTGGCAGTATCTGGACGCCTTCCGCCTGGTGTGGGACGCGGTGACGTTGGAGGACTTCGGTGCCTTCCTGACCTGGCTGCGGACCGGCGAGGGCCCCCAGGTCGCGGCATTGACGCCAGGGCAGCCCCGGTTCGGTGAGTCGACCGTCGCGGTGCGGCTGCGCGCGGTGCTGTCCTGCTACGAGTTCCACCGGCTCAACGGGATTGATGTCGGCGGGGACCTGCACCGCCTGGTGCACGGGGGCGGTGGCCGCTACAAGCCGATGCTGGAGCACATCGCGCGCCGTAAGGGTCGTCGTCAGACTGTTATCCGGGTACGTCAGCAGCGTCCCGCCGTGCCCCCGGTGCTGACGCCCCGACAGATCGACAGGGTCTGCGACGCGTGCGCGGTCTGGGATCCAGCGGCGGGTGAGTGGTGCGGTTCGGTGCGCGACCGCCTGCTGTGGGCGCTGCTGGCTGAGACTGGACTGCGGCTGGGTGAGGCCCTCGGGCTCCATCACCGTGACTGGCACACCGGCCGAGGCGATAGCCCGTTCATCGAGGTCGTCCCGAGGGAGCATCCGCACGGGCTGCGGGTGAAGGGCGGCGGCTACCGCAAGCTCTACGTCTCCGATGAGCTCGACCGGCTCTACGGCGAGTACCTGTGGCAGCTCTGCGATGCCGGGGCCGACCTGGCGGTCGCCGACCTCGACGGCTGGTACGTCTTCGTCAACCTCGCCCGCGAACCGCGGTTCGCCCCCTGGAAGCCGGACAGCGTCTACGACCTGGTCGACCGGCTCCGCCGCCAGCTGGCCGGGCAGGTCCCGGACGGCTGGACACCCCATTGGTTCCGGCACAGCCACGCCACAGCACTTCTGCTGTCCGGAGTGCCGATGCACGTGGTCAGCCGCCGGCTCGGCCACACCGACGTCCAGACCACGATGAACACCTATGCCCACGTCACCGACGACGCCGAGCTGCGGGCCGTGGCCGACTGGAAAGCACTGACCGCTGGGTGGCGAGCCGCCACCGAGGCGGCCGGCCTGATCGGAGCCTGCTCATGAGCGTCATCGCCACACTGGACAAGCTCAGCGAGCCGGTCGGCTTCCACCCGGAAACCCTGGATGTCCTGTGGTCGCAGATCCCGCCGGGTCTGCGAACGCTGACCTGGCACTCGCCGGACATCCCACCGGAGTTCGCAGGGGGCTTCACCCGCCCTGCAGGCCAAGATCTCAGCCGCCGGTTCAATCTGGACTTCGCTGTCCTTCCTCCCGTCATCGCGCGTGAACTGACCTGGTGTGCTTGGAAGTTCATGGACACCGGCGCCAAGGTGCAAGTGCCCACCTTCCAGACCCTGCTGCGGCGGCTGAACGAGGCGTTCGAGTCCATGGACGTGGTCCCGGTCTCGCTGCTGGAGCGCACACCGCAGTGGTGGTTCCATACCCTGGCCGTCACTCGGGCCCGGCGGACGGGTGAGCTTCCCGCGCTCACCACGCGCCGGGCGATGGAGCGCCTGCTGCGGAGCTGCTACCGGATGCTCTGGTGGGCGTGTGACGAGCGGCCCTGGTGGCAGCGCGAGACCTGGGGGCTGCGGCTCGACGCCCGCATCCCTCGACGTCCGCACGAACCACAGGGAGCAGGGCGTCTGCACTTCCATAGCCTGGAGCCGCTGTGGCTGCGGCACGGGTTGCAGTGGTACCTGAAGGTCCACCTGGAGACCAGCGAACTGACCTGGTCCACCGCTCGGGCCCGCCGGGGCGGTATCGGCATCTTCAGCGACTACTTGGCCCAGCGGCCCGTGCCCGGCCCTTGGCTGTGCGATGACGCCGCCGCGCTGAGGGCCTTCATGCTCGACTACCGCAGCTACCTGTGCGAACTGCCCTCCCGCGGTGGCCCGAACCGCGGCGAGCCGCTGTCGCAGTTGCGGATCACTGACCTGATCACCGATGTCGAGCAGTTCTACGTCTTCATGCACGACAACCGGGAGACGGCGACCCGCGCGCTCGACGAGCCCGGCTGGTTGCGTCTGGGTCCGCATCACACCGTGCTGTGGCGCCGCAGCGAGAAGAAGCGCCCCCGCGTCCGCCCCGACCTGCAGTACGTCATCGACGACGGTGCCTTCAGCCAGATCATGGCCAACATCCACCTGCTCGGATCCCCGGAGGATGAGAGCGGCCTCGGGGACCAGCAGGTCATGAACGTGCTGATGCTGCTGACCCGCACCGGACGACGGATCAGCGAACTCGTCATGCTCGACCGCGACCCGCTGCTGCCCCTGAACCGCCCTACCACGGCCCCGGACGACGAAGGCGCCTTCGTGGCCAAGCTCCGCTACCAGCAGACGAAAATCGACAAGGCTCCGGACACGATCCTGGTGGACTCCGAGATCGTCGCCATCATCACAGCCCAGCAGCAGTGGGTCGACGCGCACCGGGCTGACGACTGGATCCCTGGCACCCGGCCGAAGTACCTGTTCCTGGCGCGCAAGCTCAACCGCCGGGCCGACCGGCCGCTGACCGTGGAAGTCGTCCGCGAGAAGCTCAGCGAGTTCGCCGCCCGGCTCGACATCCGTGATGAGGCCGGGCGGCTGGTGGACTTCAACCGCACCCACCGTTTCCGGCACACCCGGGCCACCAGTCTGCTCAACGCCGGCGTCCCGATGCACGTCGTCCAGCGCTACTTCGGACACCTGTCTCCGACCATGCTGATGAATTACGCGCAGACCCTCGCCGAGACCCACGAGCGCGAGTTTCTGCGCTACCGGAAGATCACCGCTGACGCCCGCGAGCTGACCACCGACCCGCGCGACCTCTACGACATGCTGGAGCTGGACAAGCGCACTGATCGGATCCTGCCCAATGGACTGTGCCTGCTGCCGCCCCGTCAGGTCTGCGCGAAGGGCAACGCCTGCCTGACCTGCGACAAGTTCGCCACCGACGCCACCTACCTGCCCGAGCTCACATCCCAGCGGCACCGCACCGACCAGCTCATCGAGGAACGGCAGGGGGCCTTCACGGCCCGCACCGGCCAGCCGATGGGCGAGGACAACATCTGGCTCGCCGGACGCCGCCAGGAGCAGGACGCCCTCGGCCGCATCATCCTCAAGCTTGAAGCGACCCGGCTCGCCGACGAACCCCAAGCCGTCCGTGGGGCCGGCGTCGGAGCCCGCACCGACGCCATCGCCCGCAGCCAGGATCGGAGGTGACCAGCATGCGCGGCAACCCCGACAACCTCCGCCAGGCCGCCGCCCGCAAGAGCGCCGCCGCCCAGACCCGGGCCGAACAGGGTCTGCGCGAGATGATCCGCACCAGCCAGCCCATCACCTTCCGCGGCCTCGCACAGACCGCCAATGTCTCACTCGACTTCCTCTACCGGTGCACTGAGATCCGCCAGCGCGTCGAACAGCTCCGCGCCCAGCAGCAAAATCACCCACCGCGAGCGGCCGTGGACCCCCCCGACGACTCGCCCAGCAGCGTCGTCCGCACCCTCACCACCCAGCTCACCGAGCTCAAGCAGCGCCACCGCAACGAAGTCCGGGCACTCCGGCAAGCCCTGGAGACCGCCCAGAGCGAGAACCTCGAACTACGGCGACGCCTCGGTCCGCGGCAAGCTGCCCAGCCCGAGACTTCCTGACCTCGACCTCTTTATGTATGTGGCGACGCGGCATGGAGCCAGCGAGCGAACTGACCAGCCTGACCCGGCGGATTGAGGCGGCGGATCCATTCCGCTTCTCGGACCGGGTCTTCGAAGTCGGAGACGGCGAAGACGACAACGTGTTCTGTGCCTGTGCCGAAGACGCCGTCGTCGACGAGTGATTCCAGCGCCGTGACGCACGCCTCGTACACCGCTTCGCGACGCTGGACATACTCCTCGCCATCGGCGAACAGCCGTCGGCACAGGGCAGCGAAATGCTCGTGACCGATGCCCTCCAGCGCCCACTCGGCCGGGCTCCACAGGTAGTACTCAGAGTTATCAGGGTCTTCCGCCTGCGCTCGGGCGAGATGTGCCCGGGTGTTCACCGAGCAGCACACCGTCACCGCGTCGGCATCCGAATACAGGGCAAAACCGCAGTAGTCCTCCTCCGCCTGGGTACCGACAATGCTTTTGAAGGCCGCGCGCGCGGCACGAAGCACCTCTGCTCGCAACGAGCCCAACTCCAGCATCTCGCCCTCCTGCGGCCACAGTCCGGCCTCATCATGCGGCCACGACCTCGCCGTCGATGGCTGACCGCCCTCAGCATGCACCACGGAGCGAGAGCCCGTTCGCTGCCCCGCCATGACGGCAGACTGACGCTAACTCTCGATACCCAGAGCCGCAATGCCCCTGAGCAGGCGCTCACCAAGGCTCTTACGGACGCGACCGCAATTGTTCTACCTGCACAAACAGCACTCAGTCACCCGTTCGCCCCGGATACCGTGTGGGAGGCCGTCTACATCATCGAGGGCCTGCTGAAGAACACGTCCGAGGTGCAGCCGACCACGGTGCACGCCGATACCCAGGGCCAGAGCTTCCCTGTCTTTGCGCTCGCCCACCTCCTGGGCTTCGACCTGATGCCCAGGATCAGGAACTGGAAGGAACTGACCTTCTACCGGCCCTCCAAGCAGACGGAGTACGTGCACATCGACGCCCTGTTCGGCGAGCCGGGCAAGAACACAATCGACTTCGACCTGATCGAGTCCCAGTTCCGCCACCTGATGCGCGTGGCCGTCTCCGTACGCGAGGGCACCATCTCCTCCTCCACGCTCCTCAAGCGCCTGCGCTCCGGGTCGCGGAAGAACGCCACGTACGCCGCCTTCCGTGAGGTCGGCCGCGTGATCCGCACCGTCCAGCTCCTTCGGTATCTGTCGGATGCGCCGCTGCGCCGGCGGGTGACGGCGGCGACGAACAAGGTGGAGTCGTTCAACCGGTTCTCCCAGTGGATCGGGTTCGGCAACCGCGGCGTCATCGCCGACAACGACCCGGTCGAGCAGGAGAAGGCGATGAAGTTCAACGCCTTGCTCACGAACGCGGTGATCTTCCACAACGCCCTGGACATCGCGGAGATCGTGCGGCAGCTGTTGGACGAAGGGTGGGAGATCGACCCGGAGGACCTGGCCCACATCTCGCCGTACCTGACCGAGCACATCAACCGGTTCGGCGAGTACTCCACGCACGAGCTCGGCATCCAGCCCGACGCGTACGACCCGAAACTCGACGTCGACTTCACCCCGCTGCGCGAGCAGGACCTGACCGCCGCCGGCCTCGGCCAGGCCGCCTGACACAGGCCCGGCCGGTGACCTTCGTTCAGCCCGGGCGGGCGTGACGTACCTGCTCCTACGTCATCGCCGACGAGCGGCCGAGTCGGGCGCCGCGGGCGCGGGCGGCGTCTCTGGCCGAATCTCAGTAGTACGTCGGCAAGTGCCTGGGTCCATAACGCAACCCTTCCCATAAGTGGCACTCAGTGTCACAGTGTGGGCATGAATTCTCCAATTATCTCGGGGACCTCGCAGGCTTGGGCGGCACTGGGTGCCGATTCCTCGCTGCTCGACCGGGTGTCCTACGGCGGTCCGTCCGGAGGGCTGCCGGCGCGGCTGCCCGTCATGGAGCTGGCGCGGGCCACCGTCGCGGTGTGCTCGCTCGCGGCCGCCGAGCTCACTTCCGTACACACGGGGCGCCCCGTGCCCCGTGTGCGGGTCGATGACGAGGCAGTCGCGACGGCGTTCCTCAGTGACCGGTTGGTGCGGGCCGACGGGCGAGCGTGGTCGACCTTCTCGCCGCTGTCACGGTTCTGGCGGGCGACCGACGGATGGGTTCGTACGCACGCCAACTACCCGCACCACCGGGCCCGATTGCTCGCCGCTCTCGGGGTGCCGGGGAACGCCGACGAGCAGGCGGTGGACGCGGTGGCCCAGGCGATCGCGGGGCTTACTGCGCTAGAAGTGGAGGAGACCGTGTACGCGGCGGGCGGTTTGGCCATCGCGGCACGCGGCCCCGAGGACTGGGCCAAGAGCGAGCAGGGGGTCATGGTTGCGGGGCAGCCGCTGCTGACGACGGCGCGCATCGATGAGGCCCCGGATCGGATGCTCGGTGATGCCGCACTACCGTGCGCGGGGCTGCGCGTCCTGGATCTGACCCGAGTACTGGCCGGACCGGTCGCCACCCGAACGCTTGCGTTGCTCGGCGCTGACGTGCTGCGGATCGACGCCCCACAGCTGCCAGAAAGTCAGGAGGCCCACAACGACACAGGGATGGGGAAACGCTCAACCACCCTGGACCTGGGAGAGGCCACCGACCGTAGGATCTTCGAGGAACTGCTCGATGCGGCAGACGTGGTGGTCACCGGTTACCGGCCGGGCGCACTGGAACGGTTCGGACTGACGCCCGAGGCGCTCGCCGAGCGCCGACCGGGTCTCGTCATCGCCCAGCTCTCCGCGTGGGGCCGTTACGGACCGTGGCGCGAGCGGCGCGGCTTTGACAGCCTGGTCCAGGTGGCCACCGGCATCGCCGAGCTGGAGGGCTCGCCGGACTCGCCCGGTACTCTGCCCGCTCAGGCACTCGACCACGGCACCGGCTATCTGCTCGCGGCCGGTGTCCTGCGCGCGCTCACCGAGCAGCACCGCACGGGCGGCACACGGCTGGTCCGCCTGGCGCTGACGCAGACCGCGCACTGGCTGGTCCACGACCTGGCACCCGCTCCGGGCGAGGAAGAGGGCTTCGACGCCGAACACTGGCTGACCGAGACCGATAGCCCCATGGGCCGGCTGCGGCACGCGCTGCCGCCGGTGTCGTACGACGGGAGCCCGGTGAACTGGGCACGCCCGCCGGGTCTATGGGGAACGGATGCCCCGGTCTGGAGCGGCGCCTGACGAATACCTTCGGGGCGTGCGCCCATCACGCCGACGCAGTCGTGTCACGGCCGCCGGGAGTCGGACGGCCATGACACCGCATCGCCCCTCATGGCACTGCACGGAGGCGTGGCAGGAGTCGGCCAGCGGCATCGGCGTCACTCCTGGCTCCTGCCCCGGAGCGAACAAGCGCGCTTCATAGGTGGTCGCTCGTGAAACACTTGATCGTTCGGCGGTCCACCTGCGGCAATCATGTTTCATGAGTTGTTGCAAACGACTGGACTCCTGAAACACCCTCATGAAACGCTCCGGGGCGTGAGCGACGACTTCAAACGTGTTGAATCGCACGCCTGCCCGATGTCCGCCTGCGCCGCCCCCGCGGGCTCCCCGTGCCGGACCGGCAAGGGCAAGGTGGCCATCCAGTACCACACCGCCCGCTTCCGCCTCGTGCCCCAAATCGCCAAGGCGCTCAGCGTGCCGACCCCGGCCGTACGCAAGCCGGGGTCGATGTGGACCGAGCTGCCGCGGCCGGTGAGCGCCGGCACCGAACCCGTCGGGCACGTCCGCCTCGGCTACGCCCGCGCCTCGACCGCCCGGCAGTCCCTCGACGCACAGCTCGACTCCCTCGCCGAGGCCGGGGTCACCCGGGTCTTCTCGGAGAAGATCTCCACCCGCGCCACCCGGCGCCCCGAGCTGGAGGCCGCCGTGAAACTCGCCGGGGAGATCCGCTCCTCCGGCGTAGCCGTCACGCTCGTCGTCCACGAGCACAAGCGGCTCGGCCGTGGCATCGAACTCGCCATGCTCGCCGAGGAGCTGAAGGCGAGCGACGTCGGCCTGGAGTTCCTCACCGGAGAGCTGAAGGGCTCGCACGACCCGTCCGGCATCGTGTTCACCGTCCTCGCGGCCATGTCCGGGATGGAACGCGAGTACATCCGCGACCGCACCCTCGAAGGCCATGAGTCCGCCCGCAAGCGCGGCAAGACCATCGGCGGCGCCAGCGTCGCAGACGAATCCATGCTGTCCATGGCTCTCCACCTGCGGGAACAGGAGATGAGCCTGCGCGACATGGCCAAGCGGCTCGTCATCACCATCGGCAAGAAGAAGGGCCAGCATCCGTCACCGGCAACCGTGATGCGGATGCTGCGCGAGTACGACGAACAGGCTGCCGTGGTCTCGGCACCGTAGAAGACCCGTCAAGGCTTCAAGATCATCCCGTTGCCCCTTTAACGCGTATCTCGGTCACACCCCTACGCAGCCCACCGTGCGAAAGGCGCCCGACGACACCGACACGGTCACCGAGGAACTGGAGCCGGCCGCCACGGTGCCCGCGCCCACGGACGGCAGGGGACGGTGACGACGCTATGGCGGCAGGTCCTGGCCGCGCTCACCCCCGCTGCGTGCCAGCCATACCTCCGGTCTACGCCCATCGCCGCCGAGTGCCACCGGCCTCTTTCCCTCGCACGCCGCGTGACCTTGACGCCGGGGTGCGCTGCGCTATTCGTCACCCTGCCGATGCCGAAGGCCCCGGCGTCCGCCTTCGACGCCACTCTCGATGAGGCTTTCCGTTATTCCCGGGTGGCGCTTGTGCACGTGCGGGCGGTCGAGTACGGCTGCTTCCACTTCGAGGTGTGGCGGCCGCGACAGCGCCGCCGCCCCGCAAGGACGATCCTCCTGCGGGACGGCGGCACCTCACCGTCCGGCGGCGCACGTCCGGCGGCCGCACGTCACCCCTGGGCGACCGCCTCCAGCGGGCTCAGGGAGGCGGCCCGGCGGGCCGGGAGGGCGGCGGCGAAGACGCCGATCGTGAGGGAGACGGCGACCACCAGGAGCAGGGTGCCCCAGGGCAGGGAGGTGGTGTAGCCGGACATGGCGCCGCCGGCGAGGGGGCCGACCGCCCAGGCGCCGAAGACGCCGCCGGCCAGGCCGAGGAGGGTGCCGAAGGCGGCGACGGTCAGGGACTCCAGGCGGATCGTGGTGCGGACGGTGGCGCGGTCGGCGCCGATGGCGCGCAGGACACCGATCTCGCGGGTGCGTTCGGCGACCGACATGGCCAGGGTGTTGACGATGCCGAGCGCGGTGATGACGACGCCGAGGGCGAGGACCCCGTACATCAGGGTGAGCAGGCTGCTCATGGTGCCGGCGCCTTCGCGGACGAGGGCCGCGCGGTCCCGGACCTTGAGGAGCGGGTTGTCGCCCACCGCGCTGCGCAGTCGGCGTTCCAGGGCGGGCGAGGTGGCGCCGTCGTCGGTGCGGACGAGGAGGCGCTGGACGGAGCCGGGGTTCCAACTGTCCTGCTGCACCTCGCTGCGGGCGCCGAGGAGGTCTCCGGTGGTGGGGTTGTCCTGGTAGACGCCGGCGACGGTGAAGGTACGGGGTTCTTGGACGCGGCCGATGGTGGCCTCGATCGTGTCCCCGGTGGTTAGGTGCTGTTCGCGGGCGAGGGTGGCGGAGAGGGCGATGCGGCCGGGGCCGATGCCGGCGAGGGAGCCGCTGGTGAAGTCGAGCTTCATGGTGTCGCCGACGGTGGCGGGGTCGACGCCGGCGATGCCCTTGGCCGTGGCGCCGCCGAGGATGATGGTGGCGTCCGACACGGCCGTGGTGGTGCGTACCCCGGGGGTGTCGTCCACGCGGCGGGCGGCGGCCTGGTCGATGCCCTGCATGACGCTGGGGGTGCTGATGACGTAGTTGGCGCCGAGGCCGGCGGCGGTCCGGGCATCGATGGCCTGGGCGCTGGAGTTCCCGAGGACGGCGAGGCCGGCGACCATGGCGGTGCTGAGCATGAGTGTGGCGGCGGTGGCGGCGGTGCGGCGGGGGTCGCGCAGCGCGTTCTCCCGGGCGAGGCGGCCGGCGAGGCCGAAGCGCCCGAGAGGACGGCCGAGCAGACGGATGACGGGGCCGGCCAGGACCGGTGCGGCCAGGAGGAGGCCGACGACGAAGACCGCGCCGCCGAGCAGGGCGGTGTTCAAGTTGGCGTCGGAGGCGTCCTTCGCACCGCGCAGGGACAGCATCACCGCGCCCCCGGCGACGACGAGGGCGAGCCCCGCCAGGCCGCGCAGCCGGGACCGGGTCGCGGAGGGCTTCTGGTCGACGGCGCGCATGGCTTCGACGGGGGCGACCTTGGCGGCCCTGCGGGCGGGCAGCCAGGCGGCGAGGACGGTGACGCCGACGCCGACGGCGAGCGCGGCCAGGACCGGCAGCGGGCCGACGACGAGCGGCCCGGAGGGCAGCGGGTCTCCGGTGGCGGCCAGGATGCCGGGCAGGGCGGCGGCCACGCCGAGGCCGAGGACGAACCCGGCGGCGGAGGCGACCAGGCCGGTCAGGACGGCTTCGAGAAGGACGGAGCGGGCGACCTGGCGGCGGGAGGCGCCGATCGCGCGGAGCAGCGCGATCTCCCGGGTGCGCCGCGACACCAGCATGGTGAAGGTGTTGACGACGAGGAAGGAGCCGATGAACAGGGCGACGACGGCGAAGATCTTCGGCATCTTCTGGTGGCCGCGGGTCATCATGTCGATGCTCATGGCCTGCTGGGCGGCCTGGGCGGCGCCGGAGGAGGTCTCGGCGCGGTCGGCCGGGAGCAGGGCGGTGACGCGCTGGTCCAGGGCGGCCTGGTCGGTGCCGGGTTCGGCGTACAGGTCGATGGCGCTGTAGTGGCCCGGGGTGGCGAACAGGCGGAAGGCGGTGGCCTTGTCGAAGACGGCGAGGGTGCCGCCGGCCAAGACCCGGGGGTCTGTGGTGGAGACCAGGCCGACGAGTTTCTTGACCATGACCGGCCCGTCGGTGGCCAGGGTGATGCGGTCACCGACCGTGAAGTGGCCCGCGGCCGCGGTGCCGGTGTCGACGGCGACCTCGTCAGCGGTGCGCGGGCCGCGGCCCTCGACCACGGGGTAGCGGCGGTCCTTGCCGTCCTTGCCGGGGACGTAGGCGTCGGCCGGGTGGGCCCAGGCCGAGCCGGCCCGCAGCGGGGTGCCGTCCGAGCCGTTCATGACGGCCGAGCCGTCGGCGGTGGGGCGTGCGTCGGCGACGCCGGGGAGCGCCGCCAGCTTCGCGACCAGCGTGTCGTCCAGTACGCCGTCGTGCGCGGTGACGGCGGTCCCCGGAGGGGGGTCCTTGGGCTTCACGGTGAGCACGATGTCGGAGAAGTTGTGCGAGGCGGCGGCGCGGAAGGCGGCGGCGGAGGAGTCGGCGAAGACCAGGGTGCCGCTGACGAAGGCGACGCCCAGGCAGACCGCGAGGACGGTCATGGCCAGCCGGGCCTTGTGCGCGAGGGCGTTGCGCAGGGCGGTACGGAGCATGGGGAGAGACCCTGAGGTGAGCGGGGGCGGGCGGACCGGGGCGGGGTGAGCGCGGCTCAGCGGGTCCGGGCGTGGACGCCGGTCGCCTGCGTGTCGAGCGCCTTCATGCGGTCCATGACCCGCTGTGGGGTGGGCCCGGTCATCTCGTCGACCTGGCGGCCGTCGGCGAGGAAGACCACGCGGTCCGCGTAGCCGGCGGCGACCGGGTCGTGGGTGACCATGACGACGGTCTGCCCCAGCTCGCGCACCGAGTCGCGCAGGAAGCCCAGGACCTCGGCGCCGGCCCGGGAGTCGAGGTTGCCGGTGGGCTCGTCGCCGAAGACGATCGCGGGGCGGGAGGCCAGGGCGCGGGCGACGGCGACGCGCTGCTGCTGGCCGCCGGAGAGCTGGGCGGGACGGTGGTTCAGGCGGTCGGCGAGGCCGACCATGGCGACGACCCTCTCCAGCCAGCGGCGGTCGGGCTTGCGGCCCGCGATGTCCATGGGGAGGGTGATGTTCTC
Source organism: Streptomyces sp. NPDC047515 (assembly GCF_040643055.1). Lineage (NCBI taxonomy): Bacteria > Bacillati > Actinomycetota > Actinomycetes > Kitasatosporales > Streptomycetaceae > Streptomyces > Streptomyces sp. NPDC047515. The sequence goes on from NZ_JBEYTM010000014.1 coordinate 24,326, forward strand.
CAGCGCGGTCAGTGTCGGCAGCAGGTTGAACGCCTGGAAGATGAACCCGATGCGGTCGCGGCGGAGTTGGGTGAGCTGGCGGTCGGTGAGCTTGCCCAGCTCGGTGGTGCCGATTCGCACCGAGCCGGAGTCGAAGGTGTCGAGACCGGCGGCGCAGTGCATCAGCGTGGACTTGCCGCAGCCCGACGGGCCCATGATGGCGGTGAACTCGCCCTCCCGGAAGGCCATGGTCACACGGTCCAGGGCGAGGACTCGGGTGTCCCCGTCGCCGTACACCTTCGTCAGGTCGGTGACGGCGGCGGCGACACCGTTCGCCCGGGACGGTGCGGATGTGTCGTGGCCGTGGCGCACGGCGGTCATGGGGGACTCCTCTTCGGCTGCCGGAAGGTGCGTCTCGAAGAGTGCCGGGGGAACGTATCGGGGCCGGGGGCGGCGTGTATCGGTTGCTGCTCGGGTTGGTAGCGGTTCCGCGCGACCGCAGGCGCCGGTCGTCGTACCGGTACGGACGGCATCGTGCCGGAACGGACGGCGCCCTACCGGTACGGAGAGTCTCGCGTCGGCGCGCTCAGCCCGGCAGCAACAGGGTCGCCACCGCCCCGCCGTCCGGGGCGTTGTCCAGTTTCAGCTCGGCGCCCAGGAGCCGTGCCTGGCCCTGGACGATGGTCAGACCCAGGCCGTGGCCGGTGCCGCGCTCCTTGGCGCCGGTGTGGAAGCGGCGCGGGCCGTCGAGGAGCAGTTCCAGGGGGAAGCCGGATCCGTGGTCGCGGACGACGACGGTCCGGCCCTCGACGGTGACCCGGACCGGGGCGGCGCCGTGGCGGTGGGCGTTGACGACGAGGTTGCCCACGATGCGTTCCAGGCGACGCGGGTCGGTCTCCACGGTGTGGGTTCCCGGCCCGCCGACCACGTCGACCTCGGCGTCGACACCGGTCCGCGTCACCGCGTCGCGCACCACCGCGTCGAGCGGGACGCGGGCATGAACCGGTTCCTCGGCGCCGGCGTCGAGCCGGGAGATCTCCAGCAGGTCCTCGACCAGGCTGCGCAGGTCGCGGACGCGGGCCCGGACCTGGTCCTCGGTCTCGCCGGACGGCAACAGGTCGGCGGCGGCCAAGAGCCCGCCGACGGGGGTGCGCAGCTCATGGGCGACGTCGGCGGTGAAGCGGCGTTCGCTGCGCAACTGACGGCCGAGGGTGTCGGCCATACGGTCGACGGTGGCGGCGATCTCCGCGACCTCGTCGTCCCCCTTGACCGGCCCGGTCCGGGTGTCGAGGTCGCCGGCGGAGATCCGGCCCGCGGTCTCGGAGACCCGCTGGAGCCGCCGGCCGAGGAAGCCGGCGCCGTAGACCGCCAGCGGCAGGGCGACCGCCAGCGCGACCAGCGAGGCGACGGCCATGGACGCGTCGAGGCTGCGGACGTCGTGCAGGCGCGGGCTCATGTTGGCCCGGACGGCCATGATGCGGCTGTCCGGGCCGCCGACCCGCTGGGCGGCCCACATGCTCGGCCCCAGATTCCCGTCGATCCGCGGGTCGTAGGCCGTGTGGGGTGTGCCGTCGTCGAAGTGCCGGAGGGCGGCGGGCAGGTCCGGCGGGTCGAGTTCGGCGCCGTCCGGCAGGGCGCCGGTGCGATGGTAGACGTCCATGGCCGAGATGAGGCGGTTCCAGGCGTCGGCCCCGGCCTGGGACTGGACTCCGTCGGCGGTCCACACGTGCACCAGCACGCCCACGGCCACCGCCACCAGACAGGCCGTCGCCGACGCCAGCGCGGCGATCTTCCAGCGCAGCGAGGCGCGGCCCGGCCACAGCCGGCGCAACGGGCCCCTCATCACCGCTTCAACTTGTAGCCAAAGCCGCGGACCGTCTCGATCCTGTCCCGGCCCAGCTTGCCGCGCAGCCGCTGCACGCACAGGTCCACGACCCGGCTGTCGCCGTCCCAGCCGTAGTCCCAGACGTTGCGCAGCAGGGTGTGGCGCTCCAGCACGATGCCCGGGTGGGCGGCGAACTCCAGGAGCAGTTTCAGCTCGGTGGGCGTCAGCGCCACCGGCCGCCCGGCGAGGGTGACCTCCAGGCCGCCGGTGTCGACGGTCAGGTCCCCGAAGACGAGGACGTCCCTGCCGGGCTCCGGCGTCGCCGTCGCCAGCCCGTCCTCGGCCCCCGGCCCCGGTGCGGGGGTGGGCGCGTACGTGGCCCGGCGCAGCAGGGAGCGGATCCGCGCGACCAGGACGCCGGTGTCGACCGGCTTGACCACGTAGTCGTCGGCCCCGGCCTCCAGGCCGCCCACGATGTCGACGCCGTCGCCGCGGGCAGACATCATCAGAACCGGCACCAGGCTGGTTTCGCGGACCCGGCGACACAGGCCAATACCGTCCAGGCCGGGCAGCATGACGTCCAGGATCAGCAGATCGAAGCGGTCCGCGCGGAACGCCTCCAGGCCCGCCAGGCCGTCGGCCGCGGCCCGCACCTCGTACCCGTAGCGCTCCAGGGCGACGGTAAAGGACCGACGCATCAGGTCGTCGTCCTCGACCAGCAGCACACGGACGGGCGGCCCAGGGGCCGGAGCGGGCGAAGACACGGAATCACTCCTGTTTCCTGTGCGGATCACGGACGGCCGACCCGACCTCGGTTGCTCGGGAAGCAGCGAAGGACGCGGGCCGGGCGGTCCTGAAAGGAACGATAAGGGAGGGACCGGGCAGTACGACGCTGCGGCGTCAGACACGCAGCGAGCTCTTCCGTCACGAAACGCGCAGGTCAGCGCAGCACACGCCCTCTCCGAGCGACCTGCTCCGCTACCCTGCGAGCCGATGGATGACCGTTCGAGCGCTGCCCGACACCTGATCGATACACGATCCGCCCGGAGCGTTAGGGCGGAGTCGCGGCGGATCTCGTCGTAGGCCGGTTGTCAAGGCAGTCGCGAGGCTGGCTCACCAGATCAAGCAGCGGGGCCAGAACCGGCGGCCCTTTTCGCTCCCGCCTACATGCGGACGACGGGGATCTAGCGCCCCGCTTGGCCCCGCGCTGAGGACAGACGCATACCGAGAACCCCGAGCCCAAGGCCATGATCAATCTCAGCGCTACTTCCTGTACCGCAACTACTCAGACCCGAACTCGCGACGTCTCAATATCCGACGTCGTCAGTCACCGCCCGCACGGAACGCCCCGAAGGACCACTCCCGCATCCACTCCAACCGTTATGCACCTTTTGGCGGTAAAGGTACGATCCTGTCCGTGGAGACCCGGGGCCCGGAGCCCGTCCCCGACAGCGAGCGCACCGGCCGGGTCCGGACCCTCTTCCCCACCTGGGCCGGTGCGAATCCGACCGTGCTGCTGGGAGCAGCTTCCTGGTGTCGGGGCTGGGGATGCGGGCGGTGCGGGCCTGCTGCACCGGGTCGATGCACCTCTTCGCCTGCTTCAGCGTCCTCGTACTGATCCACCTGATCAGCAGGACCGACTGGCACGACGTCCTGGACAAGCCCGCCGGGCCGACGGCGAGGGTGATCACCGGGGTCGGCACCCTGGTGGGCGGCGGGATCAGCCGGGTTCCGGCGGGTCCCGACTTCGCCCGCTGTCTGCCGCGTACCGCGTCCGGCCCCGCCATGGTCGGGGCGACCGTGAGCGGCGCCGGGATCGTGTGCCTGCCGCTGGCACTGATGGGCGCCGTGATGGCGGTCGCCACGCCGGGGCCGGCCGTCACCCGGGACCCGGTGTCGTTCATCGGGGCCCAACTGCCGGGCAGGCTCGCGGTGCCGTATCTGCTGATGGCCGTCATCGGCATGGTGCTGATCAATGCGATGTCGCTGTATTCGGGCGGTTTTACCGCGCAGACGCTGAACGCAGGCATCAGTCTGTTCCTGGGCGCACTGCCGATGATGACGGCGGCGGGCTTCACGAATTCCTTCGTCTCCTTTCTGACGCTGCTCGCGGTGACGTTCTCGGCGTGGATCGGGGCCTTCGCCGTGGATCAACCGCGGGGCGCAGATACGATCCGGCGGCGCTCCTGGACACCACGCCGTCCGGCGCCTACCGGTACACGGGAGGCTTCGCCGCGGCGGCCGTGACCGCGCGGACCGCGGGCCTCATGGTGGGACTGCTCTTCACCGGCGTGCAGTGGTTCTCCGGCCCGTTCACCGACACCTGGATCGGGCGCCACGGACTGGGCTGGGCGGCCACGATCACCGTCTCCGCCGAGCTGTACGCGGTCCTGCCACGCCCCGCGGCGCGGAAGGGCGGGGGCGAGCCCGGTGGCGACGCGCCTCTACACTTCTGACACCCCGTCAGCTAGTCTCCCGGCTCGCCGAGTGCGCCCGACGAAGGGGACAAGCGTCATGGCCTTCACAGTGGTCCGGTTCAATCTCGTCGATCCCGACGCCACCCACGAGTCGCTCTCGGCCCGCTACCGCGCCGCGCTGGAGATGGCCGCGTACGCCGACGAGCACGGCGTCGACACGGTACAGACCGAGGAGCACCACGGCGTCGCCAACTCCTGGCTGCCCTCCCCCTTCGTCTTCGCCGGCTCGGTCTTCGGCGCCGCCCGCCGGATCGCGGTCACCGTCTCGGCGATCATCGGCCCGCTGCACGACCCGCTGCGGCTGGCCGAGGACATCGCGGTCCTGGACCTGCTGAGCGCGGGCCGGCTGGTCACCGTGGCGGGGATCGGCTACCGGCCGGAGGAGTACGAACAGGCGGGCGTCGAGTGGGGCCGGCGCGGCAGGCTCCAGGACGAGCTGCTGGAGACCCTGCTGCAGGCGTGGACCGGGGAGCCGTTCCCGTACCGGGGCCGTACGGTCCGGATCACTCCGCGCCCGTACACCCGGCCGCATCCGCTGCTGCTGGTGGGCGGCAGTTCGCGGGCGGCGGCGCGGCGGGCGGCCCGGTTCGGGCTGCCGTTCTTCCCGAGCGCGCATCTGCCGGAGTTGGAGGCGTACTACCACGAGCAGCGTGCGCGGTTCGGGACGGACGGCTTCTGCATGATGCCGTCCGCCCGGACACCGCTGCTGCATGTGTCCGAGGACCCGGACCGGACCTGGGCGGAGTACGGCGAGCACTTCCTCCACGAGGCGCGCACATACGCCTCCTGGCAGTCCAAGGACATCCGCTCGGCCGTGCGCTCGGCGGCGACGACGGTGACGGAGTTGCGGGACGAAGGGGTCTACCGGGTCGTCACACCGGCCGAGTGCGCCGCGGCGGCCGGGGAAGCGGAGAGCCTGGTGCTGCATCCGCTGTGCGGCGGGATGCCGGTCGAGGAGGGCTGGCGCAGCCTGCGCCTGTTCTGCGGCGCGGTCGCGCGTTGACCGCGGCGTACCCGGAACCGCCCCGGCTCCGCGGGTGCGGGCCGGGGCGCTCCGTGGACGAGGAGAGGGACAGCGGGGATCAGCCCATCTCCTCCAACGCCTTGCCCTTGGTCTCCTTCACGAACTTGAGCACGAAGGGGATCGAGAGCGTGGCGAAGCATGCGTAGATGATGTACGTGCCCGACAGGTTCCAGTCGGCCAGGCTCGGGAAGCTCGCGGTGATCGCCCAGTTGGCGATCCACTGCGCGGACGCGGCGACACCGAGCGCCGCGGCGCGGATCCTGTTCGGGAACATCTCGCCGAGGAAGACCCAGACGATGACGCCCCACGACAGGGCGAAGAAGAGCACGAACACATGGGCGGCGACGAGCGCCACAATGCCCTGGGTGTGGGGGAGTTTGCCGCCGACCAGGGGGGCGGAGAAGGCCCATGCCTCGAAGGCGAGGGCGATGGCCATACCGGTGGAGCCGGCCAGCGCGAGCGGCTTACGGCCCACCCGGTCCACCAGCACCATCGCGATGACGGTACCGATGATGTTGATGATCGACGTGGTGAACGAGTAGAGGAACGAGGCCGACGGGTCGATGCCGACGGACTGCCAGAGCGTCGCCGAGTAGTAGAACGCCACGTTGATGCCGACGAGTTGCTGGAAGACCGAGAGGCCGATGCCGACCCAGACGATCGGCAGGAAGCCGACGCGCCCGCCGAGCAGGTCCGCGAACTTGGACTTGTGCTCACGCCGCATGGCGGTCTCGATCTCGGCCACCCGGGCGTCGAGGTCGACGGACGTGCCCTCGACCTCCGCCAGGATCTGCCGGGCGCGGTCCTTCCTGCCGACCGAGATCAGAAACCGCGGCGACTCGGGGATCGCCAGCGACAGCAGCCCGTACAGGACTGCGGGGACGACCATCACGCCGAGCATCCACTGCCAGGCCTCGATGCCGCCGATCCTGCCGCGCTGATCGCCGTCGGCGAGCTGCAGGATGCCGAAGTTGACCAGTTGGGAGATGGCGATGCCGACGACGATCGCGGCCTGCTGGAAGGAGCCGAGCCGGCCGCGATAGGCGGGCGGCGAGACCTCGGCGATGTACGCCGGGCCGATCACCGAGGCCATGCCGATGGCGAAGCCGCCGATGATGCGCCACATCGCCAGGTCCCAGAGCGCGAACGGGAGCGCGGAGCCGACGGCGCTGATAGCGAAGAGCACGGAGGCGATCTGCATGCAACGGATGCGGCCGATACGGTCGGCGATGCGTCCCGCCGTGGCCGCGCCGATCGCACAGCCGATCAGGGCGATGGCGATGACCTGGGCGAGCGTTCCCGAACCGATCTCGTACCGGCCGCGGATGGCCTCGACGGCGCCGTTGATGACGGAGCTGTCATAGCCGAACAGGAAACCGCCCATCGCCGCGGCCGCCGTGATGAAGATTACATGGCCGAGGTGGTCCGGGTGGGCCGCTCGGGCTCCGGACGCCGGTCCCTGCGAGGTGCTGGTCACTTGAACTCCTGATGCCTGGCCGCGTCGTCAGGTGTGGGGGGACGAGCTCTTGTGGGGCGCGAGCTCTACCAAGTGGCGCATGACTTTCCGCCTGCCACCACTTGAAGATAAAGACGACGCTGCAGAGAATATTCGTTCAAGTTCCGAAGTCAATATTCGGCGGTCGCGTGATCGACCGAGAAGCAGCCTACAAGCACGTTGAAGCCTTGAAGGATGGCAGAGGCTCAGCGCAGCCGCTGGCTGATGACCTTGGAGACCCCGTCGCCCTGCATCGAGACGCCGTACAGTGCGTCGGCGACCTCCATCGTGCGCTTCTGGTGCGTGATCACGATCAGCTGCGAGCTCTCCTGGAGCTCCTCCATGATCCTGATCAGCCGCTGCAGATTGGTGTCGTCGAGCGCCGCCTCGACCTCGTCCATCACGTAGAACGGACTCGGGCGGGCCTTGAAGATCGAGACCAGCAACGCCACCGCCGTGAGCGAGCGTTCCCCGCCGGACAGCAGCGAGAGCCGCTTGACCTTCTTGCCGGGCGGCCGGGCCTCGACGTCCACTCCGGTCGCGAGCATGTTGTCCGGGTCGGTCAGAACGAGCCGCCCCTCGCCGCCCGGGAAGAGCCGCGAGAAGACACCCTCGAACTCACGGGCCGTGTCCCGGTACGCCTCGGTGAACACCTGCTCGACCCGCTCGTCGACCTCCTTGATGACCTGTATCAGATCGGCCCGGGTCTTCTTCAGGTCTTCGAGCTGCTCGGAGAGGAACTTGTGCCGCTCCTCCAGCGCCGAGAACTCCTCGAGCGCGAGCGGATTCACCTTTCCGAGTTGCTGGTACGCCCGTTCGGCCGCCTTCAGCCGCTTCTCCTGCTCGGACCTGGCGAAGGGCTTCGGCTGGTTGCGCGGATGTTCCGGGTCCTCCGGCAGTTCCTCGCCCTCCGCCGCCGGTGACGGCGGTACGAGCTGGTCGGGGCCGTACTCGGAGGCCAGCCCGGCCGGCTCGATGCCCAGCTCCTCCAGCGCCTTCGCCTCCAGTTGCTCTATGCGCAGCCGCTTCTCGGCGCCGAGCACCTCGCCGCGGTGGACGGAGTCGGTCAGCTTGTCCAGTTCGCTCTTGAGCTCGCGCCCTTGGTTGCGTTCGGCCGCGAGCTCCCGCTCCCGCTCCGCCTTCGCCGCCTCGGCCGCGCCCCGCTCCTGCTCGGCCCGTACGACGGACACCTCGACATGAGCGAGCAGCTGGCGGGCGGCGGACGCGACGGCCGCGGCCACCGCCGCCTCGTGCCGCAGCCGGACGCGGCGCCGCTCGGCGCGGGCGCGGGCCTCTCGTTCGGCTCGGGCGCCCCGGTCGAGGGCGTCCGCACGACCCGCGAGCCCCTTGACCCGCTCCTCGTGGGTACGTACCTGGAGGCGGGCCTCCATCTCGGTCTGACGGGCGTTGGCACCGTCGGCGGCGAGCCGGTCGCGCACGGAGGTGTCCGGCTCCTCCTCGACCGGCATCTCCTCGGCCACGAGCAGCCGTTCGGCCAGTTCCTCGGCCTCCTCCGTCGCCCGCTCCAGCGCCTCCTGGGCTCGGGCGGCGGACGCGGTCATCCGCTCGGCCTCGCCCGCGGCGCCTCGGGCCTGCCCGGCGAGCCGCCCGAGCTGCTGGGCCACCCCGGACTTCTCCCGCTCGGCGGCCCGGCGCCGCTCCCCCAGCTCCTCGACCAGTCCGGCACTCGCCCTGCGCCGCTCCGTGGCGAGGCGCTGGTCCTCGGTCAACTCCGCACACCGCACTGCCAGTTCCTCCAGCTGGAGGGCTGCTTCGTCGACCGAGGCCTGCACTTCGAGGAGGCTCGGCGCGCCGGCGGAACCGCCGTGGGCGAAGTGCGCCGAGAGGATGTCCCCCTCGGCGGTCACAGCCGTCAGTTCCGGGTGCGCGGCGACAAGGTCCTCGGCATCCTCCAAGGTGCCGACGACCACCATGTCCCGCACCAGCCTCCGTACGGCGTCCACCAGTTCGGCAGGCCCGCGGACGAGGTCGGCGACGATGGGCGGACCTCCGGCGATCGCTCCGGCCACGGCGATGTTCGAGGGGTACGCGGGTACGTGGAGCCCGTCCGCCCGGCCATGCGTCTGGCCGGGCAGGTGCACAGCAGGCGCATCAGCATCACTAGCATCGCCAGCCCCGCCAGCCCCGCCAGCCCCGCCAGCCCCGCCAGCAGCAGCGTCAGAGCCACCATCGGCACCACCAGCCTCAGCAGCACCGCCGGCACCACCAGCACCGCCAACACCAAAGGCGCCACGGAGACCGCCAGCACCACCAGCCTCAAAATCCCCATCACTGACACCGGCATCAGAGACCCCACCCTGATCCGGGACGCCGACGCGCACCACGCCCAGCAGCATCGCCGCCCGGCCCGCGTCCTGTTTGCGCAGCAGCCGGATCGCCTCCGCCGCCGTGGCCGGGTCCGTCACCGCGACCGCGTCAGCCGCCGCGCCCAGGGCCGCCGCCACCGCCACCTCGTGCCCCGGCGCCACCGTCAGGAGTTCGGCGGCCGGGCCGAGCAGGCCCGCCAGGCGGTCCTGCGCGCCGAGCAGCACGCCCGTGCCGTCCTTGCGGCGCAGGCCGAGGGCCAGAGCGTCGTGGCGGGCCGCGACCGCCGCCCGCTTCCGTTCGGCGGCGGTGGCGGACTCCCGGGCCGTGGAGAGCGCCGCCTCCGCCTCCGCGAGTTCCCGCTTGGCGGCCTCGTGCCGCTCGCCCAGCTCCGCGTCGTCCGCGTCCAGTCCCTCGACCTCGGCCTTGAGCTGTTCGTATTCCTCCTGCGCGGCGACCGCCCGCTCCTGCGCCTCGTCACGGGAAGCAGCCAGCCGATCGATCTCCGCCTGCGCCGAACCGGCCCGACTGCGGGCCGCGTTGACCTGCCCGTTCAGCCGGGCGAGTCCTTCACGACGGTCTGCGATGGCCCGCGCAGCGTCCTTGAGCCTGCGCTCCTCGGCCACCAACTCCCGTTCCAGGTCGGCACGGTGGGCGGCCGTGTCCTCCAGCGCGTGTTCCGCCGCTTCCAGCGTGGCCGCCAGCTCCGCCTCCTGCTCGCGGATGCGGGCCGCCTCCCGCTCCATGCTTTCAGGGTCCCTGAATCCCGTGCCGCGCCGTTCCTCCTCCGGCGCGGCTCCCGCGCTCTTGACCCGGGCGTCGGCCAGCGAGATCGTGCCGCGCACCCGCTCGGCCAGCTGCGACAGCTCGTACCAGGTCTGCTGGGCCCGCTGGAGCCGCGGCGCCAGCCGCCGTACCTCGTCCTCCAGCTCCGCCTCGCGCGTCAGGGCCGCCTTGAGCTCCGTCTCCGCGGCCTCCCTGCGCTGCTTTAGCGCCGCTTCGTCGGCGATCTCGCTGCGCAACGCGGTGTGCAGTCGCACCAGGTCGTCGGCGAGCAGTCGCAGCCTGGCATCGCGCAGATCGGCCTGGATGACTGCGGCCCGGCGCGCCACGGCCGCCTGTCGGCCCAGCGGTTTCAGCTGGCGTCGCAGCTCGTCGGTCAGGTCCTGGACGCGGGCCAGATTGGCTCCCATCGCGTCCAGTTTCCGCAGTGCCTTCTCCTTCCGCTTGCGGTGCTTGAGCACGCCCGCGGCTTCCTCGATGAATGCGCGCCGCCCCATCGGATCGGCGTGGAGTACGGAGTCCAGCTGCCCCTGCCCGACGATGACATGCATCTCCCGGCCGATACCGGAATCCGAGAGCAGTTCCTGGATGTCCAGGAGTCGGCAGGTGTCGCCATTGATCTGGTATTCGCTGCCGCCGTTGCGGAACATGATCCGAGTGATCGTCACTTCGGCGTACTCGATGGGCAGCGCGCCATCGGAATTGTCGATCGTCAGCGAAACTTCCGCCCGTCCGAGCGGCGGCCGCCCGGTGGTGCCGGCGAAGATCACGTCTTCCATCTTGCCGCCGCGCAGTGATTTGGCCCCTTGTTCCCCCATGACCCAGGAGAGCGCGTCCACCACATTGGACTTGCCGGACCCGTTGGGACCGACGACGCACGTGATACCGGGTTCGAACCGCAGCGTCGTGGCGGAGGCGAACGATTTGAAACCGCGCAGGGTCAGGGCCTTGAGGTGCACGCCGCCGGACTCTACCTTTCACTCTCGGTTTCACTGATGAAGGTGCAGGGCACATCAGACGGTAAGGGAAGGGGTCCGCGTCCGGGGCGGGACCGCACGGGTCGAAGCGGAAAGTCCGAGCGGAAAGTCCGAGCGGAAAGAAAGAAGGGACGCCGAAGCGCCCCTTTAAATCTTGCGGTGTTGCGTGTTCGGTGTACTGGTGCAGCGGCACATGACGGATCAAGGACATGTCACGAAAGTGACAGATCAAGAGCAGTGATCTTCAATGATCCGGCGACGATCCGGGATGATCTCGGACGGCTGACGCGGGAAGCCCGACCGGCCCTGTGGGCCATCGGTCAGGTCAGCGCCGGCTCCGCCTGAGGTACGTCGATGTCGATGCTGTCGAGCAGCGACTCTTGGTGCTGGGCGGCGGCATTGAGCGCGTCGTTCTCGTCCTGAATCCGTACGAGCTCGGATTCGAGATCCTGGACGCGCTGCTGGAGCCGTCGCATCTCGGCGAGGAGTCGCGGGTCGGAACCGCCGACGTAACCGAGAAGCGCCTTTGCCATGATGGATGGTCCTCCACACTGAGTGACCGACCGATGCGGTGTGGGTCGTGAGGGATTCGCACCCGCGGTGCTCGGCAGTGCTCTGTATTCACTGCTGTTCTGCTGCCAAACAGCTCTGCCGAACAGCTAAGGTGCGCGGGGATTTCAGCGTCTCACCAAAAAGTTTGACGGTCAACACGATCACACCCTGTAGAGACGGGCAGCCCTGGGGCGCGCGGCTTCACGATCATGCGGCGCGGCTCTCCTGCGGGGCCCTGGAGGGCGTGGAGATCATCCTTACTGCCGCAGCCTGGCACGCCAACCGAATCTTGGCAACCACCCGGTCATTTCGCAGGTCATTTCATGTGTACGCAGATGAGCGCCCCGCCCGTCACCGCGCGCCGCCCGTCGAACACCGTCCGAACACGGCGCTCGCGTCGGACCCGGCTCGGGCCCGGATCAGCGGATCGCGAAGCCCTCGTAACCGCCGCGCGGCATGTCCCAGATCTCAGTGACTCCGTCAACGCGCCCGGGTGTGTCGTCCGAGCGCAGCCACTCCAGCAGGCGGTGGCAATTCTCACGCCTGCCCTCGGCGACGATCTGCACCCTGCCGTCGTCGAGATTGAGGGCGAACCCGGTGAGACCACCGATCTCCAGGGCGTTTGCCCTGGTGAACCAGCGGAACCCGACCTGCTGCACGCGGCCGCGCACCCAGGCGGTGAGCCGTACGTCTTCGTTCATGCCCGAACGCTAACCGGCCGATTGCTCTCGGAGCACCTTGCGCCGATAGCCCATGGCGTACAGTCCCGTCGCAATAGGCCTCACCCGATCGGGTGAGGCGTGTTGACGCCGAGAGCGGCGTCCAGGCCGTCAGAAGGGCTCAGCAGATGGGACGTCATCGACGCTCCGCCGCAGCTCCTGCCGCTCAGGACCCCGCGCCGGGGGACACCGGCCGGCACCGGGGCGCGCGCCACGGGAAGCGGTCCGGAGCACCTGTTCGCACGGGACTGGTCGGCGTCTCCGCGGCCCTCGCCATGGGAGCCGTGGCGGTCGCCTCCGGTCTGGTGCCCGGCGGTGACACCTACTCGGTCGGTGGCTCGGCCGCCGACCGGGTGCGTACCGAGGGGGCTCCGGATCTGCTGGGCCAGGGTGGCTCGCCCACCGTGCCCGCCGACCGCTCCACCGCGTCGGCCGAGGCGGGCCCCGGTGGAGCGGGTACCGACGAGCCGACGGACGCGCGGTCCCGGGCGGGCTCGTCGTCCGGTTCCCCGTCGAAGACGTCCCAGCCGAAGGAACGGACGAACCCGTCCCCGTCGGCCTCGTCGCCGAAGGCCGACGCGGCGGAAGCCGGGAAGAGCACCGCTCCGGCCGCTTCCGAGGCGCCCTCGGCCGCTCCGGAGACCTCCACCTCCTCGGCTCCGGCCGCCCGCAGGTCCACGGCGTCGGCCACGGCCGACTCCTCCCAGGCCGCCGTGCTCGCCCTGGTCAACCAGGAGCGCGCGAAGGTCGGCTGCAGCCCGGTGACGGCCGGCTCCGCGCTGACCTCGCTCGCCCAGAACTTCAGCGACGACATGGCCGCCCGCGGCTTCTTCGACCACACCGACCCGGATGGCCGGACCCCCTGGGACCGCGCGTCGAAGGCCGGTGTGCAGGGACTCGGCGGTGAGAACATCGCGCGCGGCCAGGCCGACGCACAGGCCGTGATGGACTCCTGGATGAACAGCGACGGCCACCGGGCGAACATTCTCAACTGCGACTACAAGACGCTCGGCGTCGGCGTGCACTACGGCACGGGCGGCCCTTGGTGGACGCAGGACTTCGGTTTCTGAGATTTGTGCAGGTCAGCGACCTATGATCCCTCTTGGGCCGGCTCAGGGCCGTCATTTGCGGTCAAAGGCTCTCAGGGGCGAGCCAGTGAAGACCGTATGGCAGCCATGAACTTCTGACGGGCCTCCCGGAAGGCGCGCCGTACCTGTGCGCACTCAGGATCGTCCCGCAGATGTCCGGCGACCACCGCGTCCCGGTAGAGGAGCAGTTGGTATTCTGAGCCGCAGCACACACTCACCAGCAGAAAGCGCAGCCGGATAGCGAGCGCTGTGCGGGCGTAAGCTCGTGCGTATGGACGAGAACTCCCGTCTGGACGCGCTCGCCTTCGATGTGTTCTCCCGGCAGTGTCCCTCGCGCGGCACGCTGGAGCATGTCACCGGTCGCTGGGGCAGCCTGACGCTGGGAGCGCTGTACGAGGGCGGCTTCCGCTTCAACGAACTGCGCCGCCGGGTAGACGGGGTGAGCGAGAAGATGCTCTCGCAGACGCTCCACGCCCTGGAGCGGGACGGTCTGGTGCACCGCGAGGCCCAGCCGACCAATCCCCCGCGCGTCGACTACGAGCTGACGCCCCTGGGCCGGCAGGTCGCCGAGCGGCTGCTCGGGCTGATCCAACTCGTCGAGGGCCGGATGCCCGAGGTGCTGCGGGCCCGCGACCGCTACGACGAGGCCCACCCGGGCCCGGAGGGCCGGGGCCAGGGCTGAGGGCTGTCGTTCGGACCATGCCGGGCTCGTGCGTCCCGGTGCAAACGAAAGACCTCAGGGCCTGGCGCGGGTCAGTTCGCACCTCCCGTCCGCACAGGACCGACGCAGCCGCCCGGCCGAGACGGTCTCCACGAGGCCGATCACCCAGCACATCGGGCAGCCGCGCGGCGTGACCAGGCCGACCGGGGCGAGCAGCAGGCTCGCCGGGCCGACGACCGACAGCAGGGCCAGGGATCCGGCGAGCGCGCCGAACCCGACGGCTCCGCGGGCCAGATGGCGCGGGACGGTGTCGTCGGCGAAGCCGCCGCGCGCCGACGCGTCGGGTGCTCCGGCGGCGCCGGGTGTGGAACCGGGCATGGCGGTGCGTGTCGCCGTGGTCGGGTCAGATGTCATCGTCGGTTCCCCTCGTTCCGGGCGGTTCGTCGCGCAGCGCCTCTCGGGCCGCCGAACGGGCCCGGTGCAGGCGGGACTTCATCGCGGCGGTGCTCAGCCCGAGCCGGTCGGCGACGGTGCGGCCGGGCAGGCTTTGGATGTCCCGCATGACCAGCACCTGCCGCTGGTCGTCGGGCAGGGCGGCAACGGCGGCCGCGACACGTTCGGCTTCCAGGCGCAGCAGGACGTCCTCCTCGGCGGACCGCGCGGTGCCGCCGAACGCGTCGAACCGGCCGGCCGTGCCGAGCCGGCCGGGCTCGACGGCCGGTTCGTGGTGGAGCAGGGTGCGGGTACGGCGCAGGCACTCGTTGCGGACGATCCTGAACATCCACGACGCCAGCGCCCCGGAGGCGCGCAGCATGCCGATCTTGCGATAGAGGATGATCAGCGCTTCCTGGGCGGCGTCCTCGGCGTCCTGGGGTGTGGCGCACAACGTGCGCGCGAACCGGTGCACGTGCGGGTAGGAGCCGTACACCAGCGCGGTGAGCGCCTCGACGTCGCCGCGTTGCGCCGCGGCGACCAGGGTCGCGCCGGGCCAGGTGTGGTCAGCCACGCTGACGCCTCCGGCGGCGCAGCAGCGTGACGGTGCACGCGCACAGCAGCAGCGCGGCAGCCGCGGCGGCGATGACGACGGCGGTCATGGGGTCCTCCCGGTGGGGTGCGGGGCGGACGCGGTCGTCCGCACGCCTATGAGAGGCACGGCGGGCCCAGAAGGATTCACCCCTGTCCGCGGTCCGGTTTTTCGGGGCGCCTCGGCGCGTACGAGCCGCAGCCGCCGGGCCGGTCCGGCGGTGTGCCGCCAGGTGACAGTCCGGCCGAGGGGGCGGCGCGCCGACAACGGCTCGATCAACGCCCACTCGTCCGTCAGCCCGTAACGCCGGATCCCGAACCCCACGGTCGCGCGTCAGCGCTGTGAAAGACACGTCCGGATCCTTCGTTCGGATCCGGCAGAGCGCACACCTCGTGTCCCGGCGTCTCCCGGGCAAGTGCGACCAGCCCGTTCGGCACCGATCCGACGAGCCCGGACCGCGGTCATCCTCGCCCCCGTCCCGACCGTCTCGGCGGCCGGCAGAACCTCAGTCCTTGCGGCCGGTCACGGCGACAGTCACACCGAGACCGATCATCGTGAACCCACCGACCCCGCCGATCAGGGCGAGCCGCCGCGGTGAGCGGGCGAACCAGCTCCGTGTGGTGGCCGCGACCAATCCCCAGACGCTGTCGGAGGCCACCGCGATGACATTGAAGACCAGACCGAGCAGCAGCATTTGAACTGTGACGTGCCCCTGACCACGGTCGACGAACTGAGGCAGTACGGCGGCGAAGAACACGATGGTCTTGGGGTTGGCCACGCCGACCGCGAACCCCTCCCACAACGTGCGCAGACTGCTGTGCGCCGGGCTGTCACCGGTGAACGCGGCATGCAACGACCCGCGCTGCCGCACCGCCTTGACACCGAGATACACCAGGTACGCGGCGCCCAGGAGCTTCAGCGCCGTGAAGACGAGGACCGAGCGCTCGACCACGGCCCCGACCCCGAGCGCCACGGCAACGACGAGTACGTAGGCTCCGAGCGTGTTCCCCGCGACCGTGGTCAGCGCGGCCCGGCGTCCCTGCGCCAGTGCCCGCCCGATCACGAACAGCACGCTGGGGCCGGGTACCACGATCAGCAGGAACGACATGGCCGAGAAGGCCAGCAGTCGGTCGGTAGACACCATGGGACCCACCGGGGACCGCGCATGCCTGCAGCCTTTTTCCATGGATCGGCCCCACGCCGATCAGGGAGCACGCACCCGCGACGTGCGCCATCGGACACCGCGAGAGCTGTCCGGCGATGACTCGCGGACGGGGCCCTACGAAGCGGACGGGGCCCTACGAAGCCGTGCGCGGCGGACGCTGGCAGCGCGGGCAGAAGTAGCTGGAGCGGTTCATCCATGCCCGGCGTCGCATCGGCGTACCGCAGCGGTGGCAGGGCTCGCCCTCACGTCCGTACGCGTCGAGCGAGCGGTCGAAGTAACCCGACTCGCCGTTCACATTGACGTAGAGGCTGTCGAAGCTGGTGCCGCCCTGGTCGAGCGCCGCGCTCATCACGTCACGGACGTGCCCCAGCAGCTCGGCGGACCTGGGACAGGTGAGGGTAGCGGTCGGCCGGTCGTAGTGCAGCTTGCTGCGCCACAGCGCCTCGTCCGCGTAGATGTTGCCGACTCCGCTGATCAGCGACTGGTCGAGCAGAGCGCGTTTGATCGTCGTCCGGCGCAGCCGCAGGGCCGTCTGGAACGCCGCGTCGTCGAAGGCCGGGTCCAGGGGATCGCGGGCGATGTGCGCGATGGTGTCGGGCAGCCCGTCGGGAGTGTTCTCGTGGAGCGAGAGCCCGCCGAACGTCCGCTGGTCGACGAAGCGCAGCTCGGTGCCGAGGTCGTCGTCGAAGCGGATCCGGATGCGCAGGTGCTTCTCGTCGGGGGCGTCCTGCGGCTGCACGAGCAGTTGTCCGCTCATGCCGAGATGGCCGAGCAGCGAGCTGGACGCGTCGTTCAGCGGTACCCAGAGGTACTTGCCGCGGCGCATGGCCGCTCCGAAGCGGGCGCCGCCGAGCCGGGCCGCGAAGTCCACGCCGCCCGCCGGATGGCGGCGGACCGCACGCGGGTGCAGCACCTCGACCTCGCCGACCGTACGGCCGGTGACCCAGCGTGCGAGACCCCGTCGTACGACCTCGACCTCGGGCAGCTCGGGCACGGTGTCGCTCCTGGAGAAGTGCGAGAAGTGAACGGGGAGATGAAAAGCATATCCGGGCAGGAAAAACCCCTCGGTGCGCAAGGCACCGAGGGGTTCTCGGGTCAGGCCGGAGCGACGTCCGTGGACGGCGACGGGTCGGCAGGGGTGTCGGCGGCCCCTCCGCCGGCAGCGGCCTTGGCCACTGCCTCCCGCGCTTCCGCGGCGGCGCTGATCTCACGCCAGGCGGACTCCGCCGCCTGCTGCTCCGCTTCCTTCTTGCTACGGCCGGTGCCGGTGCCGTACGAGACACCACCGACGCGAGCAGCAGCAGTAAAGGTCTTCTCGTGGTCCGGGCCGGTCTCCGTGACGAGGTACTCGGGGACGCCGAGGCTCTCGCTCGCGGTGAGTTCCTGGAGGCTGGTCTTCCAGTCCAGGCCGGCGCCGAGGTTGGAGGACCTGTCGATCAGCGGGTCGAAGAGCCGGTGAACCAGCTCCGAGGCCGCGCTGAGGCCCTGGTCGAGATAGACCGCGCCGATCACCGCTTCGAGGGTGTCGGCGAGGATGGACGCCTTGTCCCTGCCGCCCGTGCCCTCTTCACCGCGGCCGAGCCGGATGAAGGAGCCGAGTTCGAGGCCGCGGCCCACTTCCGCCAGCGCACGCGAGTTGACCACCGCGGCCCGCAGTTTGGCCAGCTGGCCTTCGGGCAGGTCGGGGTGGGTGCGGTACAGCGTGTCCGTGACCACCAGGCCGAGCACCGAATCCCCGAGGAATTCGAGCCGCTCGTTGGTGGGCAGACCGCCGTTCTCGTACGCGTACGAGCGATGGGTCAGCGCACGCACCAGAAGGGCGGACTCGAGGTGATACCCGAGCCGCCCTTCCAGAAGCGTGTGGGACGAGGCTGTGTTGACGTTGTCTGCCTGCTTCTTGGCGTTGGACAACTCAGACATCGGGCCTCTCACCAGCCGCTCAGACCTCGAGGACCTGGCGCTTGTTGTACGTGCCGCAGCTGGGGCACGCGATGTGCTGCAGCTTCGGCTCCTGGCAACGCTCGCACGAAACCAGGGTGGGGACCGCAGCCTTCCACTGCGACCGGCGGTGGCGCGTGTTGCTGCGCGACATCTTCCGCTTCGGAACAGCCACGGCTACTTCTCCTGCTTCTCGTCGACGCCCGCTTCGGCGCCGCCCATGTTGTCCTTCTCGCCGTCCTGAACGGTGTCGGCGAGTCCTTGCAGTGCCGCCCAACGGATGTCGACGGCATCGTGGTGGTGACCGGGGTTCTCGTCCAGCCTGATTCCGCATTCGGAACACAGACCGGCACAGGACTCCCGGCACACCGGCTGCATCGGCAGTGCGAGCACCACCGCATCGCGCAGCACCGGTTCGAGGTCGAACAGGCCGTCCTCGATGAAGAGCCTGTCCTCGTCGTCCTCGGCGTCGTCGGCCGGTTCCGCCTTGCTGCTGCGGCCCCGGTCATCGGCGTCAGGGTACGAGAACATCTCCTGGAAGTCCGCCACGACCTCTTGGTGCAGCGGCTCCAGACACCTTACGCACTCCCCCTCGGCCGACGCACGGGCGGTGCCTGTGACGAGCACCCCTTCCATGACGGATTCGAGGCGGAGGTCCAGCTCCACGGGCGCACCTTCCGGCACACCGATGACCCCGTCGATACCGAGGGTTGGTGAACCGGGTGCGTCCACGGTGCGGGTCAGCCGCTGGAGGGCACCGGGACGCCGACCCAGCTCGTGCGTGTCGAACACGAGGGGGTTTCGGTGGTCGAGGTGGCCGTTCAGGGCTTTTCCTGCTTTCGAAATCATGTGCGTCACGCAACGTGGGGAAGGCTGACCGGATTCGCATTCGAATCGGGCAGCAGAGATCGCGGTCATACGCGCGACCGAAGAGCCAGGATACTGGACGCGCCGCTCAGCTCCCAATCCGGTCCGCCGGGCCCCGCACGGCCCGGACCGCCGTGGCCGCTGGACCCCCGTGGGGGCCGGACTTCCGTGAGGGCCGGACTTCCGTGGGGGCCGGTCAGCGCTCCTGTTCGTACCGGCGGAGCTGGTCCAGGTCGATCATGCTGGTGTCGAACAGGCTGGTCTCGTCGAGGGCGCCCTCACCCTGCGGCTGAAGGGTCTGCTGGGGGTGCATGGGCTGCTGCTGCCAGCCGTCGTAGCCCTGGGCCGGCGGCTGGGCCTGGCTCTGGTCGTAGCCCTGCTGCTGATAGGCGGCGTACGGATCCGGCTGCTGCTGGTATCCGTAGACGTCCTGCTGCGGCTGCTCCTGATACCCGTACGCCTCCGCGTAGCTCGGCTGGGCCTGGGCCGGGAAGTGCGGCTGGACCTGCTGGTGCGCGGGCTGCGGCTCCGGGGTGGCGAGCTCGGCGAGGCCGGCCCAGTGGTCCTCGTCGCTCATGTGCGCCTGGTTGCCCGCCGCGTCCTGGGCGGCCATGTGCGCGCCGAGTTCGTCGGTGGCCACCCGGCCGTGCAGCTTCTGCCGGCCGCGGCCGACCGCCTCCAGGGTCTTGGCGAGCACGGCCTCGAAGGCACCGAGCTTGGTGTCCACGTACTCGTCGGCACGGCGCTGGAGCGTGGCCGGGTCGGTGCTGCGCTCGGGGGCCTCGGCGAAGTCCGCGTCCTCGTACCCCTGCTCGTCGAAGGCCTGGCCGCGGCCGAGGAGCTTCTCGCGGCCCCGGTCGACGGAGCCGATGGTCTTGGTGAGGACGACCTCGAAGTTGGCGAGCTTGCTGTCGACGTACTCGTCGGCCTCGGCGCGGACCTCCCCGGCCTCCCGGCGGGCCTCTTCGAGAATCCGGTCGGCCTCGCTGCGGGACTGCATGGCGATCTCGGTCCCGGAGATCAGCGACGTCCGTTCGGCGTGTGCCGCCTCGATGATCCGTTCGGCCTCGCGACGGGCCTGTTCGGCCAGCTGCTCGCGCCCGCCGATGAGCTCCTGGGCATGGGCGAGCGAGCCGGGCAGGGCGTCGCGCACCTCTTCGAGCATCGCGAGCAGCTCTGCGCGGTTGACCACGCACGAAGCCGACATGGGCATGGACCGGGCGCTGCCGACCGTCTCGACGATCTCGTCGAGCTTCTTCTGCACGTCCACCGTGTGCTCGCCACTCTCTACAGCCGATTGGAGACGGACGGGACGACTGTACGGCCAGTCGGCGCCCGCCCGACACCTGGTGACGGGCAGTCAGTGATTCAGCGCTCGGCGAGACGCTCGGTGAGGGCCTGGTGGACCACGGGAGGAAGGAGGTGGGAGACGTCTCCGCCCCAGGTGGCAACCTCCTTGACCAGGGAGGACGACAGGAAGCTGTAGGTGGGATTGGTCGGCACGAAGAGCGTTTCGACGCCGGAGAGACCGTTGTTCATCTGGGCCATCTGCAGCTCGTAGTCGAAGTCGCTGACGGCCCGCAGTCCCTTCACGATCGCCGGGATGTCGCGCTGCTTGCAGAAGTCGACCAGGAGGCCGTGGAAGGACTCGACCTGGACGTTGCCGAAGTCCGCGGTCACCTGACGGATCAGGTCGATCCGCTCGTCGACCGTGAACAGACCCTTCTTGGACTGGTTGATCATCACCGCGACGTGTACGACGTCGTACAGCTTCGAGGCACGGCCAATGATGTCGAGGTGTCCATTGGTGATGGGGTCGAATGACCCCGGACAGACGGCGCGGCGCAACTTGGTTCCCTCGCTCTCCGGTCCGGTCATCGTGCGTCTTCGCACGTAGAGGCGGCGCGACCGTACCAAAGCGTTCCCTCGCCGTAGCGACGGGCCCGCAGTGGCTCGAATCCCTTGGGCCAGTTGAATTCTCCGCCCCTGGTGCTGCGTTCCACGGTGACGAGCGCGTCGGCCGTGAGCCACCCCTGAGCACGGAGTGTGAGCAGTATCTCCCCAAGATCGCCGTCGGTCACGGCGTACGGCGGGTCCAGGAACACCACGTCGTACGGCTCCGCGGGCGCCGGGCCGGTCACGATCTGTTCCGCCTTGCCGGTACGGACCTCGGCGCCGGGCAGGCCGAGCGTGCGGACGTTTTCCCGGACGGTGCGGACGGCCTTGGAGTCGGCCTCGACGAGCAGGGCGTGGACCGCGCCGCGGGAGAGCGCCTCCAGGCCGACGGCGCCGGAGCCCGCGTACAGATCCGCGACCCTGGTGCCGTGGAGGCTGCCCAGGAACGCCTCCCAGGTGGAGAAGAGTCCCTCGCGCGCACGGTCGGAGGTGGGGCGGGTGCCGGTGCCGGGCGGGACGGCCAGGCGGCGTCCGCCGGCCGAGCCGGCGATCACGCGGGTCATGGGTGTCTGGTCCTCGGTTCGTGGGTGGCCCACAGGGTGCTGCGGCGCCGTGCCACCCACGATATGGCGTCGCGGCGGATCGGGCCCGCGCACCCGTCGCCCCCTGCCGGACCCGTCAGCCCTTGTCGAGGTACTGCTCGCGCTCCTTGTCGAGCAGCGCGTCCAGCGCGATCCGCAGCTCAGGCAAACGCTCCAGCTCCGGGTCGGCCGCGACGATCGCCGCGGCCTCCTCCCGGGCGGCGGCGATGACCTCCTCGTCGTCGATGACGGTGAGCATCCGCAGCGAGGAGCGGACGCCGGACTGAGCCTGGCCCAGGACATCGCCCTCGCGCCGCTGTTCGAGGTCGATCCGGGACAGCTCGAAGCCGTCGAGCGTGGCGGCGACGGCGGAGAGCCGGGCACGGGCGGGACTGGCCTCATGGGCCTCGCTGACCAGCAGACAGAGCCCGGGGGCCGAGCCGCGGCCGACCCGGCCGCGCAGCTGGTGCAGCTGGGAGACCCCGAACCGGTCGGCGTCCATGATCACCATGGCGGTGGCATTGGGGACGTTGACCCCGACCTCGATGACGGTGGTGGCGACGAGGACGTCGACCTGGCCCGCGGCGAAGCGGCGCATCACCTCGTCCTTGTCGTCGGGATTCATCCTGCCGTGCAGCACCTCGATGCGCAGACCGGCCAGGGGGCCCTTGGCGAGCTGTTCGGCGATCTCCAGGACGGCGAGCGGCGGGCGCTTCTCGCCGTCGTCCTCGGGCACCTTCTTCTTCCCCTTGCCGCCGGCCGCCTCGTCCTCGGCGTCGTCGCCGATGCGGGGGCAGACCACATAGGCCTGGTGCCCGCTCTCCACCTCCTCTCGGACCCGTTCCCAGGCGCGGCTGAGGAAGTGCGGCTTGTCCTTGGCGGGGACGACATGGCTGGCGATCGGCGAGCGGCCGGCCGGGAGCTGGTCCAGTACGGACGTCTCCAGGTCGCCGAAGACGGTCATGGCGACCGTACGGGGAATGGGGGTGGCGGTCATGACGAGCAGGTGCGGCGGCTGCTTCCCCTTCGAGCGCAGCGCATCGCGCTGCTCCACACCGAAGCGGTGCTGTTCGTCGACGACGACCAGGCCCAGGTCGTGGAACTGCACCTTGTCCTCGATCAGCGCGTGTGTGCCGATCACGATCCCGGCCTCGCCGGTGACGAGGTCGAGCAGCGCCTGGCGGCGGGCCGCGACCCCCATGGAGCCGGTGAGCAGTACCACCTTCGTCCCCTGCTCGGAGCCGCCCAGCATCCCCCCCTCGGCCAGCTCGCCCATCATCTCGGTGATGGACCGGTGGTGCTGCTGGGCGAGCACCTCGGTGGGCGCGAGCATGGCGGCCTGTCCGCCCGCGTCGACGACGCCGAGCATGGCGCGCAGGGCGACCATCGTCTTCCCGGAACCGACCTCGCCCTGGAGGAGCCGGTGCATCGGGTGCTCGGTCGCCAGGTCGTCGAAGATCTCCCCGGAGACCTTCCGCTGTCCTTCGGTGAGGGTGAAGGGCAGCTTGGCGTCGAAGGCGTCGAGCAGTCCGCCGGGCCGCGGTCTGCGCGCCACCGCCGGGAGCTGGGTGTCCGCGTATCTGCGGCGGGCCAGCGCGACCTGGAGGACGAACGCCTCGTCCCACTTCAGCCGGTCCCTGGCCTGCGCGATGTCCGCCTTGGTCTGCGGACGGTGGACCTTCAGCAGCGCTTCCGGGAGCGAGGTGAATCCGCGGCCCTCGCGCAGACCCGGCGGCAGCGGGTCGACGGCCTCCGCGGCGCTGGGCAGCACGGTGTCGACGGCCTTGGCGATCCGCCACGAGTCCAGCTGTTTGCAGGCCGGGTAGATCGGCAGCAGCCGCCCGGCGAAGGCGTCCACCGCCTCCGTGGCCTCGGCCCCGTCGATGGACTCGACGTCGAGCAGCTGGTACGTGGGGTGGGCCAGCTGCATCTTCCGGTTGAAGACGGAGACCTTGCCCGCGAACATCGCACGCCGCCCCGGCAGCAGCTCCTTGTGCGGCTTGTGGACCCCGTGGCCGAAGAAGACCAGCTGAAGGCGGCCGTTGCCGTCGGTGAGGGTCACTTCGAGGCGCTTGCCGCGGCCGTTGTTGAACATCAGGATGCGGGCGTCGGCGACCTGGGCGACCACCGTCACGTGCTCGTCCAGCGGGAGGTCGGCCAGGGCGGTGAGCCGGCCGCGCTCCTCGTACCGCCGCGGGTAGTGGTGCAGCAGATCACCGACCGTGTGCAGGTCGAGATGTTCGGCCATCACCTTCGCGGTGGCTCCGCCGAGCAGCTTCTTGAGGGGTTCATCGAACGCAGACACGCCATCCATTGCACACCACACCACTGACAGATGTCCGGCGGGCACCGCCCGGAACACCGGAATCCGCTGGTCGGAATCGTCGCCGCACCCCTAGGATCGGCTCCCACGCTTCCGGCTCGCGATCACCGTTCACGGGATCGCCCGACCCGCGCTGTCGCAAGTCCCCCCACCGGCGCTGCGACGATGACATCTGAGACCTCAGCGAATTCCGCGTCCCCCGAACCTTCCGAGTCCTTCGCCGATCGGTCGCCGCACACCTTCCAGGTGGATCTGCGCGGACTGGTCGATCTCCTCTCCCACCATCTCTACTCCTCCCCTCGGGTCTACCTGCGTGAGCTGCTGCAGAACGCCGTGGACGCCATCACGGCCCGCCGCGCCGAGCAGCCGGACGCGCCGGCCCTGGTGCGGTTGTACGCGGACGGCGGGCGGCTGCGGGTCGAGGACAGCGGGATCGGTCTGACCGAGACCGATGTGCACAGCCTGCTCGCGACGATCGGCCGCAGTTCCAAACGCGACGGGGCCGAGGGTCTGGCGTCGGCGCGTGCCGAGTTCCTCGGCCAGTTCGGCATCGGGCTGCTGGCCTGCTTCGTCGTGGCGGCGGAGATCCGGGTGATCAGCCGGTCGGCGCGGACACCCGGCTCGCCGCCCGTGGAGTGGTGCGCCCGCGACGACGGTTCGTACACCGTGCGTACCCTGCCGGACTGCGCCCGTCCGGAGCCCGGCACCACCGTGCATCTGACCGCCCGCCCCGGCAGCGCGGACTGGCTCTCCGAGGAGCGGGTCCTCTCCCTCGCCCGTGACTTCGGCTCGCTCCTGCCCTACGACGTACGGGTCGGCGAGGCGGCCGTCACCGATCTTCCGGCGGCGTGGGACCGGCCGTACCCGACCCCGGCGGCGCGCCGGGTGGCACTCGCGCGCCACTGCCACGAGCAGTTCGGATTCTCGCCGCTCGACGCGATCGACCTGGATCTGCCGCTCGCCGGGATCCGCGGTGTCGCCTACGTCCTGCCGTCCGCCGTCAGCCCGGCGCAGCGCGCGGGCCACCGTGTGCATCTGAAGGGGATGCTGCTGACGGACCGGGCCGACGAACTGCTGCCCGACTGGGCGTTCTTCGTGCGCTGCGTCATCGACACCGACAGCCTGCGGCCCACCGCCTCGCGCGAGGCGCTGTACGCGGACGAGACCCTGGCCGCCGTGCGGGACGCGCTCGGCGAGCGGATCAGGGACTGGCTCACCGGGCTCGCCGCGGGTGATCCGGAGCGGCTCGCGGAGTTCCTCTCCGTGCACCACCTCGGGGTGAAGTCGCTCGCCCGGCACGACGGCGCGATGCTGCCCTGGCTGCCGTTCGAGACGACGGACGGGCGGCTGTCGCTGGAGGAGTTCGCCCGGCGCCATCCGGTGGTGCACTTCACGCGGACCGTGGAGGAGTACCAGCAGGTCGCGCCGATCGCCTCGGCACAGGGCATCGGGGTGGTCAACGGCGGCTACACGTACGACACGGAGCTGGTCGAACGGCTGCCTTCGGTCCGGCCCGGGACCACGGTCGCGGAGCTGGACGCCGATACCGTCACCGCTCATCTGGACTCCGTCGATCCGGCGCAGGAGCTGGCGCTCGGCGGCTTCCTGGCCGCGGCCCGCGCCAGACTGGACCCGCTGGACTGCGACGTGGCGCTGCGCGCCTTCCATCCGCTGACCGTGCCCGCGCTGCACCTCGACGACCGGGCGGCCCGCCACGAGCAGGCCCGTGCCGAGGCGGAGGGGCAGGCGGACGGCCTGTGGGCGGGCATTCTCGGCTCGCTGCGCGGCAGTGCGCCGCGCGCCCGGCTCGTACTGAACCACCTCAATCCACTGATCCGGCGGATCGGATCGCTGGACAGTCCGGAGCCGGCCGCGACCGCGACGGAAGCGTTGTACGGGCAGGCGCTGCTGATGGCGCACCGCCCGCTGCGGCCCGCCGATTCGGCGCTGCTGAACCGGACGTTCGCCGGCCTGCTGGAGTGGGCCACCCATCCCGCGGCACCGGGACACTCCCCCTCGGACCCCCAGGAGGACGGCCGATGAGCCTCGACAGCACCACGATCCGCCAGGCCCTGCGGGAGAACGACGCGGAGCCGGAGGGCCTCGCGCGCAACGCCCGCGCGGAACGGCTGCTCGCCGAGGCCGAGCAGACCGGGGACGCCGCCCTCCTCGTCGAGGCGCTCACCCATCAGCTGCAGGTCTACAACTACAGCTCCGAGAAGGACAAGATGTTCGTGCCCTTCGCGCGGCTGCTGCGCATGTGGGACGAACAGCCGGGAGTCTTCAGCGAGTTCATGACCCACCAGCTGTTCTGGATGTTCAAGTGGGTCCCAGCTCCATGGTCGACCAGCCGCACATCCCGCTCGCCGCCATCGAGAAGTGGCAGGGCGAGATGGAGCACCGCTACCGGCTGGCCGGTCACTCCGAGCGTGCCGTGCGCCAGGGTGAGCTGGAGATCGCCCGGCACCTGGGCGATCTGGCGCGGGCCGAGCGGGCCTTTACCGCCTGGCAGGCCGCCGACCGGGACCGCATGGCCAACTGCCATGCCTGTGAGCTGCACGAACAGGGTGGCTGGCAAGTGCAGCGGGGCCTGGACGCCGAGGCCCTGGAGACCTGGGCGCCGGTGCTGGGCGGTGAGCACACCTGCGCCCATGAGCCGCACGCGGTGCTGGCGGCCTCGCTGCTCCCGCTGCTGCGGACGGGGCGCGCGGAGCAGGCGCGCGCCCACCATCTGCGGGGGTACCGGATGGTCCGGCCGATGGAGAGCATGCGGGACTCCGCGGCCCTGCACATCGAGTTCTGCGCCCTGACCGGCAACGAGGCCCGCGCCCTTGAGATCATCGCCGAACGGCCCGCGTACTTCACCGACAGCGGGAACCCCGGCAGCCTGATGGACTTCCTGGCCGTCACCGCCCTGCTGATGGACCGGCTGACCGCCCTCGGCCACGGGGAGCAGGCCGTACCGGGGCCCGCGGGGACCGACTGGACGGCGCGCTCGCTGGCCGCGCACGCCCGGGAGCGGGCGCTCGCGCTGGCCGCCCGTTTCGACGAGCGCAACGGCAACGCGTACATCAGTGGTCTGGTGCGGGAGCGTCTTGACCGGCAGCCACTGCTGGACCGGCTGCCGCTCGGCGTACGGGCCGCACGCCTCAGCTCCGCGGCCGAGAAACCGGAGGCGGCCCCGGGCACGGTCACGGCCCCGGGCACGGCGGTGGCCCCCGGCACGGCGGCGGATGCACCGCTCGACCTGGCGGGTCTGCTCGCCGAGGCGCATCGCCTCTCGGACGCCCAGCACCCGGACGCGGAATCCGCCTGGGGAGCCGTCGCCCGCCGTGCCGCCGAGTCGGAGGAGGCGGCGACCGGGCTGTCGGACCACGACCGCGCGTGCGTCGAGGACCACCGGGCGATGGACGGCTCCCTGCGGCCCGCCGAGGCGGTGGTGGCCTTCCGGACCGCCGCGGGACTGTACGAGGCCGCGGGCGACCCGGGCGAGGCCACGGCCGCGGCGGCCAGGGCCGCGTACGCCCGCTCGCTGGAGCCCGGGGGCGCGCAGGAGGCGCTGGCCGAGCTCGCGCCGCTGCTGGAACGGGCCCTCGCGCTGCACTCCGGGGGCGAGGCCACCGCCCGGCAGACGAGCGCCGTGCTGATGTGCCGGGCCCATGTTCTCGGCCGGCTGGTGCGGGAGGCTCCGGACGAGGAGTCCGCCGAGGCGGCCGTCGCCGGTCTGGAACAGGGCGCGCGGGAACTGCTCGCGTTCACCGAACCGCTGCGCGCGGAGGGTTCGGTCGTCACCCGGTTCACGCAGGCACTGGATCTCCTCGGCGATGTCGCGAGGTACCGGGGCGATCCGCGGGGCGCCCTGGAGCTGTACGAGCGGGCCGCCGCCGAGACCCATGACGCCGGGCTGCCGTGGCACGCGGTCGAGTACGAGGCCAAGACGGCCGCGCTCGCCGCCCGGCTCGACGAATACGGGCGGGCCGAACGGGCCGCACGCGCCGCGCTGGAGCACGGAGCGCCGTTCGTCCCGGCTCCGGGACGGGCCCAGCTGCACCTCGGGCTCGCCGAAGTCCTCGGCGCCGCCGGGCAGTTCGAGGAGGCGACCGAACACGCGCTGGACGCCGCGCACTGGGCGGACGAGGCGGGCGAGAGCGCGACGCTCGGGGTCCATGCCCGCCATCGGCTCGGCGGCTGGCTGCTGCGGCTGGGCCGGGCGGCGGAGGCGGCCGCGGTGCTGGAGGCCGTGCTTGCGGACATCACGGTCGAGGAGCACGGGGACGGCATGGTGGTGCAGACGCTGTGGTGGCTCGGTGACTCCCTCACCGAACTGCGCGAGCCGCGGGAGGCGGCCGGGCACTGGCTGAAGGCGGCCGACATCGCCCGCCACTGGCCCGGGCAGCACGACCACGCGATGCTCGCCGGTCTCGCCGCGCAGGCGCTCTACCAGGCCGATCTCGACTCCCAGGCGGAGCGGGCCTACGCGCGGGCCGGGGAGCTGTGGCGCGAGCTGGGTGACGTCCCCGCGCTGGTGCGGACGTTGCGGGTGCGGTCCTGGATCGCGATCCGGGAGGGGCAGTCGGGCCCGGACGCGGCACGGGAGTTCATGGCGGCGGCCCAGCGGGAGTGCGAGGCGGCCCTGGCCTCCGGACCGGTCCAGGAGGCGCCTCGGCTGCTGGCGGAGCTCGCAAAGACCCACAGCCAGACCGGTGAGCTGATCGCGCACCTCTGCCAGGGCGAACCGGGCGAGGCACCGGAGTTCGAGGAGGCTCTCGGCCATGTGCGCCGGGCGGTCGACCGCTTCACGGAGGCCGGCCCCGAGTTCCTCGGACTGCGCACCGCCACCGAGCTGACGGCCGCCTGGCTGGAGGCCGACCTGGGCCACCCGGACACCGCGCGGACCCGGGCCCGAAGGGTCCTTGAGATCTACGGGACCGGGGAGCCGGACGAGACAGGCCGGGAGCGTCGCGCGGAGGCCGAGGCGCTGCTGGAGTACGTGGACAGGAGGTCGGGCCCGTCCGGCGGCTGAGAGCCTGTCGGGCGGCCTCTGAGGACGTCCCCGCCCCGGCCCTACTCCACGCCGATCAGCAAGGGAGCGCACTGGTGGCCGCCCCGGTACACCACCGTGTCGACCGCCAGATAGCCCTCGCGCACGTGTTCCTCCAGCGCGTCGGCCAGGCTGTCGGGGACGTCCTCGCCCAGGACCAGGGTGACCAGTTCGCCGCCCGCCGCCAGCATGCGGTCCAGCACGGTGCGGGCCGTTTCCGGCACGTCCTCGCCGATGACCGCGACATCGCCGTCGATCAGGCCCAGGACGTCGCCGGCCTGGCAGATGCCCGCCATGGTCCAGGACTGCCGCTCGGCGACGGCCAGTTCGGCGTAGCGGGTGGCGCCGGCCGCGGCGGTCATCGCCACCACGTCCTCGTCGAAGCTGCGGTCGGGTTCGTGGACGGCGAGGGCGGCGATGCCCTGGACGGCGGCCCGGGTCGGGATCAGGGCGACCCTGACCCCCTCCGCGCGGGCCTGTTCGGCGGCGACGGCCGCGGTGTGGCGCAACTCGGCGTCGTTGGGCAGCAGTACCACCTCGCGGGCGTGCGCCCGGCGGATCGCGTCGACCAGCTCGCCGCTGGCGGGCGGCTCGCCGGGGCGCGCCAGGACCGTCGTCGCCCCGGCCTCCTTGCACAGCCCGCGCAGGCCGTCGCCGGGGACCACCACGACGACCGCCCGCTGCACGGGTTCGGCCTGGGCGTGCACCCGGTCCGCGCCGAAGTGGGTGATCCGGATCCGGTACGGCCGCCCCGCCTCGACGCCGGCCTCCACCGCCGCACCCGCGTCGTCGACATGTACATGGACGTTCCACAGCCCGTCGCCGCCCACCACCACGAGCGAGTCGCCGAGCCGGTCGAGCCGGTTCCGCAGCCGGTCCACCGCGTCGTCCGCGGCCTCCAGCAGGTAGATGACCTCGAAGGCCGGTCCGCCCTCCGCGCAGCTCTCCACCACCGCGACCTGGGGCGCGGGCGCGGCCGTGTACATGTGCTCGGGCGCCCTCCCGGAGACCGCTTCGACGAGCGCCCCGAGCACCGTCACCAGGCCCCGGCCCCCGGCGTCCACGACGCCCGCGCGCCCGAGGACCGCGAGCTGCCCGGGAGTCTCTTCCAGGGCGGCCCGCGCCCCCTCGTACGCCGCCCGCGCGACCTCCGCGGTTCCGGCGTCGTCCGCCGTGCGCCCGGCGGCGGCCGCGGCCGCGGAGGCCACGGTCAGCACGGTGCCCTCGACGGGGTGGGCGACGGCCTGCCGGGCGGCGGCAGCGGCGGCCGGGAGCGCCCGGCGCAGATGGTCCGCGTCGTGCCCGTCCCCCAGCACCCCCGCCATCCCGCGCAGCAGCTGGGCCAGGATCGTGCCGGAGTTCCCGCGGGCGCCGATCAGCGCCCCGTGTGCCATGGCCCGTACCGCGTCCGCGGCGACGGGGGCCGTCGTACCGGTCTCGTGTGCGGCGAAGACCGCTTCGACGGCCTGGGTCGCGGACTCCACGGTCAGATAGAGGTTCGTGCCGGTGTCCCCGTCCGCGACCGGGTAGACATTGATCGCGTCGATCGCAGCGCGCTCCCGGCCCAGCGCCTCCAGGGCCAGTGAGCACCAGGTACGCACCGCGACGGCGTCCATGTCGTCGGCGGTCTGCGGCACCTGTCGGTCCTCCTCGGAATCGGCCGTACGTGGCCGGCTGCACCGCAGAGTAGTCCCCGTGCGCCGGGTCCGGCGGGGACAGGGGCGGGCGGGGGGGCGGCGGAACCCATGGTAGTTTCGTTCTACCGACGCGGCCGTTGTATGCTGCTTCGGTTGCCCGACGAGAGTCGGGCCATTCCTCCGGTACCGCCACTTCAGTCAAATGAATCCGGCGCGCCGGAATTCACTGTAAGTGCACCTGAAGTCTTTGGAGTGACCCGTGGCTGCCAACTGCGACGTCTGCGGCAAGGGGCCGGGCTTCGGCAACAACATTTCGCACTCGCACCGCCGTACGTCCCGTCGCTGGAATCCCAACATCCAGCGCGTGCGTGCCGTGGTCGGTCGGACGCCGAAGCGGCTCAACGTCTGCACCTCGTGCATCAAGGCCGGCAAGGTCGCGCGCTGACGTTCCCGTCGTAGCGCAGCCTTCCGGTTGCCCAAAAAGCCGGTCCGCCTCGGTGGACCGGCTTTTTGCTGTGCTCCGGGGTGTGCTCACACGGTGCGCGTCCGCCAGGCGTGGTCGACGGGGCCGATCCCGGCGCCCAGCGGGAAGCCTGCCGCGATCGCCCCGGTGACGTAGGCCTTCGCGCCCCGCACGGCTGCCGGTACGTCCTGCCCCAGGGCCAGTCCACAGGCGATGGCGGAGGCGAGGGTGCAGCCGGTGCCGTGGGTGTGCCGGTTGTCGTGCCTCGGCGCGCGCAGCCAGTGCTCCTGCGCGCCGTCCGTCAGCAGATCCACGGGTTCGCCGGACAGGTGCCCGCCCTTGATGACGACCCAGCGCGGCCCGAACCCGAGCACCTCGGTGGCGGCCTGTCGCATTCCGGTCTCGTCCGTGACGTGCACGCCGGTGAGCTGCGCCACTTCGTCCAGGTTCGGGGTGGCGACCGTGGCGACCGGCAGGAGTTTCGTCCGGACGGAATCGAGCGCCTCCGCGGCCAGCAGCGGGTCCCCGTGCTTGGAGACCCCGACCGGGTCCACGACGACCGGGGCGTCGGTGTCCGCGAGGAGTTCGGCCACGGTCTCCACCAGCGCGGCCGACGACAGCATGCCGGTCTTCACCGCCCGCACACCGATGTCGTCCACCACACTGCGGTACTGGGCGCGCACGGCCTCGACGGGCAACTCCCAGGCGCCCTGCACCCCCAGCGAGTTCTGGGCCGTGACGGCGGTCAGCACGCTCATGCCGTGCACACCGAGCGCCAGCATCGTCTTCAGATCGGCCTGAATGCCCGCACCGCCGCCGGAGTCGGATCCGGCGACGGTGAGCACTCGGGCGGGTACGGCAGCGGTCAGGGGCATGTGCCGCAATCTACTGGGCGTCCTCGATGTCCCCGAAATGGTCCCAGCCGCTCTTGCTGGTCCAGGGCGCTCCGTCGACCGTCACCTGGGGCAGCGCCGAGGGGTTGAGGACTTCGCCGATCACCTTCCAGCGGGCGGGCAGCTTCACGTCCGGCGGGAAGGTGGCGACGATCGCGTGGTCCTCTCCCCCGGTCAGCACCCACTGCAGCGGATCCACGCCCACGGCCTGTCCGATGTCGGACATCTGCGAGGGGATGTCGATCAGTCCGGAGCGCAGATCGATCCGGACCTTGCTGGCCTCGGCGATGTGCCCGAGGTCGGCGACGAGCCCGTCGCTCACGTCCGTCATCGCGGTGGCGCCGAGCCCGGCGGCCGCGGGGCCCGCGTGGTACGGCGGTTCGGGGCGGCGGTGGGCCTCGACGAAGGCGCGGGGCGAGCGGAAACCGCGGGAGAGCACGGCGTACCCGGCGGCGGACCAGCCGAGCCAGCCGGTGACGGCGACGACGTCGCCGGGCTGGGCGCCGGATCTGGTGACCGGTTCGTGGTTGCGCAGATCGCCGAGCGCGGTGATCGAGACGGTGATCGTCTCGCCCCGCACCACGTCTCCGCCGACCACGGCCGCGCCGGCGACCTGGCACTCGTCACGGATGCCGTCCATCAGCTCGCCGGCCCAGGTGACCGGGAGTTCGGCGGGGACGACCAGGCCGAGCAGCAGCGCGGTCGGCACGGCCCCCATGGCGGCGATGTCGGCGAGATTCTGGGCGGCGGCCTTGCGGCCGACGTCGTACGCGGTCGACCAGTCGCGGCGGAAGTGCCGTCCCTCCAACAGGATGTCCGTACTGGCCACGACCCTGCGGTCGGGAGCTGACACGACCGCGGCGTCGTCGCCGGGACCGAGCCGTACCGCCGGAGTGGTGGTGAGCCGGGAAGTCAGCTCCCTGATGAGCCCGAACTCCCCCAACTCGCCCACGGTTCCCTTCACCGAGTCTCACCTCTCATCTATCGCGCCGGACGATCGTCCGGGCTGCTTCAGCGGCCGGGGGTCGGGATCGTGGACCGGCCGCCGCCGCAGGGAGCAGTCTGCACCGGTTCTCATCGCCCGTCCCCCGTTCGCACCGCTGCGCTCGCGGTCGCGGGCCGTCACTGCTGTCGGTACTGTCAAGAGATACGTCAACCTGTGTCTTGCGTACGCCACGCTGTGGATGTCAACCGGCCCGTAGGTCTCCCCGCGGCCCGCGGCAACGCGATACCGTGGCGTCCCTTTCCCCCACATGATCCTCGTGGTCGCCCTGGAGGTTCCGTGGTACAGGCGTACATCCTTATTCAGACCGAGGTGGGCAAGGCGTCGACCGTCGCCGAGACCATCGCTAAAGTTGCGGGAGTGATCCAGGCAGAGGACGTCACCGGCCCCTACGACGTGATCGTGCGCGCCCAGGCCGACACGGTCGATGAACTCGGCCGCATGGTGGTCGCCAAGGTCCAGCAGGTGGAAGGCATCACCCGAACCCTGACCTGCCCGGTCGTTCATCTGTAGTCCCCGTCTACGCTGGGCCGGTGACATCACTGCGCCGCCGGTTCGGCCACCCACTGTTTCTCGGTCCGTCCGCTGCCGCGCTGCTGCTGGCCGCGGCGGGCTGCTCCTCGACGGACACCGCGGCGTCGATCACGGTTCCCACTCCGTCTCCGGAGGCCGCAGCCTACTGTCGTGCGCTGCACAAGGAACTGCCGAGGACCGTTGCCGGTCTCGACCGCGGTGACACCGGGACGAAGTCCGAACTGACCGCCGAGTGGGGGGACGGAGCGATCGTACTGCGCTGCGGCGTCCCCCGGCCCGCGAAGATGGACGACCCGATGGCGAAGGGGACCGAGGCGGACGGCGTCAACTGGCTGCTGGAGCAGCCGGAGGACGCCGGCCCGCGCTTCACGACGACCTACCGCAAGGCGTACGTCGAGGTGAGCCTTTCGACGGCGTACGCCCATGACGCGAGCCCGTTGGCCGCGTTCGCGTCGGCCGTCAAGAAGACGGTCCCCAGCAGCCCGTAGGGCGTGCACCCGCGTCGCGCGTGCACGCCCCACGGTGCGAAGCCGTCTCAGCGCAGGCCGGTCGACCGGTTCAAGGCGGCCTGGATGAGCCGGTCCACCAGCTCCTGGTAGCTCACGCCGCTCTCCTGCCACATCCGCGGATACATGGAGATCGGGGTGAAGCCCGGCAGCGTGTTGATCTCGTTGATCACGAAGCCGCCGTCCTCGGTGAGGAAGAAGTCGGCGCGCACCAGGCCCTCGCAGGACGCGGCCTCGAATGCCTCGACCGCGAGGCGCTGGACCTCCGCCGTCTGCACCTCGGTGAGCGGGGCGGGCAGGATCCCGGCGGCCGAGTCGATGTACTTGGCCTCGAAGTCGTAGAAGTCGTGCGAGGTGACCGGCGGGATCTCGGCGGGCACGCTGGCGCGCGGGCCGTCCTCGAACTCCAGCACCCCGCACTCGATCTCGCGGCCCCGCAGCAGCGACTCGACCAGGAACTTGGGGTCGTGGCGGCGGGCTTCCTCGATCGCCTCGTCGAGACCGGACAGGTCGTCGACCTTGGTGATGCCGAAGGACGAACCGGCCCGAGCGGGCTTGACGAAGAGCGGCCAGCCGTGGTCACCGGCGAAGTCCACGATGCGCTTGCGGGCACCGGAGGGGTCCGTGTCCCATTCGCGGGGTCGTACCACGAGGTACGGGCCGACCGGCAGCCCGAACGAGGTGAAGACCCGCTTCATGTACTCCTTGTCCTGGCCGACCGCCGAGGCGAGCACCCCGGCGCCGACGTAGGGCACACCGGAGAGCTCCAGAAGTCCCTGAAGGGTGCCGTCCTCGCCGTAGGGGCCGTGCAGCACGGGGAAGACGACGTCGACCTCGCCCAGCGCCTTGGGGACCGAGCCGGGCTCGCTGTACACCACTTCGCGGCTGCCGGGGTCGGCCGAGAGCACCACACTGCCCTCGGTGGACTCGGCCAGCTGGGCCACGTCAGGCATCTGCCGGTCCTTGATGGCCATGCGTTCGGGTTCGTCGGCGGTGAGCGCCCAGCGGCCGTCCGCCGTGATGCCGATCGGCAGGACGTCGTACTTGGTCCGGTCGATGGCGTTCAGGACGGCGCCGGCCGTGACGACCGAGATGCCGTGTTCGGAGCTGCGGCCGCCGAACACTACGGCTACGCGCGGCTTGCGGAGCTGCTGCTCCGGGCTCTGGGGGAGGTTCTCGCTGCTCATATCGCGTTGAGCGTACCTGCTGGTACCCCTCGCGTCAGCGTGGCCGGGGCCGCTGGAGCGGTGTCCGCGAACGTACACCGCCCCGCGCACCCCCGTGCCTGTCGTCAGCGGCGCTCGGGCTTCGCGCTGCGCGACATCAGCTCGCTCAGCGCGACCACCGGCGGCTTGCCCTCGTGGACGATGCCGACGACCGTCTCGGTGATGGGCATGTCGACGCCGTGCCTGCGGGCCAGATCGAGCACCGATTCACAGGACTTGACGCCCTCCGCGGTCTGCTTGGTGACCGCGATGGTCTCCTGGAGCGTCATTCCGCGGCCGAGGTTGGTGCCGAAGGTGTGGTTGCGCGAGAGCGGCGAGGAGCAGGTGGCCACCAGGTCGCCGAGGCCCGCGAGTCCGGAGAAGGTCAGCGGGTCGGCGCCCATGGCGAGGCCGAGCCGGGTGGTCTCGGCGAGGCCCCGGGTGATGAGCGAGCCCTTTGCGTTGTCGCCGAGGCCCATGCCGTCGGCGATGCCCACGGCGAGACCGATGACGTTCTTGACCGCGCCGCCGAGTTCGCAGCCGACCACATCGGTGTTGGTGTACGGGCGGAAGTACGAGGTGTGGCAGGCGGTCTGCAGGCGCTGGGCCACGGACTCGTCCTGGCAGGCGACAACGGCCGCGGCGGGGCGGCGTTCGGCGATCTCCTTGGCCAGGTTGGGGCCGGTGATGACGGCGATGCGGTCCGCGGAGACCTTGGTGACGTCCTCGATGACCTCGCTCATCCGCTTCGCGGTGCCGAGTTCGACGCCCTTCATCATCGAGACGAGGACGGTCTCGGAGCCGATGTGCGGGGCCCAGTCGGCGAGGTTGGCACGCAGCGTCTGCGAGGGCACCACGAGCACGGCGAAGTCGGCGCCGCGCAGCGCCTCGGCGGCGTCGGTGGTGGCCCGGATCGACGCGGGGAGTTCGATGCCCGGCAGATAGTCCGGGTTGGTACGGGTCGTGTTGACGGCCTCGACGACCTCGGCGCGGCGGCCCCAGAGGGTGACCTCGCAGCCGGCGTCGGCGAGAACCACGCCGAAGGCCGTACCCCATGAGCCGGTTCCGAAGACGGCCGCCTTTGCGGGGTGCGTCACTTGGGTCCCTTTCCTTCGGCCTTGCGCCGCTGTTCTGCACGGGCCTTGCGGTGGTCGTACGGCTCCGTGGGGGCCGGCTCCCCCCGTACGATCTCCAGCTGCGCGGTCACCGCGGCCATGATGACCTCGGTCGCCTCACGCAGGATGTCGGGCGTCGGTTCCTTGTCGTAGAACCGGGAGAGGTCGACGGGCGGTCCGGCCTGCACCTGGAGGGTCTTGCGGGGGAGGAGCCGGAGCTTGTTCTCCTTGGCGTACGGCGGCATCGCCAGGTTGGCGCCCCACTGGGCGACCGGGATGACCGGGGCCTTCGTCATCAACGCGACGCGGGCGGCGCCGGTCTTGCCGGCCATCGGCCACATGTCGGGGTCGCGGGTGAGAGTGCCCTCGGGGTAGAAGGCGACGCACTCGCCGCGCCCGATGGCGTCCACGGCGGCCCGGAAGGCGTCCAGCGCATTGGTCGTCTCGCGGTACACGGGGATCTGTCCGGTGCCGCGCAGCATCATTCCGACAAAGGGGGTCTTGAAGAGGCCCGCCTTGGCGAGAAGCCGGGGCACCCGTCCGGTGTTGTACTGGAAGTGACCGTAGGAGAGCGGGTCCAGATACGAGTTGTGATTGACCGCAGTAATGAATCCGCCGTCGGCCGGAATGTGTTCCATTCCCCGCCAGTCACGCTTGAACAGAACCACCAACGGCGGTTTTGCGATGACCGCCGCCAGGCGGTACCAGAAGCCGATTCTGCGGCGGGACACTCGGACACCTTCCTCTAAGGACCTGAACTCTGCCTGGCTACCGACGGTCAAGTCTCGCCCCAGGCCCCTGCTCTGTCGAGAACACCGTACGCCCCGCTTTCGGGACCGACCCTCCGGGTTCTCGCACCGGCAGGCGAGAATAGGCGGCGAAGCGCATCGAGGGGGAGATCGCCACGAACACCGACCCGGCCGGTCCCTGGACCCTGGTCGTCCCGCTGAAGCCCTTGGCGCGGGCCAAGAGCAGGCTCGCGCCCGCGGCGGGCGCCGTGCTGCGCCCGCGTCTCGCCCTCGCGTTCGCCCGGGACACCGTGACCGCCGCCCTGTCCTGCCGGGCGGTACGGGATGTGGTGGTCGTCACGGCCGACACGGAGGCGGGGGCGGCTCTCGCGGCCCTCGGGGCGCGCGTCGTGCCCGACGAACCGGACAGCGGCCTCAACGCCGCCCTGGCACACGGTGAGCGGACCGTACGGGCCGAGCGGCCCGGAGCCGCCCTCGCCGCCCTCAACGCGGATCTGCCCGCGCTGCGCCCCGCGGAATTGGCACGGGTACTCGACTATTCCGCCGCATTTCCCCGTGCATTTGTCACCGATGCGGCAGGAATCGGAACGACATTTCTGTCGGCTGCGCCGGGCGTGGAATTGCGCCCGGCTTTCGGTGGTTCCTCCCGGGCCCGGCATCTGGACTCCGGCGCGGTGGAAATCGTCCTGACCGGAATCGATTCCGTCCGCCAGGACGTGGACACCGGCGACGACCTGCGGGCGGCGCTGACCCTCGGCGTGGGCCCGCACACGGCCGGACGCTGGGCCGCGGGGGTCTCCTCGCCGGACCGATAGGCTGCCGTTCATGCAGGCGACCTCGTACACGTACGACCCCGAGACCCGCACCGGCAGTGTGTTGCTCGACGACGGCACCCCGGTGGAATTCGACGCCCGCGCCTTCGACGCCGGCGGCCTGCGGCTGCTGCGGCCGGGGCAGCGGGTGCGAATCGAGGGCGTCGGCGAGGGTGCGGACCTGCGGATCACCCTGGTGACCCTGCAGACATTCTGAACGGCGCCGCGCGCCCTGCCCGGAACAGCCCGCGGGCCGGGCTCCCCGAGGGGAGCCCGGCCCGGCGCGTGTGAGCGGCCCTGCGCTGCTCGGCCTCACTTCTTCCGTGCAGTGGCCTTCTTCGCCGTGGTCTTGCGCGCCGTGGTCTTCTTCGCGGGCGCCTTCTTCGCCGTGGCCTTCTTGGCGGGCGCGGTCTTGCTGGCGACGGCCTTCTTCGCGGCCGCCGTCTTCTTCGCCGCCGTGGTCTTCTTCGCCGCCGCCGTGGTCTTCTTGGCCGCCGCGGTGGCCTTCTTCGCCGCCGCCGTGGTCTTCTTGGCGGCAGTGGTCTTCGCCGCGGTCACGGCCTTCTTGGCGGTGGCCTTCTTCGCCACGGCCTTCTTGGCCGCGGCCTTGGTCGTCGTACGGGCAACACCGCCCGTGAGGCTGCCCTTGGGCGCCTTCTTCACGGCCACATCGTGCTTGGGGAGCTTCTTGGAGCCGCTCACCAGATCCTTGAAGCCCTGTCCCGCACGGAAACGGGGCACCGAGGTCTTCTTGACCCGCACCCGCTCGCCCGTCTGCGGGTTGCGGGCGTAACGGGCGGGGCGGTCGACCTTCTCGAACGAGCCGAAGCCGGTGACCGAGACACGGTCCCCCGCGACAACCGCACGGACGATCGCGTCGAGCACCGCGTCGACGGCGTCCGCGGCCTGCTGACGGCCCCCAACCTTGTCGGCAATCGCTTCTACGAGCTGCGCCTTGTTCACGTCTTCCCCTTCGGAGACATTGCCAGAACGAAAGTGTTCAAGCGTTTTCGCACGTTAGGCAGATATATACCGCAAATCAAACACGAAACGGGCTAATCACCCTAGTGCCGCAACGAAGTCGACCGCTGCGCAGTTCCGCAGAGTCAGTCACCTTCGGGGAATCGGCCCTCATCGAGGTCCTTCATCAACCGGTCCAGACGCCTTGCCGCATCCGGGAGATCGTGCTTAGCCGCGGCCGTGATGACCAACAGCTTCCGGGACAGCGCCATCCTTACGCCCTCCGGGACTTGCAGTGCACGCACTCTTGTGTGCGCTTCCTTCAATCGGTCGGCGACTTGGCCGTAAAGCTTGAGTTGGCTGTCGCGTTCCATGCACCGATTGTGCCATCTGGGGCGAGTTGTCGCCCGACGGGGTCTCAACAAGCGACTGCGCCCCCTACCAGAAGGCAGGGGGCGCAGTCCTGGAAACGCGCTGCTCAGGCGTTAATTGTACGCGGCTTGAAGGTCGGCCTTGCCACCTCATAAGTCGCAATGTCCGCTTCGTTCTGAAGGGTGAGGCTGATGTCGTCCAGCCCGTTCAGCAGTCGCCAGCGGGCGTTCTCGTCGAGCTCGAAGTCGGCGGTGATGCCTTCGGCGCGGACCTGGCGGGCCTCCAGGTCGACGGTGATCTCGGCCGTCGGGTCGGCCTCGGTCACCTCCCAGAGCGCGTCGACCACCTTCTGGCCGAGCACGACGGTCAACAGCCCGTTCTTCAGCGAGTTGCCGCGGAAGATGTCGGCGAACCGGGAGGAGATGACGGCCTTGAAACCGTAGTTCTGCAGCGCCCACACGGCGTGTTCGCGGGACGACCCGGTGCCGAAGTCGGGGCCGGCCACCAGCACCGTGGCGCCGCTGCGCTCGGGACGGTTGAGGACGAAGTCGCCGTCCTTGCGCCAGGCCTCGAAGAGTCCGTCCTCGAAGCCGTCGCGGGTGACCTTCTTCAGCCAGTGGGCGGGGATGATCTGGTCGGTGTCGACGTTGCTGCGGCGCAGCGGGACGGCCCGGCCGGTGTGCGTGGTGAAAGCTTCCATGATTCTCAGACTCCGGCGGGCGTACGGACGTCGGACAGGTCGGCCGGCGAGGCCAGGTGGCCCAGCACGGCGGTGGCGGCGGCAACCTGCGGGGAGACCAGGTGCGTACGACCGCCCTTGCCCTGCCGGCCCTCGAAGTTGCGGTTCGAGGTGGAGGCGGAGCGCTCGCCGGGGGCCAGCTGGTCGGGGTTCATGCCGAGACACATCGAGCAGCCCGCGTGCCGCCATTCGGCGCCCGCGGCGGTGAAGACCTTGTCCAGGCCCTCCTCGACGGCCTGCAGAGCGACGCGGACGGAGCCCGGGACGACCAGCATCCGTACGCCGTCGGCGACTTTGCGGCCGTCCAGGATCGCGGCCGCGTTACGCAGGTCCTCGATCCGGCCGTTGGTGCAGGAGCCTACGAAGACGGTGTCCACGTTGATCTCGCGCAGCGGCTGCCCGGCAGTCAACCCCATGTACTCCAGGGCCTTTTCAGCGGCGTTGCGCTCCGAGGCGTCCTCGTACGAAGCCGGGTCGGGGACGTTCGCCGACAGGGGCGCGCCCTGGCCGGGGTTGGTGCCCCAGGTGACGAACGGCGCCAGTTCGGCGGCGTCGATGACGACCTCGGCGTCGAAGACCGCGTCGTCGTCGGTGCGCAGCGTCTTCCAGTACGCGACGGCCGCGTCCCAGTCCTCGCCCTGCGGGGCGTGGTCGCGGCCCTTGAGGTAGTCGAAGGTGGTCTCGTCCGGGGCGATCATGCCCGCTCGGGCGCCGGCCTCGATCGACATGTTGCAGATGGTCATCCGGGCTTCCATCGAGAGCTTCTCGATGGCCGAGCCGCGGTATTCGAGGATGTAACCCTGGCCGCCGCCGGTACCGATGCGGGCGATGATCGCCAGGATCAGGTCCTTGGCCGTGACACCGTCGGGCAGTTCGCCGTCGATGGTGATCGCCATGGTCTTCGGGCGGGCCATCGGCAGGGTCTGGGTGGCCAGGACGTGCTCGACCTGGCTGGTGCCGATGCCGAACGCCAGCGCGCCGAAGGCACCGTGCGTGGACGTGTGCGAGTCGCCGCAGACCACCGTGGTGCCGGGCTGGGTCAGACCCAGCTGCGGGCCGACCACGTGCACGACGCCCTGCTCGACGTCGCCCAGCGGGTGCAGCCGTACACCGAACTCCGCGCAGTTCTTGCGCAGGGTCTCCAACTGGGCGCGGGAGACCGGGTCGGCGATCGGCTTGTCGATGTCGAGGGTCGGGGTGTTGTGATCCTCGGTGGCGATGGTGAGGTCGAGGCGCCGGACCCGGCGTCCGGCCTGCCGGAGGCCGTCGAAGGCCTGGGGGCTGGTCACCTCGTGCAGCAGGTGCAGATCGATGAAGAGGAGGTCGGGCTCACCTTCGGCGCGCCGGACGACATGGTCGTCCCAGACCTTCTCCGCGAGTGTCCTACCCATCGCTTTCCCTCCGGCCGGCGTCTGCGCCGGCCCAACTAGAGATTCGGTGCGCCGCCGTCCGGACCCCCGTGCGGGGCGGTGGCTACGGGCCGTTGTGTGGCCGCCTCTACAGGTTCGCAACTTCCGCCGAAAATTGAACTTGCGTTTCACAGAGTGAGACGGGAGTATCGTCGTATGGACAACTCTAGCGGCGTCGGCGTTCTCGACAAGGCAGCTCTGGTATTGAGCGCCCTGGAGTCCGGTCCGGCCACCCTCGCCGGGCTGGTCGCGGCGACCGGGCTCGCACGACCCACGGCCCATCGACTGGCCGTGGCACTGGAACACCACCGCATGGTGGCGAGGGACATGCAGGGCCGTTTCATTCTCGGCCCCCGACTGGCGGAACTCGCGGCAGCGGCGGGCGAGGACCGCCTGCTGGCCACGGCGGGACCGGTGCTCACCCACCTGCGCGACATCACGGGCGAGAGCGCGCAGCTCTACCGGCGCCAGGGCGACATGCGGATCTGCGTGGCGGCGGCGGAGCGGCTGTCCGGCCTGCGGGACACCGTGCCGGTCGGCTCCACGCTCACGATGAAGGCCGGCTCCTCGGCCCAGATCCTGATGGCCTGGGAGGAGCCGGAGCGGCTGCACCGCGGCCTCCAGGGCGCCCGCTTCACGGCGACGGCACTCTCGGGCGTACGGCGCCGGGGCTGGGCCCAGTCGATCGGCGAGCGCGAGCCGGGTGTGGCCTCGGTCTCGGCGCCGGTGCGCGGCCCCTCGAACCGGGTGGTCGCCGCAGTCTCGGTCTCCGGACCGATCGAGCGGCTGACCCGGCACCCGGGCCGGATGCACGCCCAGGCGGTCATCGACTCGGCCGCCAGGCTCAGCGAGGCCCTGCGCCGCACCGGCTGACGTCCCCGTACACCTCCTGGCCGCCCCAGCGTCGTGGCGGCCCCTGCCAGAACCTCACTTCGCGGACGAACGGTGTGCGAACCGGCCCGCCGCCCGTCGACCGCGCCCCTCGATCGGCAGTACGCCGGTGGCCGCGGCCAGCCCGTACGCCGGCATGTCGGCGTAGATCGATTCGTAACCGCCCTCGGGCACCACGTACGTCTCGTGCCACAGCCCCACATGCTGCCGGGACTTCTTCTCCTTACGGTTGATCATCGCCCACGCCTTGCGGTGGAACATGTCGGGAGCGCTCGCGTACGCGTACAGCTTCTCCTTCGACTCCCAGTACTGGACGACGTAGTACGTCCTGGGCGAGCCGGACAGCAGCGTGCAGCCGAGCAGCCCGCGACTCCTGTCCCGGCTCAACTCCCGCAGCATGCGTGGCATTGCCGCGAGGACGGGCAGCCAGTGGTGCACTCCCCAGAAGTGGTTGATGCGCATCCCGATGAGCAGGACGACCACCTCACCCTCGGCCGCCGCTGTCGTCCGCCCCGGAATCGGCTTCGCGAACATGGCCGCACCCCTTCCTCCGTTGGAGAGTGTCACTATCCAATGGTTGGATAGTGACACTGCCCAAGAGGTGGCGCAAGGGAAGGCACGGCAATGCGGCTCTCGGAACTGAGCGAGAAGAGCGGCGTCAAGACCGCGACGATCAAGTACTACCTGCGCGAGGGGCTGCTGCGACCCGGTCTCCGGGTCAGCGCGACGCAGGCCGAGTACGACGAGAGCCATCTGCGCCGGCTGCGCCTGGTGCGGGCCCTGCTCCAGGTGGGCCGCCTGCCCGTGGCCACGGCCCGCGAGGTCCTCTCCCATGTCGACGACGAGTCCCTGGGCCGGACGATCCGCCTGGGCGCCGCGCTGTGGTCCCTCCCTCACGGCCCGGACCCGGACGAGGAGGCACCGGAGACGGCGGCGGCCCGCGAGGAGGTCGAACGGCTCCTGGACCGGCTCGGCTGGGCGACCTCCCAGGAGCTGGGCTCCCTGTCCCCCGCTCATCGCGCACTCGTGTCGTCGGTGGCCACCCTCATCCGCCTCGGCTACCCCTGCGATGTCGAGTACTTGACCGAGCAGGCGCGGCTCATGCACCAAGTCGCCGTCCAGGACCTGGACATGATGGAGACACACCCCACGGAGGCGGAGCAGGTGGAGACGGCGGTCGCGTCGGCCGTGCTCTACGAGCCGTTGCTGATGTCGCTGCGCAGGATGGCCCAGGAGGAGGAGTCGGCCCGGCGGTACGGGATCTGAGGGAGCAACAGAGAAGGGCCCCTCACCGGAGTGAAGGGCCCTTATCTGTCGATCTGTTGTACCCCCGACCGGATTCGAACCGGCGCTACTGCCGTGAGAGGGCAGCGTGCTAGGCCGCTACACAACGGGGGCTTGTACTGCTGTTGCATTTCTGCGCTGGGCTACCAGGACTCGAACCTAGAATGACGGTACCAGAAACCGTAGTGTTGCCAATTACACCATAGCCCATGGTGAAGTACCCCCGACCGGATTCGAACCGGCGCTACTGCCGTGAGAGGGCAGCGTGCTAGGCCGCTACACAACGGGGGCCCTAGCGATCCTGCATCGAGATCGTGGGTGCGACCCAGATGATCTCGCGGGAAGGATCTGTACCCCCGACCGGATTCGAACCGGCGCTACTGCCGTGAGAGGGCAGCGTGCTAGGCCGCTACACAACGGG
Organism: Streptomyces sp. NPDC047515; assembly: GCF_040643055.1. Taxonomy (NCBI): domain Bacteria; kingdom Bacillati; phylum Actinomycetota; class Actinomycetes; order Kitasatosporales; family Streptomycetaceae; genus Streptomyces; species Streptomyces sp. NPDC047515. The sequence goes on from NZ_JBEYTM010000014.1 coordinate 68,059, forward strand.
GGCGTGTTTTACAGATGAAGCTCTGCGCTGGGCTACCAGGACTCGAACCTAGAATGACGGTACCAGAAACCGTAGTGTTGCCAATTACACCATAGCCCACTGAAACGCAACCCCTGGAAGGGGCTTCATTTCTGTCTGCGCTTCCCGGCCGGATCTTTCGGCCCGCTCGGGCGGCGCAGGAAGAACATTACCCGAAGGTGTCCGGCGCTCCAAAACGGGTATTGCCCGCCAGGGTCCACGCCTCGGATCAGAGTCGGTCCGGGACCAGCAGGCCGGGCAGCTGATCGAGCCCGCTGATGCGGACGAGCTCGGGCCGCCCTCCGCGTCCGCCCCGGTCCAGCCAGATCCCCATCAGCCCCGCGGCGACCGCGCCGGCGGCGTCGATGTCCGGCTCGTCCCCCACGTACGCGACCTCCCCCGGTTCCAGCGCCAACGCCTCGCAGGCCGCGTGGAAGGCGCCGGCGTCGGGCTTGGAGACGCCCAGCTCCACGGCGCACACCACGGCCTCGAACCGGTCCCGTACACCGAGCGTGCGCAGCTTCCGGTCCTGGTTGTGGATGCTGGAGTTCGACAGCACGCCGTGCCGGAATCCGTTCGCCAGAACGTCCAGAGCGGGCAGCGCATCGGGAAAGAGCGACCAGGCGGCCTCGTAGTGGGCCGCGTGCCGGGTAAACCAAACGTCGGCCTCCTCGTCCGCCAGCGCCCGCGAGAGGAACTCCCGCACACGGTCCCGGCGCTGCCCCTGGAAGTCCGTCTCCCCCGCGGCGAACCGTGCCCAGTGCACATCGGTGATCGTCCGCCACGCGAACAGGGCCTGCTCGACGGAGCCGTATCCATCGGGCAGGCCCTCCTGTTCGAGATGCTTGCTCATGCCGACGCGGTCGGCACCCGTGTAGTCGAAGATCGTGTCATCGATGTCCCAGAGCACGGCTCGGATCGGCATACGGCCACGCTACCGCTCGCGCGGCGGGCGTCGCGGCTCCTCGGGAGACAGGGCTCAGAACTGCTGCTGGTCGACTCCCGGCGGCAGGAGGCAGGGGGTGCTGACGATGAAGACCAGAAGGTCCTTGCCCACGGACCCGACGGAGACGAACTGCTGGTCCGCCGACGTCCGTGTCAGATCGCATACCGCGCCGCGACTGAATCCCGCCTCCTGGCCCGGACGCCCGGCGAAGGGGCCGCAAGTGTTGCGGTTGGCGCGCTCAAGCTTGAAGTAGGCGGTCCCGATGGCGCCCCCGCATTCGATGGTGCGGGTGTACGCACCCTTCACCGTTCTTGGTGCTCGTCTCGGCCGTGACGAGCAGGCCGGCGCCCGCCATCGTTCTGCAGTCGACCAGGACAGCGGCTCCCGTTGATCGGTGGCGTGTTGTGCAAGGGCGACTCCGCCTCGGACGGCCTCTCCTGGATCCGTCGTCCCTGTCCACAGCCTACGAGTCCGAACGTTCAGCGCCACCAGGGCCTGGGATGTACATGTCGCCCACGTCAGCCGACTGAAAGAGCGTTCTGCTCCGGGGGTGTGGGGTTCGGGATTCAGGTGTCGCGTCGCGGTCGGGGGACTGGCGGGAGCTTGTCCGTCGTCGGTCCGGTGGCGCGCTGCCATCGATCTCACCCCGGCGTCTTGATCAACACAGAGTTCGATATGACGGGAGGTGGCGACGGCAACAGCACATAGCCCGTTTCGGGGTCTCTCGTCTCCAACGCCGATCGGTACGCATCGCTGTTCATCAGCAGCACGGAAACAGTGCGCTCGGACCCTGGCGCCGTCGTGTCGAGAATGGCGTCGTAGATGTAATCACGTGGTCCCTGACTCAGGTCGCCTCGAAGTGTGTAGTGCACGTGCGGGTCGGCGGCCGTGCCGGTGACCTTTCGCACCACCCAGGCAAGGTGATCACCGGGTGCGAGGACACAGGACACCGTGGCGATCACGTGCGCCGCCGAACGATTTGGCCTCCCCTCCAATTCGAGCACGACGTCTTTGCTCGACCTGCCGCAGACGGACCAGGAACCAGCCGACGGGCCCGGTACATCGGGCGAAGAGGCGGATGCACTCGGTCGCGACGGCTCCGAGTCGCCGAACTGTTCCAGGAGATCTTTCCAGATCCCCAGGAACTGCCCCGCCACGCCGGCGGCGAGCGCCAGGAAGGTGAGCACAGCGGTGGCCCTCCTGCCCCAGCGGCCGGCCGGCCCGTCGGCGTCTGCGGCCGGCGTTCGGCGTCGACGGAGGTGGGCGCGGTTTCCGCGTAAGGCTGGGTTCCTCCGTCGCCTCGCCATGCTGTTGGCTTCCCTTCCCAGGCGTGAGTTCGACGAGCATGGTGAAGTCGAGTACGACGGCCTCGACTTCACCTGCGATCATCCCGGCCCGGCGGGGAACCGGCAACGATTTGCCACGCACCCTTCGCGAGAACGACGCGAGAACGCCGAGGGGTCCAGCAGGCTGCGGAGCAGTGTGCCCATGTACCGGCTCCGTGCCTGCTCGCGGCGAGCCTGGAACTGTCCGGCGCTGCCTCGCAGGCGGGATCGTTGCCGGGGCTGGGTGTCAGCCGTGCGGCAAGAGTGCACCCGCATGCCGATGGGGTGGCTGCTCCGGCCGAGCAACCACCCCATCATGTGACCGGAAACCGCTACGCAGCTGCCAGCTTCGCCAGTGCCGCGTCGATGCGGGCGATCGTCTTCTCGCGGCCCAGGATCTCCAGGGACTCGAAGAGCGGCAGGCCGATCGTGCGGCCGGTGACCGCGACGCGGACCGGGGCCTGGGCCTTGCCGAGCTTCAGGCCGTGCTCCTCGCCGGCGGTGAGGATGGCCTCCTTCAGGGCGTCCGCGTTCCACTCGGCGGCGGCCAGCTTGGCGCGGGCCGTGATGAGCAGGGCGTCGGAGCCCTCCTTCATCGCCTTGGCCCAGGACGCCTCGTCCGTGGCCGGCTCGTCGAGGAAGAGGAAGTCGACGTTGGCGGTGATGTCCGAGAGGACCGTGACGCGCGTCTGGGCGTACGGCGCGATCGCCGCGAACTGGTCCGCGTCGAAGGACTCCGGGGCCCAGGGTGCGAACGGGGCCCTCAGCCAGGGGCCGCACGCCTCGGTGAACGTCTTCACATCCAGCTTGCGGATGTGCTCGGCGTTGACGTGCTCGCACTTCTTCAGGTCGAAGCGCGCCGGGTTGGCGTTGACGTCCTTGATGTCGAACGCGGCCACCATCTCCTCGACGGAGAAGATGTCGCGGTCCTCGGCGATGGACCAGCCCAGCAGGGAGAGGTAGTTGAGCAGCCCCTCGGGCAGGAAGCCGCGCTCGCGGTAGAGGTTGAGCGAGGCCTGCGGGTCACGCTTGGAGAGCTTCTTGTTGCCCTCGCCCATGACGTACGGCAGGTGCCCGAAGGCGGGGGTGCCCTTGGCGATGCCCAGCTCGATGAGCGCCTTGTAGAGGGCGAGCTGGCGCGGGGTGGAGGAGAGCAGATCCTCGCCGCGCAGGACGTGGGTGATCTCCATCAGCGCGTCGTCGACCGGGTTGACCAGCGTGTAGAGCGGGGCGCCGTTGGCGCGGACGATGCCGTAGTCCGGCACGTTCTCCGGCTGGAAGGTCAGCTCGCCGCGGACCAGGTCGGTGAAGGTGAGCGCCTCGTCGGGCATCCGGAAGCGGACGATGGAGGTGCGGCCCTCGGCCTCGTACGCGGCGATCCGCTCGGCGCTCAGCTCGCGGCAGTGGCCGTCGTAGCCGGACGGCTTGCCTGCGGCGCGGGCGGCGTCGCGGCGGGTGTCGAGCTCCTCGGTGGTGCAGTAGCAGTGGTAGGCGTACCCGCCCGCGAGGAGCTTCTCGGCGACGTCCTTGTAGATGCCCATGCGCTGCGACTGGCGGTACGGGGCGTGCGGGCCGCCGACCTCGGGGCCCTCGTCCCAGTCGAAGCCGAGCCAGCGCATCGACTCCAGGAGCTGGTTGTAGGAGTCCTCGGAGTCGCGGGCCGCGTCGGTGTCCTCGATGCGGAAGACCAGGGTGCCGCCGTGGTGCCGGGCGAAGGCCCAGTTGAAGAGGGCGGTGCGGACCAGGCCCACATGGGGGTTACCGGTCGGGGAGGGACAGAAACGTACGCGGACAGGAGTGTTAACCACGCTTGATCACCTTGTTGGTGAGAGTGCCGATGCCTTCGATGGTGACGGCGACCTCGTCGCCGACATGGAGGGGTCCGACCCCTGCGGGAGTGCCGGTGAGGATCACATCGCCCGGGAGCAGCGTCATGGCTTCCGTGATGTGGACGACCAGATCCTCGATCGAGCGGATCATGTCGCTCGTACGGCCCAGTTGGCGTTGCTCGCCGTTGACCGTGGCCTGAATGGTCAGGTCGCCGGGGTCGAGGTCGGTCTCCACCCAGGGGCCGAGCGGGCAGGACGTGTCGAAGCCCTTGGCCCTGGCCCACTGCTTCTCGCGCTTCTGGGCGTCGCGGGCGGTGACGTCATTGGCACAGGTGTAGCCGAAGATGACGTCCTTCACGCGCTCACGCGGCACTTCACGGCACATCCGGCCGATGACCACGGCCAGTTCGGCCTCGTAGTGGAGCTCGTTGGAGAAGGAGGGGTACTCGATGGCGTCGCCGGAGCCGATCACCGAGGTGGTGGGCTTGAAGAAGGCGACGGGGACGTCCGGTACCTCGTTGCCGAGTTCCGCGGCGTGCTCCGCGTAGTTGCGGCCGATGGCCACCACCTTGTTGGGAAGCACGGGCGGCAGGAGGCGGACCTTGTTCAGCGGGACCTTGGTGCCCGAGAGCTCGAACTCGGCGTACGGAATGCCCTTGATGATGTCGAGGACGAGACCATCGGGCCCCTCGCCCTCGACGGCGCCGAAGGCGACATTGCCGTCGATGGAGAACCTGGCGATGCGCACGGGTGCTGTCGCCCCTCACTTGCTGGCTGGCTGAAGACTGACGCTCCAGGCTAACGCCTCGCTCTGTGGGATTTGCCCGAAAGGAACGCCGCCCGGCGCGTGCGCCCGGCGGCACCTCACGGGTGCGCGCATGGTGCCCGCAAGCCTTCGAAGACGAGGTCCGCCCTGCCCGGACAGAGCTCGGAGCGCCGGGAAGGAGCCGCCGGGGCTCCGAGGGCGGCGTGGCGGGGACGCGGAGCGGGCGGCGCGACAGGGCAAGCCCCCGGAGCCGGGCGTCGAACGCGGGCGAGGGACGCCGCCCGCACGCGTCACTCCGCGGCTGCGGCGGGGACCGGGGCTTCCATGAGGACGGTGCGGCGGGGGTTGGCCGTCTGGGTGGGCAGGTCGACCGCGTGCTCCGGAGTGTCCGGCGTCCGCAGCTCGTCGGCGTCCTTGAGGTGCGCCAGCGTGGTGCGCCGGGGGTTGGCAATGTTGCGGAACATCATCGTCGTCTTCATCTGCCGTTCGGACCCTGTCGGTTACGGGCGCCGCCCGGAGGGGCGCCGGTTGTCGGATTTGCCATCCCTGTAAAGCGCCAGGCTAAACATCCGATTCCCTTCGGAAGCCCGGATGAGACGGCGATCATCATGTGAGTTTGCTCACGAACGCATCGACAATTACCTCATTCCGGGCGCCCGATCACCTCGGATGAAACGGACATTGCGTCACCGAATCAGCCATTCCGCTCCTGATCATGTCGACTGGGACACCCTTCGCCCTTCGCCGATTGCCCCCGAATGATGCACTTTGCCCGTGAACACGTTCCACGGCTTGTTACTCAGCCATCACAACGCGTCACCCAGGTCACAGCCCGGCACGGGGCCCTTGTTGGAGATCCGGCACTGTGCTGGAATTCCACGCACCGCCGCGGGTTTCAGGCCGGCGCGCAGAGGGCGCAACGCAGCGCCGAGTGACGGCGGGAAGGGGAAGAGCGCCGGTCACTCACGACCACCATGGGGCGGATACGACGCCCCACGACGCCGACACCGTCCCACCCGTCTCGCGCGGAGGGACGCCTGGTCCAGAGGTTGCGACGCTAGTGCAGGGACGTTTCAAGAGGGATGGCAGCGCTGCGGCGGAGCAGGAGCCGCACGGCGGAACCGACCGCGGTTCCTCGGCCCCGCACGCCCAGAACCCCGGTCCGGCCGCGGCCGGTGACAGCGGCGAGCGCGACCGGCGCCCCGGTGCCACGGCGAGCAGCGGCACCGATCCGGTCTCGTCGCTCAAGCCCCGGGGCACCGCCAGCACGGGCTCGCGCGTGGCTCTTCGCAACTGGCGCATCAGCACGCGCCTGGTCTCCCTGCTCGCCCTTCCCGTGGTCGCCGCGACCACGCTGGGCGGCCTGCGGATCAACGACTCGATGAACGACATGCAGCAGCTGGATCACATGCAGCTGCTGACCAAGATGACCAAGCAGGCGACGACGCTCGCCCAGGCGCTCCAGGAGGAGCGCGACCGTTCGGCCGGTCCGCTGTCCAATGGCGTGAAGGCCGACGACTTCAAGGTCACCGAGCCCCGCAAGAAGACCGACCGGGCGAAGACGGCCTTCCTTGAGGCGACGAACTCGATCGGCGACCCCTCCGGCGACGAGGCCCTTGAGGGCATCTATTCGAGCGTCCAGCAGATCGCCAGCCAGCTGACCGGGATCCGCGAGATCCGCAAGACGGCGTACGCACACGGCGCCCCGAGCCTCCAGACCGTCGACCAGTACAGCCAGCTGATCACCTCGCTGCTGAGCCTCTCCCAGGACATGGCGCAGGCGACCAGCAACTCGGAGATGATCAAGCGGACCCGGGCGTTGGCGGCCTTCTCCTCCGCCAAGGAGTACGCCTCGGTCCAGCGGGCGATCATCGCCGCGGCGCTGCCCGGAGGCAACGACAAGCAGCCGCACCTCAGCGACAACGACCAGCAGTTCGGCCGCGCCGCGCTGCGCAAGGAAAACACGGCTCGCCGCTCCTTCGCCGCGGTCTACGCCGCCACCGGCAACAACGCCGAAGAGCTGACCGCCACGCTGGACGACGGCAACCCGGAGATCAAGGCCGCCAACACCTACGCGAAGAAGGTGCTGGACAGCCCCTCGGGCATGACGGGCACGGCGCGGCGCTCGTACATGGACTGGTACGACCAGAGCTCCACCAAGATCCAGGCGATGAAGACCATCGAGGAGACCCTCCTCAGCGACATGGAGGGCAAGGCCCGCGAGCTCCGCGACGAGTCGAAGCGCGAAGCGATCATCAGCGGTGCGCTCATCCTGCTGGTGCTGGGCGTCTCGCTGGTCGGTGCCTTCGTCGTCGCCAGGTCGATGATCCGCTCGCTGCGGCGGCTGCAGGACACGGCTACGCGCGTCGCCCAGGACCGGCTGCCGGAGCTCGTCAAGCAGCTCTCCGAGGCCGACCCGCAGGACGTCGACACCTCGGTCGAGTCCGTCGGTGTGCACTCCCGGGACGAGATCGGCCAGGTGGCCGCGGCCTTCGACGACGTGCACCGCGAGGCCGTCCGTCTCGCCGCCGAGCAGGCCCTCCTGCGGGGCAACGTCAACGCGATGTTCACCAACCTCTCGCGCCGCAGCCAGGGCCTCATCCAGCGTCAGCTCTCGCTCATCTCCGAACTGGAGTCGCGCGAGGCCGATCCGGACCAGCTGTCCTCGCTCTTCAAGCTCGACCACCTCGCGACCCGTATGCGCCGTAACGGCGAGAACCTCCTCGTCCTCGCGGGCGAGGAGCCGGGCCGCCGGTGGACCCGCCCCGTGCCGCTGGTCGACGTGCTCCGTGCCGCCGCCTCCGAGGTGGAGCAGTACGAGCGCATCGAGCTGGCCGCGGTGCCCGCCACCGAGGTCGCCGGCCGTGTCGTCAACGACCTCGTGCACCTGCTCGCCGAGCTGCTGGAGAACGCCACGTCGTTCTCCTCGCCCCAGACGAAGGTCCGGGTCACCGGTCACGCCCTGCCCGACGGGCGGGTGCTCGTCGAGATCCACGACACCGGCATCGGCCTCTCCCCCGAGGACCTCGCGGCGATCAACGAGCGGCTCGCCTCGCCGCCCACCGTGGACGTCTCGGTCTCCCGCCGCATGGGTCTGTTCGTGGTCGGCCGGCTGTCCCTGCGTCACGGCATCCGGATCCAGCTGCGGCCCTCCGACTCCGGCGGTACGACCGCGTTGGTCATGCTGCCGGTCGACGTCGCGCACGGCGGCAAGCAGCCGGCCGCCAAGCAGGCACCGGGTCAGCAGTCCACCGCCCCCGGTGGTCTGCTCGGCGGTGGCAGCGGTACGGCCCCGGGCAACGGCGCCCGTCCGGGCCTGGGCGGCGCTCCGTCGGCCCCGGCCGGCCGGCTCGCCGCAGGGCCGGGCCCCGCGCGTGGTCAGGTCGGTACGGGATCGGGTCCGCGCGCCGCGCTGCCCTCGCGTGACGGCGGCCCCCGCCAGCCGCAGAACCAGCCGGGACAGCCCGGACAGCCCGGTCAGCAGAACCCCGGCTTCCCGCCTTCCGGGCCGGCCGGTACCGGTCCGCAGGACTTCCCGCGTCAGGAACCGCAGCGTCAGGGCGGCGGCCTCGCCGGCGCGTTCGGCAACGGTGCCAGGCTCGGTGCCCGCGGCCAGGGCGACGGAACGGGACGTACGGACTCCGGTCAGCCGGACCTGTTCAGCCAGGGACGCAACCGCCAGGACCGCAACGACCAGCAGGGCCGGTCCAACGGCCCCGCTCCGTGGCAGCCGCAGCAGGCCCGGCAGAACCCGCCCGGTCAGGGCGGCTTCCCGCAGTCCGGTGGCCCGGTCGAGCCCGGCCGTCAGCTGCCCCCGGCCGGTGGTCCGCGCGCGGAGCTGCCCGGCGGCAACCCCGTGCCGCAGCGCCCGCAGACCACCAGTTGGGGCGCCGAGGACCCGTCCGCGCCACGGCGTGCTCCGCTGGACGCCCCGCGCGGTCACGAGGAGCCCGAGACCACCGGTCAGTTCCAGCGGCCGATGAGCCCGCCGCTCACTCCGCGGCCGTCCGTGGACGACCGACAGGGACCCGGCTCCACCGCCGAGTTCGCCCGTCCCGACTTCTCGGCTCCGGCCCCGCAGGCTCAGTTCCCGCAGCCTCAGTTCCCGCAGGACGGAGCGGCGCAGGACCCGGCGAGCACCGCGCAGTTCGCCCGCCCCGACTTCGGACAGCCGCAGCCCGCCCAGGGGCGGGACCAGGGACTGCCCGCTCCGCGACAGCGCGGCCGGGACAACGGGGACTTCGATGCCCCGCGTCCGCCCGCCGGTGACGCGCAGTACCGTCCGGTTCTGCCGCCGCAGCCGCAGCCCGAGGCGCTGCCGCCCGCGGCCGGCCCCGGGGACGGTCGTACGCCGCTGTACGACACCCTGGAGACGAACTGGTTCCACGGCCCGCAACAGGGTGGCCAGCAGCCGCCCGCGGCCGAGCCGCAGTCGCCCGCCTTCCCCCAGCAGCCGGCCCAGGAGCGTCCCGCTCCCGACGGGCCGCGCCGCGGCGGAGGCGAGTCGGACGGCACCACAAGCACCTGGCGTCCGTCGCCGAACGACGAACTCGTACGGCAGGCGGAGCGGGTCAAGAAGCCCGCGGCAGGCGGAGTCACCACTTCCGGACTGCCTCGCCGGGTACCGCGCGCCAATCTGGTGCCGGGCACCGCGCAGCAGCAGAACCACCAGTCAGGTCCTCAGGTGTCGCGTGCGCCCGACGATGTGCGCGGGCGGTTGACCAATCTCCGCCGGGGCATCCAGCAGGGGCGGCAGGCCAACGGCCAGTCGACCGGCAGTTTTCCACTCGGCCCCACTCACCAGCAGGAGCGTTAGTTGAGCCCGATGAGTCAGGCCGCGCAGAATCTGAACTGGTTGATCACCAACTTCGTGGACAACACCCCCGGGGTGTCGCACACGGTGGTGGTCTCCGCCGACGGACTCCTGCTGGCCATGTCCGAAGGATTTCCGCGCGACCGCGCCGACCAGCTGGCCGCCGTCGCCTCCGGCCTCACCTCACTGACCGCGGGCGCCTCGCGGATCTTCGAGGGCGGCGCCGTCAGCCAGACCGTGGTGGAGATGGAGCGCGGGTTCCTCTTCCTGATGTCCATCTCCGACGGATCCTCGCTGGCCGTACTCGCCCACCCGGACGCCGACATCGGTCTGGTCGGGTACGAAATGGCCCTCCTGGTCGACCGCGCGGGCACCGTCCTCACCCCGGACCTCCGCGCCGAGCTCCAAGGCAGCCTGCTCCATTAGGCGGCCGTGGAGCGATGACAGACTCGATTGACCCAGGCAACGCCCTCATCCCTCGCCCGACAGGCCGCTCAGAGCCCCCACCGGCCCCATCCGACGGCAAGCAGACAACCTGCCGTCACGCCCGGAGGATCCAATGACCCCGCCACCCGCCTCACCCGATCCGTACGGCGCACTGCACCACGCGTCGTACGACGGTGAAGGCGACCAGCCGCTGGTCCGCCCGTATGCCATGACCGGCGGCCGGACCCGGCCCCGCTACCAGCTCGCCATTGAGGCGTTGGTCAGTACCACGGCCGACCCCGCGCATCTGGCGACGCTGCTCCCCGAGCACCAGCGGATCTGCCACCTCTGCCGTGAGGTCAAGTCAGTGGCCGAGGTCTCGGCGCTGCTGTCGATGCCGCTCGGTGTGGCCCGGATTCTTGTCGCGGACCTGGCGGAAGCCGGCATGGTGGCCATTCACCAGCCGGGCAATGGAGAGGCCGGCGGCACGCCGGATGTGACACTGCTCGAAAGGGTGCTCAGTGGACTTCGCAAGCTCTAGCGGCGGTGCGGCCCGAGCCACCACCTCGGCGAAGATCGTGGTGGCAGGGGGCTTCGGCGTAGGTAAGACCACGTTCGTCGGTGCCGTTTCGGAGATCAATCCGTTGCGTACGGAAGCCGTGATGACGTCCGCGTCCGCGGGCATCGACGATCTGACGCACACCGGCGGCAAGACCACCACGACGGTGGCGATGGACTTCGGCCGCATCACCCTGGACCAGGACCTGATCCTGTACCTCTTCGGTACGCCCGGACAGGACCGCTTCTGGTTCATGTGGGACGACCTGGTCCGCGGCGCCATCGGCGCCGTCGTCCTCGTCGACACCCGCCGCCTCGCCGACTGCTTCCCCGCCGTCGACTACTTCGAGAACAGCGGACTCCCCTTCGTCATCGCCCTCAACGGCTTCGACGGACACCAGCCCTACACCCCCGACGAAGTCCGCGAAGCCCTCCAGATCGGACCCGACACCCCGATCATCACGACGGACGCGCGACACCGCGCAGATGCCAAGAGCGGCCTCATCACGCTCGTGGAGCATGCGCTGATGGCGCGGCTGAAGTAGCCACAAGTCGGTATTCACATACGGCAGTTACCGTAGTCAAACGGGGGTGGACTGTGTCCTTTGACACGATCCGCCCCCGTGTTCATAACGTTTCGACAGAGAATTGTCCCGCGTTCAACACCCGATGCGTTCGATCGGTGCCACTGCGCTCACATGAGCCCCGCCTTTTGACGGGGCTCGTTCTTTATGCCCGTTTTATCTGAGGCTTGGACCACTCGGAATGGCTGGTTCCGACTGTTTGGAACGCGGCCGGTCCCCGTGCTGGAATTCGACGAACTCCCGAGTAGTACGGCCCTGAACGAAACACGGCACAACGTAGGTGCCGACGCCGAGAGGTTGTTGGTCGAGTGAGGCGAAACAACGAGGGCTCCGCGGCGCAGCTGGAGCGGGGCAACTTCACCCCGCCGCCGCGCGCCGCGGGGTCGCCTGCCGATGTGTCCGACAAGGTGGCGTCCGGCGGCAGCGTCAGCCGGCTGGCGCCGCGCAACTGGCGCGTGCCCACTCGGCTGAACGCGATCCTCCTGATCCCCGTACTGGTCGGCCTGGTCATGGGCGGCTTCCAGGTGAAGGGGTCGATCGACACCTGGGGAGAGGCGCAGGACGCCGAGAAGACCGCGCTGATCGTGCGCGCGGCCTCCGAGTACGGACAGGCCCTCCTCGACGAGCGCGACCTCACCGCTCAGCCCCTCCTCTCGAACAAGCGCGACGCCGCCGTCATCGACCGGATCCGGGCCACCACCGACGCCGCCGCGGCCACGTTCGACACGGCCGTGCGGGACATGCCCAAGAAACAGGGTCTGGAGCGGCGGCTCCGGCTGTTCCGGCTGGAGGAGCCCAAACTCCCGGAGCTGCGCAAGGCCGCCTTCGCCGAGGCCATGGACCCGGTGAAGACGGAAGAGGGCTACGTCCAGGTGCAGCACTCCCTGATGGAGTTCTGCAACGAACTCGGTCTGGGCACCGGCAACATCACCAGCTACGGCCGTACGGTCTACGCGATCGAGCTCGCCAAGGCTGCAGAATCGCTTCAGCGCTCCATCGGCATGCATCTGCTGGTGCGTCCGAGCCGGCAGAGCGCCAAGTTCGACGCCCAGGTCAAGGCCTTCGGCTCGTACAACTACCTGGAGCAGATCGCGCTCGGCGAGTTCATCTCCGGTGGCACGGACGCCGACGCCGCCCGGCTGAAAGAGGTCCTGGCCGCCAAGGCGGCCGAGGGGTCGAAGAAGCTGAAGAAAGCCAAGGAGCAGGCCGACGCGGCGGGTGTCCCGTTCGTCGAGCCGCCCAGTGTCGACGGCTCGGTCTTCGACGGCATGGCCCAGCAGATCGGGCAGGGCCAGTCCCCCGAGAAGCTGGCCGCGAAAGGCATCACCCCCGAGACCTGGATGGCGGCCGCCACCGCCAAGTTCGACGGGTACACCACGGTCGAGAACGAGCTGGTCGACAAGGCGGTGACCGACGCCGCGGACATCTCGTCCGGCGCCAGGAACGACGCCGTCGTCAACGCCGCCGTCGTGATCGTCGCCCTGCTGGCCGCCTTCGTCCTGGCCTGGCTGATGGCCCGGCAGATGAGCCGCTCGATGCGCCGGCTGCGCACCGCCGCCTTCCAGATAGCCGAGCAGCGCCTGCCGATGCTGGTCGACCAGCTGTCCCGGACCGACCCGGGACGGGTCGACACCCGTGTCCAGCCGATCCCGATCAACAGCCGGGACGAGATCGGCGAGGTCGCCCGCGCCTTCGACCAGGTGCACCGCGAGGCGGTCCGGCTGGCGGCCGAGCAGGCGATGCTGCGGGGCAACGTCAACGCGATCTTCACCAACCTCTCGCGCCGCAACCAGTCGCTGATCGAGGGCCAGCTGACCCTCATCACCGACCTGGAGAACAACGAGGCCGACCCGGACCAGCTGGACAGCCTCTTCAAGCTCGACCACCTGGCCACCCGGATGCGCCGCAACGGCGAGAACCTCCTCGTCCTCGCGGGCGAGGAGCCGGGCCGTCGCTGGAACCAGCCGGTCCCGCTGGTCGACGTGCTCCGTGCCGCCGCCTCCGAGGTGGAGTCGTACGAGCGCATCGAGCTTTCCGGGGTGCCGGAGACCGAGATCCACGGCCAGTCCGTCACCGACCTCGTGCATCTGCTGGCCGAGCTGCTGGAGAACGCCACCACGTTCTCCTCGCCGCAGACCAAGGTGCGGGTCACGGCGACCCGGCTGCCCGACAGCCGCGTGATGATCGAGATCCACGACAAGGGCATCGGTCTCACCCCGGAGGACTTCGCCGACATCAACCACAAGCTGGCCAACCCGCCGACCGTGGACGCCGCGGTCTCGCAGCGGATGGGTCTGTTCGTGGTCGGCCGTCTCTCGGACCGGCACGGCATCAGGGTCCAGCTGCGGCCCTCGGGCGAGCAGGCCGGGACCACCTCGCTGGTCATGCTGCCGGACGCCATCACCCACGGTGGCGGTGGCGAACCGGCCTCCGTGCAGGACGACTTCGCCGTCTCCTCGATCATTCCGCAGCAGCAGACCTTCGAACAGCCGGCGCCCCAGCCCCGGATGCGCACGGCGGCGGAGCTGGGCTTCGACGACTCGCGCTACGACCAGCGGTCGGGGGACCCCGCACAGCTGGACCCGGTGGGCCGCTCGCTGGTCCGTGAGGAGCGCCGGGCGGCACTGGAGGCCCAGACGGCCGGCGAGCGCCCGCAGTTCCCGCAGGAGCCGTACGCCGGGAACCAGGCCGCCGACGGCGCGTACGCCGGGGCCGGGTACGCCCAGGAACCGGGGCAGGGCCCGGGGCAGGAGCCGTACGAGCAGGAGCCGTACGAGCAGGTGCCGTACGGGGGCGGCTACGACCCCTACCGCGGTGCCGAGGGCTTCGCCGAGCCGGCCGACCATGCCCCGCAGGCCGGCTATGCGGAGGCGGCATATGGGGCCGACGAGACCGCGCAGCCGTTGTACCAGGAGCAGCTCGCTGCCCAGCCCCACCAGGACGAGTGGCCGAATCAGGGCACCTATCAGGGTGTGTACGAGCCGTCGGCACAGGTCGAAGCGGAATCTGCCCCGAGCGCCCCCGTCGAGCCGCAGGAGCGCGTAGGCTTCGACCGTCCGGGACCCACCCCGAACTCCGGCCACGAGCTGACCGAAGCCGGTCTGCCGCGCCGGGGCGGTCAGCAGCACTGGCAGCCCACCGGCCGCGGCAACAACCGGCCCGTCGCCGCGCAGCAGCCACAGCCGCAGCAGGAGGAACTGCCGCAGCAGCAGTCGCCCGCGCAGCAGGACGGTCACGGCTCCGACGACTGGCGCTCGACGAACGACGAGCGCTGGGAGCGGGCCGAGCAGCTCCGGGAGCCGAAGGCGGGCGGGATCACCCCGTCCGGACTTCCCCGGCGGGTGCCCAAGGCCAATCTGGTCGAGGGTACGGCGGAGCAGACCCTGCAGGACGGCCCTCAGGTCTCCCGCGCCCCCGAGGACGTCCGCGGCAGGTTGAGCAACCTGCGGCGGGGCGTGCTGCGGGGACGTAACGCGGGTACGGACGCAAGTAATACCTACAACCAGGAGCGTTAGTGTGAGCCCGATGAGCCAGGCGGCGCAGAATCTCAACTGGTTGATCACCAACTTCGTGGACAACACCCCCGGGGTGTCGCACACGGTGGTGGTCTCCGCCGACGGACTCCTGCTGGCCATGTCCGAAGGATTTCCGCGCGACCGCGCCGACCAGCTGGCCGCCGTCGCCTCCGGCCTCACCTCACTGACCGCGGGCGCCTCGCGGATCTTCGAGGGCGGCGCCGTCAATCAGACGGTTGTGGAGATGGAGCGCGGATTCCTCTTCCTGATGTCCATCTCCGACGGATCCTCGCTGGCCGTACTTGCCCACCCGGACGCCGACATCGGTCTGGTCGGGTACGAAATGGCCCTTCTCGTCGACCGCGCGGGCACCGTCCTCACCCCGGACCTCCGCGCCGAACTTCAGGGAAGTCTTCTTAACTAATAGACAGACAGTGCGTTTCGCGCCACCGCACCATAAAGTGCGGTGGCGCGGACCCACTGGAATCGGGACCGGCAGGAGGAGGAGGAATCGTGACAACACCCCCAGGCGGACACCGGTACGACGGTGGCCGGAACGTACCGGGTGAGCACGGGGACAACCGTTTCAACTTCCCCTCAGCACCCAGCGGACAGGGCGCCCAGCAGCCGTACCAGCCCTATCACCAGCCGCCGCAGCAGCAGCAGCCGGGCTCCCCCCAGGGTCCCGGGTGGCCTCCGCAGCGGCCGCACCGCTACCACTCGCCTCCGTCGCCCCGCATTCAGCCCGTGCAGCCGCGGCAGGCCCCCGAGCCAGCCGCCCCGGCCGCGCACAATCCGCTGGTCCGTCCGTACGCCATGACCGGCGGCCGGACCCGACCGCGCTACCAACTCGCCATTGAGGCGTTGGTCAGTACCACGGCCGATCCATCCCGGCTGCAAGGGCAGTTGCCCGAGCACCAGCGGATCTGCCGGCTGTGCTTCGAGATCAAGTCGGTCGCCGAGATTTCGGCACTGCTCTCGATCCCGCTCGGCGTTGCCCGAATCCTCGTAGCCGACCTGGCAGAGGCCGGACTCGTCGCTATCCATCAGCCCGGCGGCGACGAGTCCGCCGGCGGCCAGCCAGATGTGACACTGCTCGAAAGGGTGCTCAGTGGACTTCGCAAGCTCTAGCGGCGGAGCAGCCCGCTCCACTACCTCCGCGAAGATCGTGGTGGCAGGGGGCTTCGGCGTGGGTAAGACCACGTTCGTCGGTGCCGTTTCGGAGATCAATCCGCTGCGCACCGAAGCCGTGATGACGTCCGCGTCCGCGGGCATCGACGACCTGACGCACACCGGGGACAAGACCACCACGACGGTGGCGATGGACTTCGGCCGCATCACCCTGGACCAGGACCTGATCCTGTACCTCTTCGGTACGCCCGGACAGGACCGCTTCTGGTTCATGTGGGACGACCTGGTCCGCGGCGCCATCGGCGCCGTCGTCCTCGTCGACACCCGCCGCCTCGCCGACTGCTTCCCCGCCGTCGACTACTTCGAGAACAGCGGACTCCCCTTCGTCATCGCCCTCAACGGCTTCGACGGACACCAGCCCTACACCCCCGACGAAGTCCGCGAAGCCCTCCAGATCGGACCCGACACCCCGATTCTGACCACGGACGCGCGGCACCGGGCGGACGCCAAGAGCGCGCTGATCACGCTCGTGGAGCACGCGCTGATGGCGCGGCTCCGCTAGGGTCTTTCGTTCGGATCGTGCCGGATCGGCGAGCCCGGCGACCGGGACACGCGAGCCCGGCACGATCCGAACGAGAGGCCCTGGGGCCCGGCGAACATGCGGAAGGCCCCGCACTCCTTCGGGAGTGCGGGGCCTTCCGGTTGCGCAGCGGCCGGGGCCGAAGAGGACTCAGCCCTGCCAGGAGTGCGGGGCGCGGAAGCCCGGGGTGCGCTCCAGGCGGCGCCATCCGGCGGTGCTACGACCGCGGTGGGCGGGGGTGGCGGCAGGCTTGGCGGCGGCGCGGGCGAGCAGGACCGCGGTTATCGCGGCCAGCTCCTCGGGGTCGGCAAGACCCTTCTCGACGCGCAGCACGGACTCGCTGGCAGTGCTCATGGGTGGTTTCTCCGTCTTCTCGGCAGGTCTTCGCGGGCTCGGCAGGGTCGCTGCGAGGGCGGCGGACTACTGCGGGGGGTTGCCGTGCTTGCGGGACGGCAGGTCGGCGTGCTTGGAGCGGAGCATGGCCAGCGAGGCGATCAGCACCTCGCGCGTCTCGGCGGGGTCAATGACGTCGTCGACCAGGCCACGCTCGGCGGCGTAGTACGGATGCATCAGTTCGGCCTTGTACTCCTTGACCATGCGGGTCCGCATGGCTTCCGGGTCCTCGGCGTCGGCGATCTGCCGACGGAAGATGACGTTGGCGGCGCCTTCGGCGCCCATCACCGCGATCTCGTTGGTCGGCCAGGCGTACGTCAGATCCGCACCGATGGACTGGCTGTCCATCACGATGTAGGCACCGCCGTAAGCCTTGCGCAGGATCAGCGAGATCCTGGGCACGGTGGCGTTGCAGTAGGCGTAGAGCAGCTTCGCACCGTGCCTGATGATTCCACCGTGCTCCTGATCGACCCCGGGCAGAAAGCCGGGTACGTCCAAAAGGGTGATGATCGGAATGTTGAATGCATCGCACATCTGGACGAACCGGGCCGCCTTCTCCGACGCCTCGATGTCCAGGACGCCGGCGAGGGTCTGCGGCTGGTTGGCGACGATGCCGACGACCTGGCCGTCCAGACGGGCCAGGGCACAGACGATGTTGCGCGCCCAGCGCTCGTGGATCTCCAGGTAGTCGCCGTCGTCGACGAGCTCCTCGATGACCTTGTGCATGTCGTACGGGCGGTTGCCGTCGGCCGGCACCAGGTCCAGCAGGACGTCGCCGCGGCGGTCGGCCGGGTCGTCGCTCGCCACGGTGGGCGGGTTCTCGCGGTTGTTGGAGGGCAGCATCCCGATGAGGTAGCGGACCTCGGCGATGCAGGTCTCCTCGTCGTCGTACGCGAAGTGCGCGACGCCCGAGGTCTCGGCGTGCACATCGGCGCCGCCGAGGCCGTTCTGGGTGATCTCCTCGCCGGTGACCGCCTTCACGACATCCGGTCCGGTGATGAACATCTGGGAGGTCTCGCGGACCATGAACACGAAGTCGGTGAGCGCCGGGGAGTAGGCCGCGCCGCCCGCGCACGGGCCGAGCATCACGCTGATCTGCGGGATGACACCGGAGGCCCGGGTGTTGCGCTGGAAGATCCCGCCGTATCCGGCGAGCGCGGAGACACCCTCCTGGATACGGGCGCCCGCGCCGTCGTTCAGCGAGACCAGCGGGGCACCGGCCGAGATGGCCATGTCCATGATCTTGTGGATCTTGGTGGCGTGGGCCTCGCCCAGGGCGCCGCCGAAGATCCGGAAATCGTGCGCGTAGACGAAGACCGTACGGCCGTCGACCGTGCCCCAGCCGGTGATGACACCATCGGTGTACGGCTTCTTCGCCTCCAGGCCGAAGCCGGTCGCCCGGTGCCGGCGCAGCTGCTCGACCTCCTTGAACGAACCCGGGTCGACCAGCAGCTCGATGCGCTCACGCGCCGTCAGCTTGCCCTTGGCGTGCTGCGCCTCGGTCGCGCGGTCACTCGGTCCGCGGCGGGCCTGCTCGCGCAGTGACAGCAGCTCGGCCACACGGCCACGGGTGTCAGTCGGCTCGCCCGGGGTTTCGTCCACAACGGTCATGTACCGACCCTACGAAGCCCGGCAAGCAAATCCTGCCGTCGACTCCGTACAGTCTCCTGACCCGTTTCCTGGTGGAGCCGGACAGAATCATGGCGGCATGTACGCGAAGTACCAGCCCTCACGGGTCCGTCTTTGTGCGGGTCCGACAAAGGCTCACTGTGGTCTGCTGCACACTCCTGTCAGCCTCCGGGTGTGCTCCGGTTGGGCGTCCTGGACCTTCTGGACGTCTGCGAGCCGGGCCCGCACCGGGTCGCCGGGGTGAGCGATGGTCAGCAGCACCGCCTCGTAGAAGGCGTCCCGCACCGCTGCCGGCATGACGTCGGAGGCATCCAGGCAGCGCGGCACCCGCTGGTCGGTGAGCCGGCTGCTGATCTGCTTCTCGACCTCTCCGTCCTTGGCGTGCACGGCGGAGTTCGGCGAGAATACCCCGGCCTTGTGGCCCCATTCCTCCTGGACCTTCCGGGAGGCGAGCCGCTTGAGCAGATCGCGGGCCTGCGTGGACTCTCCGAAGAGGGCGGCGAAGTCGGCGGACACCTCACGGCCCCTCATCGACGGGCCGCCGGGCAGCAGTCGCGCGGAGTCCGTGAAGGCGGCCCGTTCCTTCCGATCCTTGTAGAAGGACCGGGCGAAGGAGCCCTGGTGCTCCAGGTCACAGCCGTTGTCGAAGAGCAGCCCGTGCCCGCCGGGTCCGCCCCGGTGGTCGAGGAGCAGGGCCCGGTGGCCGGCCGCCGGATCCTGGGCCAGCAGTCCGGCCCACCGGGTCCAGGCGTCGATCACCGGATCGTCCGTCCATTCCATGTCCCCGGTCGCCCACTTCTCGTAGTCGTCCGGCCCCGCGCTCTGCAGGATCAGGTCCTCGATCCAGTCGCTGCCGGGCCAGCCGGAGGCCCCGTCGTCGCCCATGCCGATGCACCAGGAGGCCAGCGGCGCGGGGCCGGAGGGCGGGATGCGGCCCTTGGGGTACCAGACAATGCTTTTGAGGTCGGTCTTGAGCGGCACCCACAGATCGTGGGCGATGTCCTTCGCCCTGGGCTGCCACGGCGGGCCGTACTCCTTGGGCTCGTACAGGCCCTTCAGGGAGCGCAGCCTGCCCTCGGCGGCGTACTCGACGAGGTCGCCGAGGCCCGGCAGGATCGCGATGTCGGGCGGATTGCCCGCCTGCACCTCGGCGAGCAGGACTTCCCGGGTGGCGGCGGTGCCCTGGTAGGTGTACGGAATGCCCAACCCGTCCAGGACGTCCCTGAACTGCTTCTCCTGGTCGTCGGTCCAGGAGCCGAGGATCGTCACCCTCGGCTCCTCGTCGCCGCCCGGGGCCGCGAGTCCGCAGCCCGACGCGGTCAGGACCAGGGCCAGCACGAGCAGTACGGCTCTGACGCGCGGAATCATCCGGCCCTCCAGTAGTCGGCGTTGAGACGTCTGCCGATGCCGACGGCGGGCAGGAGGACGATCAGCGCACTGCCGCTCAGAGCCCCGTAGTAGGTCAGGCTCTGCCAGCCCTGGGCGGCCAGATCGGTGCGCAGGTTCGTCGACGTCTCGGTGATGTCCCGCTGGGACTCGGCCAGTCTTTTGAGTTCGCCGGCCTGTTGTGCGTGCGTCGGCTTCGCGGTGGCGCGCTGCTGGGACTCGGCCAGGTCACTGTGTTCGCGGGCCGTTCGTTCGATCTCGACGAGCCCGCCGCGCGCGGTGTCCAGCCGGTGCTGGGTGATCGTGGTCGCCCACAGCGGGAACACCGCGAGCGCGACGGCGGCCACCAGTGAGACCAGCAGGCACGGGTCGAAGCTGCGACCGCAGCGGCTGCGCAGCAGCCAGAGCGCGGACGAAATGGCCAGGACGGTGATCAGCAGGCCGAGTTCGGCGATCGCCCAACCGGTCCGCCGGAGGGTGCCCATCGAGCTGACCGCTTCGATCCGGTTCATCTGGTGCTGCTGAAGGACGCCGAGGCGCGGCACCACTCCGGTGCCCCGGCGGCTGAGGATCGTCTCGGCCTCCTTGAACTTCTCCTGCTGCATCAGCTCGTCCTCGTCCGACACGTACTTCACCGCACCGGGGGTGATGGAACTGCTGTACGAGGTCAGCAGGCCGTTGACGGTTTCGAGTACCCCGCGGCCGCGGTCCCCGTCGATCTGTACGTCGGAGAGCCGGGAGAGGCCCTGGCCGGCGGCGGAGAGCTGGTTCTCGTACCGCGCGCCGGTGCCGACCACGCCGTCGATGCCCTCGTCGACGGAGTACTGGGCCTCCTGGTGGGCGCGCAGCAGGGCGAGTTGGGTGGCGGCCACTCCCTGCACGGCGGGTGCGCCATGGTTGCGCATCTCGCCTGCCGAGATCTGCACCCCGCGGTACGAGATCAGCAGCGCGCTCAGCGAGACCACCGACGCCACCGGAATCGCGATCAGATGCCATGCGAGCAGTCGCCTGGTTCTGGAACCGCCCGGCCGGCGGGTCCGGGAGGCGCGCATCCCTCGGATCGGCCAGGGCATCACAGTTCCCTCCCGCACTTGATGCAGAACCGGGCGTGCGAACCGGCGGGGTACCGGCAGTCGGGGTCCGGGCAGTGGACCGGTCGACCGGCCGGGCCTTCGGGCAGCTCGACCATGTGGCCGGAGGCGATGTGCAGCTGTCCCTGACGGACGCTCGCCGGGTCGACGGTCGGCCCGACCCTGACCCGGCCCTGCCGGGCGTCGACGATCTCGACGACCTCGCGGATGCCCTCCAGGACCCACTGCACACCCATCTCGTCGGCCAGCCGGACGGCGAGGCCGAGTTGCTGCTCGGCCTCGCCGCGGTTCAGCGGGTCGAGTGCGGCGTAGCCGCGTTTGAGTGCGGTCCGCATCCGGGTGGTGTCGTTCACCGCCTGAACGGTGCCGCCCCCGCCGCCGGGCGGCCCGGCGGCGGCGCCCGGCGGCAGCCAGCGCACCACGACCGGGGAAGTGGCGCCGCCGACGGAGACGGTGGCGAGCTGAAGCGGTACGCCCAGAGGATCGGTGCTCGCGTCGACGCGCAGGGCGAGGAGGTAGTCGCGGACGCCCGGCTCCCACTGGTGGGTGAGGAAATCGACCCGGTCCGGCCGGTACACCGCGTCGAGTGGCTGCTGGCGGGGCGCGGTCTCGGTGAGTTCCGCCGCGAGCACGGCCGGGCGCAGGGTCACCTCGACGGGCAGTTCGGGGCTGCGGACCCGGCGCAGCCGGCGGAGCGCACCGCTGACGACGGGGCCGAAGCGGTCGGGTACGGACTCGGCGGCGCCGTGCAGCCGTTCGGCGACGGCGAGCAGTGCTCCCGGATCCCAGTCGCTGCCCACCGCGAGCACATCGGCGGTGAACGCACCTTCGCACGCGGCGAGTTCGGCGAGGAGACCGCTGTTCTCGCGGAACGCGTCGTCCTCGTCGTCCCGGCTGCTCCCGTCAGTGATCAGCAGCAGATGTCGTACGGGCAGGACGCGCTCGGCGAACAGCTCGCGGGCCGTCGCCAGCCACGTCGCGTACCCGATGGGCGGGTTCCCGCCGGCGGCAGGGGCGATCCGGCCGGCGCTGAACGCGGCCCGGCGTCTCTCCGCGCCGTCGGCCAGCGCCCAGCGGCCCCTCAGCGGATAACACCGGGAGGGTCCGGGCCCGTCGGCCGGTGCGCCGCCCAGGACGGTGAAGGAGATCCCGTCGGGCAGGGCCCGCAGGGCGGCGGCCAGGGCTGACTCGGTCGCGTCCCGGCGCACTTCGGTGGCGTCCACCGCGATGATTACGGCGATTTCGACCGCGGGCGTCTCGTCCCGCGGCCCGACGCCGACCGCCTCGACTCTCACATGGGCGTCGATGCGCGCTTCGTGGTGCGGCTGCTGGTCGCGCAGGACATCGACGGACAGCTTCATGTCGAGGCCGGGCAACGGGACGGTACGGCCCATGGGATTGCCTCCAGCGGATACGGCACCGGGTCGGGATCAGAATCGGGTTTGCGGGCGGACCGCGTGGGACAGGTCGATCAGCCGCTCGTACTCGTCGGGCTTCTGCCGTTGCCGGGCCAGCCAGCGGTAGCAGTCCTCCAGTTGTTCGCGGACCGCGCGTTCGCCGGGCACGGGAAGCGGTGGCAGTCCGTGCCGCAGCCACCCGGTGCGCCGGGGCGGACCACCGCCCGCCCGGACGGTGTCGAGCTTCCACTCGTACAGCTCGGTGCGCAGCAGCCAGGCCGCTTCGTCACCCGCCACGATCGGCCCCGGGACGACCGCGGCAAGGCTCGCGTCGATCTGCGCACGCTCCGGCAGCGGCCGCTCCCCCGTCGCGAGCCTGGCCGCCCGGATGCGCAGGGCGGCGATGCGTGCGACGGCGTGGTCCCGGGACTCGTCGGGCACCAGGTCCAGGA
This sequence comes from Streptomyces sp. NPDC047515, assembly GCF_040643055.1. Classification (NCBI taxonomy): domain Bacteria; kingdom Bacillati; phylum Actinomycetota; class Actinomycetes; order Kitasatosporales; family Streptomycetaceae; genus Streptomyces; species Streptomyces sp. NPDC047515. The sequence continues at coordinate 90,898 of NZ_JBEYTM010000014.1, forward strand.
CGCCGGCCGCCGCATCCCGGTCGCCGCGTGCCAGGGCCAGCCTGGCCAGCCCCAGCGCGGCGCCGACATGCGAGGGGTTGCGGGCGTGCACGGCCCGGAAGAGTTCGTACGCCGAAGGGGTGGCGCCGGCCGGGTGGTCAGGGCCGAGCTGTTCCGCGACGTACGCGAGCGCCAGCTTCGCCGCGTACTCGCCGGGCAGCGCCCGGTGGACGGCCTCGAAGTGCCCCAGCGCCTCCTGCAGCAGTCGCTGCCGGTCGTCCAGCACGTCGGCGCCGCGCAGCGCGACGAGCCCCCGGTGCCAGCTGAGCCGCCACTGCCGTACCGGCCCAGGCCCCGGAATGGCGTCCGCCGCCCGCACCTGCTCGCGGGCCCGGTCCAGTGCGTCGGGGCCCTCCTGACCGAGCAGCAGCCGAACGTTGTGCAGGCAGATCTCCACCGACCGCTCCCCCTCGGCGGGCTGGGTCAGCGGCTGGCCGGGGTCGTAACTGCTCACCAGGAACCGGGCGGACTCCGGGTCTCCCCGATATGGCACCGGCACGGGCAGCCGACGGGCGATCTCGGTGGGGGTGGGGAGCCCGGAGTCCAGGACGGGGGCGTCGGGCGTCTCGTGGCGGCGGTGGAGGGGGCGACGCAGCCAGTGCGCGTAGTCGGGTACGGAGCCCAGCCGGGCACCGAGCAGCTCGGTGGACGGGGTGAAGTACTTGGACGGTTCGGGCTGGTCCCGTTTGCCGCGCAGCGCCCGGATCTCGCGCAGCACCCCGCGGAGCTGGCCCGCCATCTCCTCGGCCGTCTCGAACCGGCGTTCCGGGTCGAAGGCCGTGGCCCGTTCAACCACCAGCCGGAAAGAGCTGGTGCCGAGACCGGGTACGTCGTCACCGACCGCCCAGCCGGCCAGTTCGGCCAGTGTCATCCCGACCGTGTGGATGTCGTGGGCGGCGGTCAGCGGCTTGCCGCCGTCGGTCTCGGGCGCCGCATATCTGGGGGTGATCACCGGCGGCGGCTCGGTGGACCCGCGCTTGCGCACCCCGCCGAGGTCGATGACCTTGATGCCGTCGTGCCGGTGGACGACGTTGGACGGCTTCATGTCCCCGTAGAGGAATCCCATGCCGTGCAGATGGGTGAGGGCTTCCAGGATCTGGCAGCCGTAGGTGATGACATGCTCGATGTCGAGGACGAAGATGCCCTGCCGGGTCGATTCGATGATCGCGGAGAGCGTGCGGTCGCCGACGTCCTCCATCACGATGTAGCCGCCGGACACCGTGCCGTCCGCTCTGCGGGTACTGACGAAGTCCCGGATCTGGACGATGCGTTCGTGCCGGATGGCGACGAGGCTGCGGCGCTCCTCGTCGGCCTGGGCGGCGCCCCGTTCCGCGTACCGGTTGAGGAGCCCCTTCACGGCGACGGGCTCCTCCAGATGGGTGTCCTCGGCGAGATAGACCCACCCCTGACCGCCGTGGGCGATGGGCCCTCGGATCCGGTACTGGTCCTGGAGCAGCGGCCCGCCCTCGGTGAGTTCGGGGCGGTAGGAGTACGGGGCGCCGCACTTGGGGCAGTGGCCCTCGTCCGGCGGCGGGGCGGCGGTGTACGGCGCGACGAAGTCGGTGGAGCAGGACTTGGCGGAGCAGCTCATCAGGATGCGGGCCTGCGCCTTGGCGGCCTCCAGCCGCCGGTCGGGGGGACTCGGTTCGAGCGGGGGGAGTTCGAGCAGTCCACCCGGCCCGTACTTCTCCGGGGCGCTGGGCAGTGGTCGGAGCCCGGGGCCGTTCTCGGAGCGGCCGCACGTGTCGCAGTAGCCGGTGGACTGCACCGCACCGCCGCAGGGGGCTCCGGTGAACCGGCGGTGCGGGCAGGGAATCCTCATCAGCGCTCCGCCCGGCCCCGGTCCGTGCACTGCCCCGGAACGTCCGCCCCGCCGGCGCCGTCGTGACGGTCCAGGTCCGCGCCCAGTTCGCGCAACAGGGCGCGCAGGGATCTGAGTTGTTCATGGGTGTCGGTGAGGGCGCGCGCCCGTGCCAGCTGTCGGCGGCGGCCCGCGGAGTCCCCCGGGGGCGGCGGGCCCAGCGAGGCCGATTCCACCATGCCGTTCAGCCCGGCCCAATTCCGTTCACTGTCCTCGACGCGGCGGATCAGCAGGGTGGCCCGTTCGTCGAGGGCGGGGAGGAGCAGGTGCCGCGCCGCCTCGGTCACGCCTTCACCGCCGCCGTCCCTGGCGATGATCAGCAGCCGGAAGCCGAGCGCCCGCACCCGCGCGAGTAACGGCACCAGCCGGCGCGGCTGCCGGTCCTCGTCGAGGCCGATCACGGCGAGCGTGGGCCCGGAGGGGCCGGGCCGCAGGTCCTGCGGCTCCTCCGGCTGCGTGCCGCCCGCCAGCAGCCAGTCGCGGTACGTCCGGAGCCGGTGCTGCGGCAGGCGAAGCCGTATCACCAGCTCGTCGACGAACTCCTCGGGCGTGGTGCGGCCACCCCGGTAGACGAGATGGGCGCGGTGCAGCTGATGCCGCAGGGTGCGGTCGCGGCCGCCGCCGCGCGGTACGACGCTGAAACGCACCGCGGGCTGCTCTCCGCCTGCGAACCAGTTCCGCAGACGCCGCGCGAGCCCCTGATCCCAGCCGTCGGGACCGCTCAACTTGGCCACCAATGGCACGAGTTCGGCGATGCGGTCGATCGGGACCATGTAGGAGAACGCCAGTGCGTTCTCGGTGGCCGGTGTCAGATCGAGGTCACCGCGCCAGGCGACCACGATCCCGACCACCTGCTCGGGCGCCCCGTCCCCCTCGCCGCGCACCTGCACGGCGGCGCCGCTGAACCCCGGCCGCACCACCTCTTCGTTGCGCTCGGCGCCGAGCTGGATCCACGCACCGTGCGCCCCCTCGATCTCCCCGGTCAGCCACATGCCGTCGGCGAAGTTCCACGAGTATCCGCCGATCCACACCTGACGGCCCCGCTCCAGACTGCGTCGGAGCGAGGCCGGGGTGGCCTGCGGACGCGGGCTGTCCAGGGCCAGTACGGCGATGTCCTCGCGGGTCGCGCCGAGACCGGGCAGCCAGCCGCCCTCGGCGACCCGCGCCCCGACCGGGGCGATGCCGGGGTTCTCGGCGAACTCCACCCACATCCGGGCGTCCGGGTCCCTCACGACATGGGCGCACGTCAGCGCCCGGTCCTGGGTGAGCAGCACGCCGGCCCCGCGCACCTCACCGTGCGGGTCGTCACGCCGCAGCCGCAGCCGCCAGTCCGCCCTCAACTCCCCCATAGCGCAAGAGAGTACGCGCGTAGCGGGCACCGCTCCCAGCCCTCGGACGCACTCCGGTCACCCGGTGTCTACCGGACGTCACACCGCAGGGTGCCTCCCTCGGTCCCCGGGCGGACCCTCAGCACCAGCCGCCGGCCGGTGGCGCGCACCTCGATGCCGGGGTCCGCCGTGACGACCTCGCGCACCGGCCGCTCCCAGACCACGTCCACCGGCGCACCGGTCCGGTCCGGCCCGCTGACGCACACCGTGGTGGTGTGTCGCCCTTCTCGCACGAGCACGCTCGCCGCGGCCGTGGCGGAGAGCGGACCGGCCGCGCCCGGCTGCCAGAAGTTGGCGGCGGTCAGCCCCAGCGAGCGGACGGCGACCGCCTGCGCGGCGGCGGTGTTGGCGTGCACCGTCAGCCACTTCCGGTCGGCCGCACGGGCGGTGACGGCACGCCGGGCGGCGCCGGGCATCAGCAGGTAGACGTAGTCGGCGTCGACGGGGTCGGTGCCGTGGTCGAGCCAGAGCGTCTGATAGCGGCGGGTGCGGCGCTCGGTGGAGCTGGTGGTGTTGATGTCGGACCAGGCGCCGGTGCGGTCCTCGCGCAGCGTGCGCAGGTCCGCGCCGCCGGGGAGGACCCAGCCGCCGTGGCCCTCCAGGTGGGCCCAGCGGGGGCGGGCGGAGGGGTCGACGGTGAGCGGTTGCGTACCGCCCTCGCCGATCAGGCGGTTGTCGACGATCGTCTCGACCGGGACCTGGTCGGTGGCGGTGATTCCCGCGCCGAGGCAGATGACCGTGTCGGCGGCGCAGAACCACGACTTGCGGGCTTCCAGGGTCGAGCCGAGGCCCTTGAGGTGCTGGCCCACCGCCCCGAACTCGCCGTCCGTGGCACCGCCGACCCAGGTCACCGCGGGCTTGGGCGCACCCCATTCGCCACCCGCCCCGTCGGCGAGCCGCTTGGTGGACGCGGTCGTTCCGGGCAGCCGGTAGAAGTCGACGGTCGGCCAGAACCAGTCGGTGTACTGGTCGTTCTCGTTCTCGCCCGGCCACCAGTAGAGCATTCCGGCGCCGGTGTGCCAACCGCGCGGATTCTCGCCGTTGCCGCACTCGTAGTGCGAGATCCGGTCCGAGGCCATGGAGATGCCCGCGGCCCAGTGCGGGCGCCGGTGCACGGCGCGGGCCATGCCGGCGAAGAGGTGGTGGCCCACCCGTTCGGGCGCGGCCGGTACGGCGGCGGCCTGGACGGCGTGCAGCCGGGCCAGGTCCGCGATGCCGAACTGGCGGGCGGTGAGGACCGGGCTGGTCCGGTCGCGGGCGATCCAGCCCTTGATCAGCCCGTGCCACCGGTCGCGCTCGGCCGCCGAGGCGCCCGTGGCGAGGAGCGCGATCCCGGCGATGATCCCCTGCCCGTGGAAGTGGTCGCCACGCATCACCCGGAGCTCGTCGTTCTTCAAAAGTCCACGGCTGATGGCACGCCCGTTGACGCTGTCCATGACCAGGCCGTTGTAGATCAGCGGTGCGTACGCCCGCTCGACGCTGTCGAGGATGACCTGCCGGGCCGGGTCGGTGACCGCCCAGCTCGATCCGGCGAGCAGCGCGAAGAGGCGGCCGAGGCCGTCGAGCATGACCTGGCCGTAGGTGCCCGAGTAGGCGATGGTGGTGTGCTGGATGAACGATCCGTCCGCGTACAGGCCGTCTCCCCCGGTGACGTACGGGAAGACGGGTGACAGCGCGTCCCGGGCCAGCGCGACCTTGGCGGGGGCCCGGCCGAGGACGCCGCGCAGGGCGACGGAGCGGCACAGGTCGACGCGGTTGGCGCCGGTGGAGGTGCCGCTGTAGTCGTGGAGCACGGAGTCCGGGATGAAGTGGTCGACGGCGGCGCAGGCGGCCTCGACGCGGGCCGTGCCGAGCTGCTCGTACAGGACGGACGTGATGTCCATGAGGATGCGCGGGCTGCCGATCTGCCACTCCCACCAGTTGCCGTACGGCGTGACGGAGGCGTGGTAGGCGGTCTGCGCCAGGTGGTCGTAGCCGCGGACGATGTCGGCGAGGAGGGCGGCGTCGCCGGTGGATCCGGTGCCCGGCTGGGCGTACGCCTGGGTCATCGTCCACAGGCGGCCGTAGCTCTGGGTGATGCCGGACGGCGGGTCGTACGGGATGCCGGGCCACAGCGAGCCGGTGGCCGGGCTCATCGTCGTGCGAAATCCCCGGGCGAGCGTGCCGGTCTCGGTGAGGCGGGAGGCGAAGGGTTCGGCGGCCGCGTCGTAGCCCGAGCCGAGCGCGATGTCGGCCCAGCGTCGGCGCAGGACGTCGAACTCGTCGGCCTCGGCAGCGGTGGCGGCCGTCCCGGAACCGGGGAGGGAGAGCGCCAGGGCGGTGGCGGCCGAGAGGGTCAGCAGGGTGCGGCGCGGCCATACGGGCGGGTTCGGCATGTGCGGCTCCAGGTCGTCGGGGGGGTACGCCATTCGCACGCGGGATGCGGGGTGGGTGGGCACGGTGCGCACCCACCCCGCATCCTGCGATCTCAACTACCGCAATGGAAGCGGGCGTCACCCCAGTCCGCGTGGTCGTTGCCGTTGCCGTCCCCGCCGTCGCCGACGACGAGCTCGACGTACTTGGCACCGGTGACGTCCGCCGTGAGCGGCCAGGCGTTGTCGGCCGCCTTCAGCACCGGCGACTTCACCTTCTCGGTGCCGTCGGCCGTGACACTGAACTGCACGCTGCCGCGTGAGGTCTGTACGTCGTCCACGCCCACCTCGGCGGTGAAGCTGGTGCACCGGCCGCCCAGGTAGTAGCGGATCCTCGCCGGGGCGTGGCTGCCGAGGCCCTTGGCGTAGACGGTGCCGCCGATGGTCAGCGGGGTGCCGTCGCCGCTGCCCTGCTCACCGTTGGAGAGATCCCGCTCGACGGGGCCCCAGCCGTTCTCGGCGAGCGTCCAGTCGAGGTCGCTGGCCCAGCTGTCGGTGGTGGGCGGCGGCGGCAGGGTCCGTACGGAGGTCTGCGCGCCGAGCGTGCGGCGAGCGCCGCCGACCGTGTACGACGCCTCGGAACCCAGGCTGTAGGGCTGGTACTTGGCGTCCACCGGCGGAGTGACCCGCCAGCTGCCGGTGACCTGGGCGCCCGCCGCGACCGAGTCGAAGGCGACGGCGCCCGTGGGCTCCGCCTTCCAGCCCTCGGGGACGGTCAGGCTCAGCGTGACACCGGTCGCCGCGGTGGCCTCGTAGTTGGTGAAGCTCGCCTTGACGGTGTTGGCCGCGCCCGGCTCCAGGGTCTCGGCGCCCGCGTCGACGGCGAGCGTGCCGCAGGCGGCGATGTCACCGGCGGGGGCCGGGCCGAGGTCGGTCACGGTGAACGCGTCGAGGACGAAGTCGGCGCCGTCGGGCGCGTCGTCGCGCTTGCGCAGCCCGGTCCAGGTGTCGCCGCAGCCGGCGGTGACGGTCTCGGAGAAGTGACCGGTGGTGCGCTGCTGTCCGATGGGGGTGGCGCGGGTCTCGACCGAGCTCGGCTTGCCTTCCGCGGTGATCCGGTCGTAGCCGTCGACCCACTCATAGGCCCCGGCGTGGCTGGACTGGTAGTCGTACTCCACCTTGTACCGGTGGCCATCGGTCATCGGCACCGTCCAGGGCGCGGTGCGGTAGACGAGTCCGCCGTTCTCCTCGTGGGCCTTGAGGGACTCCTTGCCGCCGATCACGTCGTCGACGAGCTTCCCGTTCCAGCCGGCCTGGGTGTACGGGGCGTGGAGCTGCGAGATGACCGTGCGGGGGTCGGTGGAGCCGCCGGCGTCGCCCTTGAGGAAGGGCCCCCAGCCCTGGTCGACGTCCTCGAAGTCCTCGTACACGACGGTGTTCTTCCTGGTCGCCGGGGCATTGGCGACGATCCGTACGTCATCGCCCCGGACACTCGCCGTGCTGCCCTCGGCCGCTTCGATACGGAGGGTGGCGCGGCCGTTCGCCGGGGCGGTGAAGTTGACCTTGGCGCGCTGGAAGTACGTGCCGTGCCAGTCGGACGCGGCGACGTAGTCCTTCGCCGTGGAGCGGTCCACCGCGACGGACTGCCCGCCGATCGAGAGCGTCGTGTGCCGGGTCTTCCCGGGCTGGACCTCGATCAGCGCGGACGCGGTGTAGCGCTTGCCGGGCTTGAGGCCGTCGACGCGCTGCGAGAGCGCCGCGGTGGAACCGCCGGAGAGCTCGGCGCTGTTGCGGCCCTTGTCGTCGGTGTCGCGGGCCACGGTTCCGGTCTTCGACCAGGCCTTGAGCCCGTTGTCGTTGAAGCCGGGGTCGTCGACCGGGGTGCCCTGGCCCCACTGGACGTCGGCGGCCTTCGGCGCCTGGTCCGGATAGAGGACGTACGGCTGTCCCGCCTCGGCGGTCAGCGTGATCTTCCCGCCGACGGGCTTGACCGTGCCGGTCTTGACGCGCCCGTTGTCGGTGAGCTCGTAGACGGTGTACGTGCCCGTGGACGGCACGGCCCACGTGCTGGTGCCGCCGGACTTGCTGTAGTGGTAGAGCTTCTTGCCGCCGTCCCACGGCAGCAGGTAGTCGGTGCCGCTGAGGACCTTGCGGCCATGGTCGTAGAAGGTGCGCTTGCCGTCCTCGACCGTGCCCCGGACGTCTCCGGTGAAGGTGATGTCATTGCCGTCCCAGCGGACGATCTTCTGCTGCTGGGCGTACTTGGCGGGCAGGTCGCGCTGCCAGATGTTGTCGTAGAAGGCGTTCCAGTCGGTCTCGCCGGTCCAGCCCTCGAACTCGTCGATGGCGCTCTGGCCGAGGACCGGGTCGTTGTTCCAGGTGTCCCGCTCGCCGTTGCGGATGAAGCGGATGATCTTCGAGTTGAGGCCCTTGTTGGTGGCCCCGCCGTAGTCGAGGTCGTTGGCCCAGTGCGACCACAGGGTGCCGCGCTCGAACTTGTCGGACCACTCGCTGCCGACGTTCCAGCCCTGCTTCTGCACGGCCTGGAGGGTCTTGTCGGCGATCCAGCCGTGCGTGTAGTAGACGTCGATGTAGAGGAAGCTCAGGTTGCGGTCGGTCTCGTCGCGCAGCTGCTGGAAGCGCTTGGCCAGGTCGCCGCTGTTGATGTCGCGGCGCTGGTCGATGTAGTAGCTCTGGCCCAGCCAGTTCCAGCCCGGCCTGGTCTTGTCGACGAGCTGCTCGTCGAACGCCTTGGCCTCCGGGTACGCCTCGGTGGCGTTGACGTGGACGCCGAAGGTGGCGCCCCACTTCTTGCCGTCCTTGAGGAGCTCGTTGAGGTCCTTCAGCCCGCCGGCGCGCTTGTTGTAGTCGCCGCCGTAGTCGGGGTGGGCGGAGTCGTGCCCCTCGGAGGCGTACCCCTTGAGGAGGGCCAGCTGCCCGAGGCCGTCCGTGGACAGCGAAATCCGCTTGACGTCGTCCAGGGTGCGCAGGAAGGGGTGGGTGGCCTGGCTGGCGAAGTTGAACGGGATGTGGGTGATGACCCGGTCCGGGGTGTCCTCGCTGCCGGGCGCCTTGATGCCGATGGTGCGGAACGCGACGGCGCCGTCCTGCCAGTCGACCTTCTTGTCGCCGTTGGCGTCGGGGGTGACGACGACCTTCGCCCAGGGAAGGGCGTCCCCGCTCTCCGGCTTGGCCGCTCCCTCACCCCGGTAGGTCCACTGCCCGGACCACACGCCGACCCGGACACTGCCGTCGTCGGCCTTGCGTGCCTGGTGCCAGAACCGGGCCTTGTCGCCGCCGCTGGCACCGGAGGGCTTGTCGTACGAGGAGTTGGACTCGACGGCCGCGGCGAGGGAGCCGGTGTTGAGCAACGCGTACGTGGCACCGACCGGGTCCTTGTCGGCGGCGGTGTCGGTGGTGACCGGGGCGAAGACGTCGGCGGTCCTCGTGGAGTCGTTGTCCAGCCGGGTGAAGGCGGTGGCGGCGCCGTTGTCCGCGGAGCCGACGGAGACCAGGTCGTGGCCGGGTATGTCGATGGTGCCGACGCGGAACGCCTCGGTGTCGCGGACGGCCGTCACCTTGAAGGTGGTGGCGCGTCCGGCGACGGAGAGCGAGGCGTCGATCTCGACGCCGGGCAGGTCGGTGAAGGTCAGTGTGTACCGCGCGGTCGAGCCGGTGACCGCGGGCGAGCCCTTGAGCTTCACGGGGTGCGCGGTGCCGTTGAGGGTGACGGCGGTGACCGGCCGGGTGCTGCCGAGCAGCCGGCTGCCGCTGGCCTTGTCGGTGTACGCCAGGACGCGCGGGAAGTCGTCGGCGACGGCGACCGAGAGCTGCGTGGACTGGAGGACGGTGGCGTCCGCGGCCACGGCCGACTCGACCGCGGCGGGTGACGGGGCGGCGGCGTCGGCGGGGAGCGCGGTCCCCACCAGCGCCAGGACGGCGGCTGAGGCGGCGGCGACAGCGCCCGCCGAAGTGAATCTTGGTGACATGTGCTCTGAGTAGTGCCCGTGGCCGGACACCGTCAACGACGTACGGCGACTCGGGGCGCTCCAGTCCAACAACCGCCGTGCGTAAGTCCAAGTGGACGGTACGTGTCCGCCGGGCGGCGCCGCGATGGCGGGTCGTTCCCGGTCGGACCGGGTCGTTCCCGGCCGGAACGGGCCGGACGGGCCGGGCCGGGCCGGGCCGGGCCTGCCGTGCGGGTACGCGGTGCCGGTGTCCGGTGCGGCGGTGTGCGGCAGGGCCGCCGTCGGCGCGGTCCGGCCCACACCCGAGGACGCTCGGCCAAAGACGTTCCGGTCGCGGGAACCGAGCGCGCCGGACCGTCCTCCGGTCTCCGCCACGGATCACGGGACAGCCGTCACGGCGCGGTGCCGAGCTCCCAGAACCGGAAGACGGTCGACGTGTCCAGGCAGTTCTGCAGGCCCCGGACATTCTCGTGGGCGACCGCGTACTGCTTTCCCTGCCAGAGCGGCAGGAGCGGCAGTTGCTGCGCCACGATGTCCTGCAGCTTGCCGAAATCCTCCCGGGTGTTCGAGCGGTCGGTCACGGACGAAGTCTGCGGGATGATCCGCTTGGTTATCTCGCTGTTCTCATAGTTGTTCGACAGGACATTGCCCTTGCCGAAGAACGGCTGAGTGAAATTGTCGGGGTCGGGATAGTCCGGCACCCACCCCTTGACGTAGATCCCGTACTTACCGTCGGCGATGTCCTTCTCGTACTGGTCGAACGGGACGGACTTCATCTTCGCCTCGAAGAGGCCGCTCTTGTTGAGCTGGTCGGCGATGGTCTGCAACTCGTCGTCGGTGGCGGGCCCGTAACGGCTCGGGGTGGACCAGAGGGTGAGTTTCACCTTGTCGGTGATACCGGAGGCCTGCAGGGCATCCTTCGCGCGTTGAGGCTGCGCGCTGTCGCCGTAGGTGTCGAAGAAGGAGGTGCCGTGGCCGGTGATGCCGGCCGGGATGATCGAGTAGAGCGGCGCCGCCGTGGACTCGTAGACCTTGCTGACCAGGGAGTTGCGGTCGACGAGATAGGCGATGGCCTTGCGCACACCGAGCTTGCCGACCACCGGGTCGGCCATGTTGAAGACCATGTGCTGGACCTCGGCGCTGTCGCCCTGGACCACCTCGATGCCGTTCTTCTCCGCGGTGGGCGAGGTGTCCAGGGCGGCTATCGCCTTGGCGGTGAGGCCACGGTAGGCGATGTCGACATCGCCCTTCTCCAGGGACGTCTTGAGTGCCTGCTGGTCTCCGCGGAAGAGCTTCAGCGTCACGCCGCCGTTCTTCACCTCGGCCGTTCCGTGGTAGCCGGAATAGACCGAGAATTCGGCCTTCGACTTGTCGATCGAATCCAGCATGTAGGGGCCGGAACCAACCGCCTTGCCGCCCTGGAGCAGCCTGTCTTTGGGATAGACCCTGTGGTCCACGATGGAGCCGGCACCCGATGCGATCTTGCTGGGAAAGATGGCGTCCGGCACCTTGAGACGGAACACGACCGTCTTGTCGTCCGGCGCACTGATCGCCGAGATGGTGGAGAGCAAGGGCGCCGGGCCCGCCGGGTCGTTGATTTCGATGGCCCGGTCGAAGGAGTATTTGACGTCTTCCGAGGTGAGGCTGTGGCCGTTGCTGAACTTCAACCCGTCACGCAAAGTGCAGGTGTAGGTCCGGCTGCCGTCCGAGAAACCGCAGTTCTTGGCGGCCTCCGGCACGGGTATGGAAGCCCCGGGCGGGAAGCTCAACAAGGACTGGAAGACATTGTTGAACAGCAGCCAGGACCCGGGGTCGTACCCCGCGGCCGGATCTGTCGCAAGGATGCCGTCGGACATCCCGACGACCATCTTCTCCTTGCTGTCGAATGCAAAGATCTGGTCGTCGGAGCCGCAGCCTGTCAGCAGGGCCATTGCTAATCCACTGGCGATGAGGATGCTCGACCGCCTCGTACGAACCTTCACAGAACGTGCCTCATACTCTCGGCCGGCCGTACGGGTGCCCCCTGACAACCGGAACAGGTCAGGAACTACTGCAAACACCACGACCGTCCAGCACAAACGGCAGTCCGGGCGCGGAGGTGTGGAACGACTACCTGTCAGGACTCGGTGTCCATCGGGAATTCTACGCGCGGTGACTGGCAGGAACATTACAAGAAATGAACGGCGGTGGACAGGTCGTGGTCGATCTGGCGGCGCGTCGAACAACCCAGTAGTACACCGCGCGACCCGACGGCAAACCGCGCGACAAGGAAATCTTCCGACCTCCGGCACCGTCGGCCCGGGATGCCCGATATCGGTACGCGACAAGGAAGACAAGCCGGGCCGAGAGAGACAGTGAGGTATTCATTGTGCGACGACAGCCACTTCGGCCACTTCGACCCGGTCGGTATTAATCCCCTATTGCAGCAACTGTCGGCCGAACAGGTGGGGTGGCAAGAATCCTCCACCTGCGGCGAAAACCGACCGGCCGCCGGACATGTCGGCGGCGACCGCGTCGACCCGTCCGGTCATCCGAGGGACGCGTCAACCCGTCCAGTCATCCGGGGAGCGCCTCGGCAGAGCCACACGGCTCGGCGCACGGGGCGGGCCCACGTACCGCGAACTCGCACCACACCACCTTGCCGGGATTCCGCTCCCCCACCCCCCACTTGTCGGCGAGCGCCGCCACCAGCAGCAGCCCGCGCCCGCCCTCCGCGTCGGAAGCCGGGTCCGCAACGACGGGGCGCACCTCCCCGTCGCCACTGTCGTGGACCTCGACGCGCAAGACATCGTCGGCCGGCTTCAGGTAGAGGTGGACACGGAAACCACGACCGGGCGGGACGCCGTGCAGCAGGGCGTTGGTGACGAGTTCGCTCACGCAGAGCAATACGTCGTCGGCGCGGGACTCGCACGCCCAGTCGACGAGCGCCTCGCGCACGAACTGCCGTACGAGTGGCACGGCGCGGCGTTCCCTGCGATGGAACACCTCGCGGAAGCAGGGGAGTTGAGTTGGTTCGTTCACACAGCCAACGTCACACAAAGTCACTAGCGTTGATCAGTGCGTCGGGTCGTACAACGCGCTTGTACGGGTTCTGACGGGTCATCCGGGTTTCGTGACGGGGAGAGGCAGTCCATGCACTCGGCGAAGAAGAACAAGCGGATCACGTCCTGGCACTTGATCGGCGCCCAGCTGGCGACGTTCCGAAAGGCGGCCCGGATGACACAGGCGGCTCTGGCCGATCGGTGCTGCGTGGGCGAGGACACGATCGCGTCGATCGAACAGGGACGCAGGGCACTGCAGGTGGACTTCGCGGCACAACTGGACGAACTCCTCGACACGAGGGGGGTGTTGCAGGTCGCGGTGTCGAAGGTGCCGACGAAGGAGCGGTTCCCGGCGTTCGTGCAGGACTTCGTGGAGTACGAGCAGGAGGCGGTGACGCTGCTGTCGTACCAGAGCCAGGTGGTACCTGGGCTGCTCCAGACAAAGGAGTACATCCGGTTCGTCTTCTCCTGCCTCTATCCGCCTCTCGAAGAGGACGAGCAGGAGGAGTGGGTGGCAGGCCGACTCGACCGGCAGAAGCTCCTCGATCGCAAGCCCCGCCCGATGCTGCATTTCGTGCTGGAGGAGAGCATTCTCCGCAGCGAGATCGGGGACCCCGTCATGCTGCGGGAACAGATCCGGCATCTGCGTCAATGCATGGAACTCCCGTTCCTGGGGCTTCAGATCATGCCAATGAAACTCCCGAAGCACGCGGGACTGGCGGGTCCGATGGTGCTGCTGGAGACACCTGATCACGACCACCTTGTCTACGTGGAGGGGCAGCTGACCAGCTACCTGCACGAAGATCCAGATGACGTCAGCGTGCTCCAACAGATGTATGGGATGCTGCGTTCGCAGGCGCTTTCTGTCGAGAAGAGCGCGCGCCTACTGGACGAACTGCTTGGAGAGTCATGACCCGCGCAGCACACCCGGACCCTCGCTCCGCCACCCTCGTCTGGTTCAAGTCCAGCTACAGCAGCAGCCAGGGCGGCGACTGCGTCGAGGTGGCCGCCCACCCCGCCGCCGTCCACATCCGCGACTCCAAGGTCACCGACGGCCCCGTCCTCACCGTTCCCCCTGCCGCCTGGGCCGCCTTCCTCAGCGCCACGGCCTGAGGCGGACACCCGCCCCACCTGTCAGCGGTTCCGGCTCGCGACGCGAGCGCTTCATCGGAGACCAGTTCGCCCGCGGCCGGCCGAGGTGGGGACGTTCCTGGAGAGCGAAGATCACCGAGGTCACGTTCACCAGCCCGGACCGGGTCCCGCTCAGCCGGGCTGCACGACGGTGGTGATCTTCCCGGTCCCGAGGTCGTAGGCGTAGCCGCCGATCTTGATGTTGCCGATGCCCGGCGCGAGCTCGGGTGCCGCGCGCAGCTTGGCGATATCCTTCCGGACCGTCTTGGACGGCTCCAGGACGGCCATCTCCAAGGAGGTCTGTTCGTCCCAGCCGCCGCGGGCGGCGTAGCCGGCGCGCAGATCATCGTCGGCGAGCAGTCCCGAGCCGCAGTCGGTGTGGTGGATGACGGCGATCTCGAACCAATCCGCGTCAGGAGTCCTGTTCTCGTGCAGGTGCACGATCCAGGCGAGGTCCTTGATGACCGCCGGCGTCACTCGGCCGCCGACGTTACGTGCGACGATCGCTTCTCCGAGCCTGGCGCCCAGCACAGCCGCGGGCTCCACGCGCGAATCGATGCAGGTGATCAGGTACAGCTGCTTGAAGGGGATGAACGGAATCCGGGGGACGTCAGCCTGGGCACCGGAGGCCGCGAAAGCCTGATTGCGCTCCAGGTACGGGGTGAAGTTCGACATGGCTGATTCCTTCAGGAGGCGGTGGCAGCCTGGGGCTGTGAGACCGGCACCCCATGCGTGGCGTCGATCTCCGCGATGCGCGAGCCGGTCCGTTCGGCCGTGAACCGCAGGCGGGCGGCGGCAAGCCGCCCTAAGGGCTGTCCCGTAATCCCTGGTGGATCAGCGTGCGGCGTCGGATGCGGCGCATCACAAGGCGAACGGACGCCCGAATACTGGATGTATTCGGGCGTTCCGACAACGCGGCGAGGTGCCGTAGCTGTCGTCGCACGCCCGCCAGCGATGTCGCACGCCCGCCAGGGATTACGGGACAGCCCTTAGGCACCACCCTCGCCCACGAGGCGATCACGCGCCAGGCGGGCTCGCCCGGCAAGGGAGAGCCGAGCGTCGTGCGCCGGCGGACTTGCCAGCAGTGACCGGGTCCCTGGCAGCCCTTGTCCGCGATGTCTTCCGGATCTCGTCGCAGAGCTGATCACTCTCCTGGAGAACGAAGGAGAGCGCGAGCCGGCCATCTGTGCGTGGGATCTTCGTCTGGTCGACGAGTGCCGCTGCGGCGATGACTTTTGCCAGAGCTTCCAGACCGCAGCTCATCAGCAAGGGCAGCCATATGGCGCCGGCCATCGGTGCGTGCCGCTCCTGCCCTCGCGAGGCATGCTGTGCCTGGACGTCGTGGATGGCCAAATCATCTATGTCGAAGTACTTGATCGGCCACCCATGCACCACCGGAGTGATTAGAGCCTGTCGGGCGGCCTCTGATCGGGTGCGGCCACGCCCTGGCACGCACGCTTCCCGCGTTGCCGAAATGCCCTGGGCGGGTGTATCGGAAGTCGATCTTGAGATCCATGCAACGTGATGGCGAACGCTGCTGCTATGTCGTTCGCCCGCTGGTGGTGGCGCCCGCCGTGGTGAGGAGAGCGACAGTTGCGAGGTGGGGGCCATTGTTCGCCCAGTCCAAGGGGGACCAGCCTGTGCCGTGATCTTCCTGCACATTCGGATCGGCACCGTGCGCCAACAGCGCGCGCGCTGTCTCGGTGTGCCCCCAGCATGCGGCTGCGCACAGCGGCGTGCCCTCTGCGCCGATTCCGCTGCTCTCGGTGTCAGGGGAGGCGCCGGCCGCCAGAAGCAGGCGGGCGATCTCGGCTTCTCCGTTCACGGATGCGGCGTACAGAGGGGTGGTGCCTTCGCTGTCGGCTTGCTCCGGGTCTGCCCCAGCCCGCAGTACCGCCTTCACGGCAGCGGTGTCACCCACCGGAATCGCGTTGAAGAGGCGCCGGGAGAGCTTCTTTCGCTGCCGCTGGTTCATGAGGGCCGAGGTTAGCGACTGGGCGCGTGGTGGGGCCAGTCATATCCATTCGTTGATGGCCGCGACCAGCACTGTTGCTTCATAGCGGACCGCGAGTTTGTCGTATCTCGTGGCGACGGCTCGGTTCCTCTTGAGGCGGTTGATGCCGCATTCGACCGCGTGGCGCTCGCGATAATCGATCTTGTCGAACTTGTCGAACTTCGGCGGGCGACCGCCGGCTATTGCCGCAGGGTGCCAAGGCGGGGCGGCCACCCATCTGACCTCGGCGGCGGCTGATCGACGGCATACGGTTCCGGGTCCGCACGGGTGTTCCGTGGCGGGACGTCCCCGTCGAGTACGGACCGTGGGGCCGGATCTACGATCTGTTCCGCCGATGGCAGCGGAACGGCACCTGGCACCAGGTCCTCACCCGGCTTCAGTCCCTGGCTGATGCGAAGGGCGCGATCACGTGGGACCTGAACGTCGACTCCACAGTGTGCCGCGCCCACCAGCATGCGGCCGGAGCTCGTCGGCAGGGTGAACTACAGAAAGAACCGCCGGGCGGCGTGTTCGCCGAGCCTGGTGATCACGGGCTGGGACGCTCGCGGGGCGGGTTCACCACCAAGCTGCACCTGGCCGTCGAGCAGGGCCAAAAGCCCATGTCGATCGTGGTGACGGCAGGGCAGCGTGGCGACTCGCCGGAGTTCGAAACGGTGCTGAAGAAGGTCCGCGTGCCCCGCCTCGGGCCGGGCCGGCCGCGCGTCCGCCCCGATCGCGTGCGCGCTGACAAGGCGTACGCCTCCCGCAAGAACCGCGGCTCCCGCGGTGGCCGGCCGCCCAAGTTCAACGCCGAGGACTACAAGGCTCGGCATGCCGTCGAGTGCGGCATTAACCGCCTCAAAAGGAACCGAGTTGTGGCCACGAGATACGACAAGCTCGCGGGCCACTACGAGGCCACTGTCCTCGTAGCGGCCATCAATGAGTGGCTGTGACCAGCCCAGTCAGGGATGGCGGACGGACAGCCCGTGGAGTCTTGGTGGTTCAGGGGTTGATGGCATGTTCGGTGAACTGGCCGCAGGAGCGGAAGCCCAGGCGGCGGTAGACGGGCTCGCCGTCGGTCGACGCCTGCAGGACCGCGATGCGGTGGTCTCGGTCGCGGGCCGTGCGGAGGGCCGCGAGCGTGATGGCGCCGCCGTAGCCGCGCCGACGGTGGGCGGCCAGGGTGGAGATGTTGTAGATGCCGGCGACTCCCGCGTGGTGGAACACTTCGGCGGAGCAGACCGGACGGTTCTCCACGTAGCCGACGAGGTACCGGGCCGGGCAGGTCGCGGCCAGTGCCTGCGGGGCGGCCCGGGCGAAGAAGCTGCGGACGGTTTCGGCGGGCGGGTTCCAGTTCGCGGCGAGGACCGTGGCGTAGTCGGCGAGCTGCTCGGGCGTGGTCACCCTCCGGATGTCCAGTTCTCGGACCGCGGGAGGCGGCAGGGTGTCGTCCAGCTCGGCCCACATCGCCGTCTCGCGTTCGGACGCCGGCAGACCGGCCGCCGCCAAGCGGGCGGTGAGGTCCAGCGGTGTCGAGGCAGGACCCACCCACCAGGAGAAACGGCGGCCGGTGCCGGCCAGCGTCCCGGCGGTCTCGGTGATACGTGCGGTAGCGTCGGCGGCGGTGAAGCGGGCCGCGGCAACGATGTTGAAAGTGTCGTCGTCCAGGCCGCTGTCCGCGACCAGGAGGTCACCAGCCTCTGTGACGGTCGCACCAAACATACTCCGGTGCAGATGACAGGCGTGTTCCGCCAGGTTCCGTTCCATCCTGTCCGTCAAGTCTGCTTCGTCAAAGAAATGACCATTCATAGCGATTGATCCCAGCACGACCGGGCGAAGATCGCATGCCATTTTAGGCAGTGTCGCGCCGGCGACCAGCACTTTCGATACACGCCCTAGTCTTCTGAGTCAGGAATTCTGTTCAGATGTATAGGCTTGGTCTGTGGCGCGTTTGATCCTGTCGGATGAGGAACGGGCTGCGCTGGAGGGGTGGGTGCGGCGCCGTTCCACGCCGCAGGCGTGGGCTTTGCGTTGCCGCATCATCCTGGCGTGCGCGGAGGGGATTTCGAACAAGGATGTGGCAGTTCGGCTTGGTTCGACTGCGCATGCGTACGTCGTGCACTACACGATCAGGAACGGCGGGAGCGGAGCCGCGAATTACTACGCGCGGTTCGAGTTCCTGGACAAGGACGGGGATGTCCTCGGGAAGACCGGGGTGACGGCCGACAAACTGGGCCCGGGGAAGACGAAGACGGGGGAATCGGCACCGCTGGACTCGGAGATCGAGCACGGCACCGTCAAAGACATCGCGTCCGTGCGCGTCGCGCACGTCGAGCGCACGTGACCCGTACCGGACCGGGCGTCCGGAGGTAGCGCCATCCTGGATGCCGGCGCGGCCCGGCCGGCTTCCTCGAACCCGAGCGGCCGGCCGGGTGCACGCGGCGGATCACCGCGTCCGTGTCCCGCCGGCCCGCGCGGGCGGCCATGGCACCGCGCCGGTTCTGCAGCAGCCGCCCCTTCAAAGCGTCGAGTTGTGAAGACTTCCCATTTTTGAGAGCGCTCTCAGCCACAAGTCTTGACGCCCACCCCGGCCATCACGAGAGTGGTGCGCACCGCGGACGCCCCGCCCCGTTCCCGCAAGACCGCCCGTCCGTGGCCCCCCACACACCTCGGGAGTCCTCTCGTGATTTCACGCAGACTGTTCCTGACGGGTGGCGCCGCCGCCTCGGCGACCGCTCTCACCTACCCCCTCTGGGGAAGCGCCCTGAGCCCACACGCTTCCGCCGCCCCCGCGACCTGCGAACTCGCCCTGGAGAACCGCTCGTTGCCGGGCAGGGTCAACGCCTACGTCACCGGCCACGAGCAGGGAACCGACCGCTGGGTACTGCTGCGGGCCGACGGCGGGGTCTACCGTCCCGACTCCCCGGCCGCGCCGCAGACACCGCTGCCGGTCGACTGCGCGATCCCGTTGAACGCGGCGGGCGCCGCGCCGGTGGTACTGACGCTTCCTCAGATGTACGGGGCCCGCGTCTACTTCGTGCGCGACGACACCCTCACCTTCTACCTCAACCCCGGCCCCGCCCTCGTCGAGCCCGCGTTCGCCACGTCCACGGACGCCAACTACGGGCGGACCTGGTCGTTCTGCGAGTTCACCTTCAATCCTCAGCAGTTGTACGCGAACATCAGTTACGTCGACCTGGTCACCGCGCTGCCGATCGGCCTGGCCCTGGAGGGCGACGGCACGCACACCGTGGCCCCGCTCCCGGACGGCGCCGTGCAGCGGATCGCCGACGGGCTCACCGCCCAGGCCGCCGCCGACGGGCAGCCGTGGGACAAGCTGGTGATCCGCGGTTCGGACGGCGGTGTGCTGCGGGTGATCTCGCCGCAGAACCTGATGGCGCCGTTCTTCGACCGGCCGGACGAGATGCCGTTCCGCGACGTGTTCACGGCCTACGTCGACCAGGTCTGGGAGAAGTACCGCTCCACCGATCTGCGGATCGATCTGCAGGGTGGTCGCGGTGTCCGCACCGGCCGGGTCGACGGCGACCTCCTGACCTTCGACGGCGGGCACTCCTTCACCAAGCCGGCCTCCAAGGACGTCTTCACCTGCAACCACGGCCCGTTCGCCAACAACCCGGGCGACCCCGACGACAAGAAGGCGCTGCTGGCCCGGCTCGCGGCCGGCTTCAACCGCTCCCTGATGCTCACCCACCCCGACCAGCCGAACGGCACCTCGGCCTCCGACTACTACCAGGGCGTGGCGACCAACCACTGGTCGCGCGTCGTCCACTCCCACACCCCGATCGGCTATGCCTTCCCGTACGACGACGTACGCCCCGACGGGCAGCCGGACGTCTCGGGCGCCGCGAACGACGGCAACCCGCGGCGGTTCACGGTGAGCGTGGGGGCCTGAGCCTCCGGCGGCGGGGACGGGCCGGTCGTCGCGGCTGCACGACGGCCGGATCGGTCCAGGGCGCGGCGAACGGGCCGTACCGCTCCGGACGGAGCACGGCAACGGCACCGGCCTCGGGCCGGCCCGGCCCGTTCGCCGTGGCCAGCCCGTTCGCCGTGGCCAGCCCGTTCGCCGTGGCCAGCCCGTTCGCCGTGGCCAGCCCGTTCGCCGTGGCCAGCCCGTTCGCCGTGGCCGGCCACGATGAACGCGCCCGCGCCCCCACCGAGTTGTCCTTGTGTCCGTGCCGTCCCGCACAACGTGCTCGGCCTCCACGACCGCGAACAGGTCATGGAGGCCGAGGTCACGCGAACCCCGTGGCGGAACGAGGCACCCCGTGCGAGCGGGTACGGCGCGGTCAGCAGCCGCCGCAGTTGTAGTACGTCACGTCCCAGTGGTTGCCCTCGTCCGCGTAGATGTTGCCGGAACCGGCCTTGTACTGGGGTGCGCCGTCGCCGCGCAGCCCTATGTAGGTGAAGACGCCGTGGACGTAGTTCGTGAGGCAGGTGGATTTGCCGAAGTCGAGCTTGTAGCCGTTCCAGTGCGAGTACGTGCCACTGGCGTGCCCGGTCTCGGTGCCGCCGGTGATGTTCAGCGCGCAGCCCGTGGCGCTCTTGAGGGTCTGGGCGCCCTGTGCGGTGGCCAGGTTGAGCTGGTCGAACGAGGTGCAGGTGGACACGTTGCGGTTGGAGCAGTTGCCGGAGGACGACCAGGTGATCCCGGAGGAGCTGAACCGGGCGGTGGCCTGGGCGTGGGTGAGCTTCGTGTCGGCATGGGCCTGGGTGGCACCGCCGCCGAGGACGCCGACGCCGGGGGCGAAGAGGACGCCGAGGACGAGGGCGAGGGCGGTCAGGACGGGGCGCAGTGTCATACGGGACACCATGGGGGGATCCTCCTGCTCATGACAAGTTAGGGGCAGGAAGATACTGCCCGAGTTCTACGCGCGTCGCCAGAGGGCGGCGACACCGGAGACCTCTTCCGCGGCAATCCACTCGGCCTGATGTTGAACTTTGAACTAGATGGCGCTACAGTCAGTCTCGTTGAAGGTTAAACAATCACTTCGACCACCGCTCGATCACGTCCCCCGAGGAGGAGCCATGGCTCTGTTCAACCGCAAGAACAACAACGCCCCGTCCGCCACCGTCGCCACCGCCGTGGACCCGGCTCTTGCCGCCCTCAGCGGTGACTACACGATCGACCCGGCGCACAGCAGCATCGGCTTCACCGTGCGCCACGCCATGGTCACCAATGTCCGCGGCTCCTTCGGCGAGCACGAGGGCAGCCTGAACCTCGACGGTCACAACCCCGCCAACTCCACCGCGTCGATCGATGTCAAGATCGCCAGCGTCGACACCGGAATCGCCGACCGCGACGGCCACCTGGTCAGCGGCGACTTCTTCGACGCCGAGAAGTTCCCCCTCATGTCGTTCCGCTCCACGCAGGCCGAGCAGCTGGGCGGCGACGCGTACCGCATCACCGGCGACCTCACGATCAAGGACGTCACGCGCCCCCTCTCCATCGACCTGGAGTTCAACGGCTCGGCCACCGACGTCTACGGCAACGAGCGCGTCGGCTTCGAGGGCAGCGCCGACATCCTGCGCTCCGAGTGGGGCCTGACCTGGAACGCGGCGCTGGAGACCGGCGGCGTGATGGTCAGCGACAAGGTCAAGCTCAACTTCGACATCTCCGCGATCAAGGCCGCGGCACAGCAGGCCTGACGCCTCCCGCCGCCTCACACCCGAACCCGAGCGCGCCCGCCTTCCCCCTCCCCCGCCAGGGACGGAAGGCGGGCGCTCGGCGTCGCCGGGGGCGGGCCGTGGGGTGACCGATTCCGGCCGGGCCGGGTCGCTCGACGTACGGACCCCGCCGACCGGCCGGTCACAGACCGTGTCGCCGCTCCCCGAGCACCCGCTCGCAGACTTCGCGCTCCGTCGCCGCCGAGAAGGCCGTGCGGCGACGGACGGCGACCGCCCTGCGGGTCTCGTCGGCGATCAGGTCCGCATTGATCGCCGCTGCGGCCCGCATCCCCGCGTTGGCCGCAGCGATGACCTGTCCCTTCGGGTCGGCGACATTGCCGGCCACCCAGATGCCGGGGACCTCCGTCGCTCCGGTCGGATCGGCGGCGATGTACGTACCGATCACCTGACCACCCATCTCCTGCTCGGCCGCCGTCAGACCCAGGCCCGTGAGGGCGCCCGCACGGGCGGTGAAGCGGGGCTGGACCACGACGGCCTCGCACGCGATCACCCGGCCGCCCGCCAGCCGCACCCCGGTGAGCCGGTCGTCCGCCACCTCAAGACCGGCGACCTCTCCGTCGACCACGGCGATGCCACGCGCGGCCAGCTGCTCGTACTCCTCCTCGGCGGGCTCGGGCCCGGTGTGGACGAAGAAGGTGATGTCCGCGCTCCACTGGCGCCACAGCAGGGCCTGGTGCACGGCCAGGGGGCCGGTGGCGAGAATGCCGATCGGGCGGGTTCTGACCTCCCAGCCGTGGCAGTACGGGCAGTGCAGGACCTCACGCCCCCACCGCTCGGCCACGCCCGGCACCGGGGGCAGTTCGTCGACGAGGCCGGTGGCCACCAGGAGCCGGCGCGCCATCACGTCGGCCCCGTCCTCCCGTACGACACGGAACCCCTCGCCGCCGGGCAGCCGCTCGGCGGCCACCACCGTGCCCTCGACGACCTCGCCCCCGTAACCGGTCACCTCGTCACCGCCCGCGGCCACCAGCTCCGACGGTGGTGTGCCCTCGCGTCCCAGATAGCTGTGCACGTGCGACGCGGGGGCGTTGCGCGGCCGGCCCGCGTCGATCACCAGCACCGATCGCCGCGCCCTGGCCAGTGACACGGCTCCGCTCAGCCCGGCGGCTCCACCGCCGATCACCACCACGTCGTACCGCTGATCCGCCTCGTCCATGCCGTCCGTGTCGTTCGTCTCGCCCATGTCGTTCATGAGAAGCACCTCCGTTCACCGGAGAGCGTCCGCGCTGGGCGCGACAACGGCAAGCTTCGTTGCCGAAGCGGCAAAACCTTGACCTTCCTGACGGCACCTGTCCTGACGGTACGGCGAACTCGGACATCGACAGGACGGAGCGGTTCACGCGGTCGGACGGACTGCTCGACAGGGTCCGGAACCCGCCGGGTCAGACGGTCAGGCCCGCGTCCGCCTCTCGGTGCATGCCCATGCACAGCGCCCAGACGACGATGATGTTGACGACGATCAACACCAGGGCCCACAAGGGGTAGTACGGCAGCCACAGGAAGTTGGCGATCGCGCCCAGGCTGGCGACGGCGACACCGAAGAAGCGCGCCCACAGGGCTCCGCTGAACACGGCACAGCCGGCGAGGACGAGAAGGATGCCCAGAATGAGGTGGACCCAGCCCCAGCCCATCAGGCTGAACTCGAACACGTAGTGGCGCGTGACGACGAACAGATGGTCCTTCGAAAGGGCCGCGATCCCCTCGAAGACCGCCATCACTCCACCGGTGATCATCAGGACCGCTGCCAGCACGGTGGTGCCGGACGTGGGCGCATGCGTGGGGCTCGGGTTCGTGCGGCTCGCTGAGGCCCCGGTGGTGTCACTGGCCATGTCGATCTCCTCGGGTGACGAAATGGTCGGTCCGGCGGTCATGCCGGGACCGGCGCGATCCCCGTCCCCCTTTTCAGCGTGTCACGACGGCTCTCCGTCGGCACTCCGGGCCTCCTGCTCCTCTTCTTCCTTCTCTCCCCCGTCCTCTTTTTCCTCTTCTTCCTCCTCCGGTTCGCCGACCGTCTGCTCGGACCAGATCACCTTGCCCGTCTCCGTGTAACGGGTGCCCCAGCGTTCGGCGATCTGGGCGACGAGGAACAGGCCCCGGCCACCCTCGTCCGTCGTCGTCGCGTAGCGCAGGTGCGGTGAGGTGTTGCTGGTGTCGGACACCTCGCAGATCAGGTTGCGGTCGTACAGGAGGCGGACTTCGATCGGCCCGCTCCCGTAGCGCACCGCGTTGGTGACCAGTTCGCTCAGGATCAGCTCGGTGGTGAACGCCTCCTCGTCCAGGCCCCGGTCGGCGAGCCACTCGGCGACGTTCTTGCGGACTCCGGCCACGGCCGCCGGGTCGGTGGCGACGTCCCACTGCGCGACCTGGTCGGGATCGAGCACATGGGTACGGGCCACGAGGAGCACGACGTCGTCGGACGGCTGGTCGGACAGCATCGCGTCGAGCAGGTCGTCACAGGTCTCCTCCGGTGTCCGGTCGCGACCGGCCAGGGTGGTGCGCAGCAGCTCCAGGCCCGCGTCGATGTCGCGGTCACGGAGTTCGATGAGACCGTCCGTGTACAGGACCAGTCGGCTCCCTTCGGGAACGTGGAACTCGGCCGCCTCGAAAGGCATGCCGCCGATGCCGAGGGGCAGACCGGCCGGGACCTCGGGAAACTCGACGGTGCCGTCGGGGAGCACGAGCGCGGGGCTGGGATGGCCGGCGCGGGCCACCGAGCAGTTGCCGGAGACCGCGTCGTAGATCGCGTACAGACAGGTGGCACCGGTGATCTCGGCACTGCCGCCGTTGGTGGTTTCGCCCTGGTCGATCCGGCTGACCGCTTCGTCCAGGTGCCCGAGAAGTTCGTCGGGCGCGAAGTCCAGCGCGGAGAAATTGTGGATGCTGGTGCGCAGCCGTCCCATGGTGGCCGCCGCGTGCAGCCCGTGCCCGACCACGTCGCCGACGACCAGGGCGACCCGGGCGCCGGACAGCGGGATCACGTCGAACCAGTCGCCGCCCACCTCGGCCCGCGCCGGCAGGTAGCGGTGGGCGACATCGAGGGCGTTCTGCTCCGGCAGGTCGCTGGGCAGCAGGCTGCGCTGCAGTGTCACGGCCATCTCGTGTTCGCGTGTGTACCTGCGGGCGTTGTCCACGCTGACGGCCGCCCGCGCCACCAGTTCCTCGGCGAAGGACTGATCGTCGTCGTCGAACGGTTCGGAGTCGCCCGCGCGCCAGAAGTTGGCCAGGCCCAGGATGACACCACGCGCGTGCAGCGGTACGGACAGCACCGAGTGGAAGCCGTAGTCGAGGATGCCGGCGGCCCGCTCGGGATCCCAGTAGCGCCAGCCGAGCTGGGCGATCACCTCGGGACCCAGCCCGGTCGACGCGCTGTGCACCCGCATGGCGTGGATCCTGGAGGGAACGAATCCGACCAGTCGGCCGACCGGGTACAGGGGCTGGTCCGGGTCAGTGGTGGCGACGGCGGTACGGCGCATGTCCAGCGGGGTGTCGGACTGGGCGATCGGTTCCTCCCCGGGCATCGCGGGATCGGCGAGGTCGACGGTGGTCACGTCGGCGAATCCGGGCGTCGCCACCTCCGCCAGCTCCTGGGCCGTCCGGGTCACATCGAGGGTGGTTCCGATGCGGTTACCGGCCTCGTAGAGCAGCAGCAGGCGTTCGTGGACGAGTTCCGCCCTGCCCGTGATCTTGCGGAGCTCGGTGGTGTCCCGCAGGGTCGCCACGGTGCCCGGCGGCCCGCCGCGCGCGTCCGTCGGTCTGAGGTTGACGGCCAGCAGGCGGTTGCCGCTGCGCAGTACCTCGTCCGTGACGACCCCGTCGGAGGTGAGCAGCAGTTCGGCGGCGGCTGGGTCCAGTCCGAGGTCCGTCACCGCCCGGCCCTCGGCGTCGGGGGGCAGGCCGAGCAGCCTGCGGGCCTCGTCGTTGGCGAGCGTCAGCCGCTGGCCGGGCCCGATGATGAGGACGCCCTCGCGGACCGCGTGCAGCACCGCGTCGTGGTGCTCGTACATGCGGGTCATCTCCGCTGGTCCGAGCCCACGGGTCTGACGCCGCAACCGTCTGCTCACGAGCGCCGCGCCGGCCGCGGTCGCCGCCAGGGCCGCCGCCCCGGCACCGATGCTGAACGGGATGGACCGGTCGGCCACGCTGTTCACCGACCGGTCGGTGATGCCCACCGACACCAGTCCGGCCACCGATCCGCCGGGCCTCGGCACGGGCACCACGGAGTTGACCGAGGGCCCCCGGGCGCCTTTGAACGTCCGGGTGAAGCCGGGGCCGGTCAACGCTTCCTTCCAGGGGCCGACGAGGTGTTTCCCGATCAGCGCGGGGTCCGGATGGGTGTAGCGGATGCCCTGGGTGCTGGCCACTACGACGTTTTCCACATGGGCGTCCTTGCGGATCTGCTCCGCGCGCGGCTGCAGAATCGCAGTGGGGTCCTTGCTGTCCAGCGCCGCCACGATGCCCGGCGAGTGCGCGAAGGTCTGGGCCACGCTCAGTGTGCGCATCCGGGCCTCCTGCAGGCTGTCGCGACGGCCCTGCAGCACCAGCGCGACCGCGAAACCGGTGATGAGCAGCACGACGAGCCCCAGCACGAAGCAGAAGACCTGGCCCGCCACGGTGCGCACGCTGAACAGCGAGAGCAGATCGCGGCCCGGGGAGCGGTGCGTCGTCTCCTGGCGCGACGGCGCGGGGGTGGCTCGGCCCGAGCTCCCCCCATCGTGCCGATGCGAACTCCGGACGGAGCGTCGCAGCCTCGCCCGGAATCGGCCGATACCAGACATAACTTCAGGTCTAGCATGGATCGCCCCTGCCCGAGAGTTCGCCGATCAGCGGCTCAGAACCCGCCGCCGTCGAAGCCGCCGCCCCCTCCGAGGTCGCCGCCGTCCCCGAAACCTCCGCCGTCGAAGCCCGACGGGTCGAAGTCGGCGCCGGAGACGTCACCGCCGCTCCAGTCACCGCCGGAACCGAAGTCGCCGCCGCCGTACTCCCCCGCGTACGCGGGGGACGACAGCATCGAGCCGAGCAGCGTGCCGGCCAGCAGCCCGGGGAGCAGGCCCCCGCCGAAGTAGCCGCCCGCCCAGGGGCCGTACGCCGGGCCCGCCTCCCAGTACGGGCCGCGGCGGCCGTCGCCCGTGTCGACGGTGCGGCTCAACGGCTCCTCGCCCTCGCGCAGCCGGATCTCGTCGGCCGCGCAGACCGGGACCTCGCGGCCCGTACCGCCGGACGGGGACCACCGGACGTCGGCGACGGAGGGCCCGTGGCGCGGGTCGAAGAAGCACGGCGGGCGGCGGGCGGGCAGCTCACCGCCCGTGCGGCGGGCCTCCAGGACGGCGAGGGAGTAGCGGCCCTCCTCCAGGGCCTGGGTGACCCCGCGCACGTCGGACGGGCGCCGGGCCCGGTCCATACGGGATTTCGCGGTCTCGTAGGAGTCGAGCGCCCGCTCGTAGTCGGCGCGCATGGCGTCGTCGGCGCCTGCCTCGGCGGGATGGAAGTCGAGACGGTCCAGGGTTTCGCCGTACGCGGTGATGTCCTCGTCCACAACGACCCGGAGCTTGGCGAGCGCGGCCTGTTCGTCCTCCTCCTTGCGCCTGCGATTGCGCCGGACGAGCGCGTAGGCCGTGCCGCCGCCGAGCACCAGGACGGCGCCGACCGTGATCAGTCCGGCGGTGGACGACGATCCCCGGCCCGCGGCCGATCCGCCCCAGGAGGCGGGGGCGCTGCCCCGGGCCTGTTCGACGGCGCGGTCGACGAAGGCGTTGAGCTGGGTCGCGGCGTCGGTGTCCGTGCCGGGTGTCTTCACGGCGGCGGTGAGGTTGTGGACCGCTCGGGTGGTCATGACCCGGGGATCGGCGCCCGCGTTGAAGCCGTTGCCGAGACGGACCGCGTAGACACCGGTGATGCCGGTGTCGGTGCGCAGGGTCGGCAGCACGGTCTGCTCGGGGAACGCGGGCGTCCGCGGCAGTACCGCGACGAACACGGGCTTGTCGGCGTCCTTGATCTTCTTCGTCAGGGCGGCGGCCTGGCCCGGGGAGAGCTGGTCGGCGGCGGCCGGGTCGACGTAGACCGGGCTCCTGCGCAGCGCCTGCGCGACGTCGTTGACGGTCGACGCCCGGACTGCCGCGGGCGCGACGCCCGGTGCCATGGCGAGCACGGCCACCGAGAGGATCAGCAGCAGACCGGCCAGCAGCGTCGGAATCAGCCTGTTCCGCATGGTTCGAAGCTAACCCAGGTGGGTGACGGCTGCGCGGTCACTCGCCTGGGCCGGCCCCCCGTGCGCCGGGCCGGACGCCGATCCGGCCCAGGGCCTTTCGTTCGGTCGGGCCGGATCAGCGAGCGGGGCCGGGGCACGCGAGCCCGGCCCGATCCGGACGAGAGGCCCTATGCGTCGCGGGTGAGACGGATCGTGTCCCGGTACCACTTGGCGCTGTCCTTGAGCGTCCGCTCCTGTGTGGCGTAGTCGACGCGGACGATGCCGAACCGCTTGTCGTAGCCGTAGGACCACTCGAAGTTGTCCATCAGCGACCAGGCGAAGTAGCCCCGGACATCCGCTCCCGCGGCGTGGGCCGCGGCCACGGCGGCGATGTGGTCGGCGAGATAGGTGGTGCGGTCCGCGTCGTGGACCCGTCCGTCCTCGGCGACGGTGTCGTCGAACGCGGCACCGTTCTCGGTGATGACCGTCGGGACCCCGTAGTCCTTCTCCAGGCGCACCAGCAGGTCGGTGAGGGCGGTGGGGGTGATCTCCCAGTCCATCGCGGTACGCGGCAGGTCGCGCTCCACACCGCGGGTGACCGGCAGGCCGTCGGCGTCGACCGGGGAGCCGTCCTCCGTGACGCCGGAGAAGAGGGTGCCCCGGTAGAAGTTGACACCGAGGATGTCGATCGGGGTGGAGATGATCTCCAGGTCTCCCTCCTGGACCGGGAGCTCGGCGTTCCGCAGGGCGAGGTCGGCGACGACGTCCTCGGGGTAGGCGCCCTTGACGAGCGGGTCCAGGTAGAGGCGCCGGCCCATGCCGTCGGCGCGGCGGCAGGCCTCGGCGTCCTCGTGGCTGTCGGTCTCGGGGGTGGCAGTGCCGAGGTTGAGCGTGATGCCCAGTTCCAGGTCGTTGCCGCGGGCGGCGGCCGTCTCACGGAGGTGCCGCGTGGCGAGGCCGTGGCCGAGGAGCAGATGGTGGACGGCGTGGATCGCGTCGCCGAAGTTCTTCCGGCCCGGGGCCTGGTTGCCGTAGGCGTAACCGAGCATGGCCGAGCACCAGGGCTCGTTCAGCGTCGTCCAGTGCGTGACCCGGTCACCGAGCGCGTCGTAGGCGAGCACGGCGTACTCGGCGAACCGGTGGGCGGTGTCACGGGCGGGCCAGCCGCCCGCGTCCTCCAGTTCCTGCGGGAGGTCCCAGTGGTAGAGGGTGATCCACGGCGTGATGTCCCTGGACCGCAGCTCGTCGACGAGACGCTTGTAGAAGTCCAGACCCTTCGCGTTCGCCGGGCCGCGACCGCCCGGCTGGATGCGCGGCCAGGCGAGCGAGAAGCGGTACGTGTCGACGCCCAGGTCCGCGATCAGCCGCACGTCCTCGGGCATCCGGTGGTAATGGTCGCAGGCCACATCGCCGTTCTCGCCGCGGACGACCATGCCCGGCACCCTGCAGTACGTGTCCCAGATGGACGGGGTCCGGCCGTCCTCGGCCGCGGCCCCCTCGATCTGGTAAGCGGCGGTGGCGACGCCCCAGCGGAAGTCGGCGGGCAGGCCGGGGACGGCCTCGGCGGCGATCTCGCGCGCGTATCCCTGGGGGGTGACGATGTTCATGGGTCTCCTGTGGTGTGCGTGGGGTCGCTACGAGCGGGGTGCCGCGGTGGCGGGGACCGGCCGGTGGAGCCAGCAGGCCACCGTGCGCGCATCGTCCCCGTCGGGTGCGGCGAGAACCGGGACGTGGGTGGTGCAGGCGTCGAGCGCCTGCCCGCAGCGGGGGTGGAAGGCGCAGCCGGCGGGCATCGCGGTGAGGTGCGGCGGCGAGCCGGGGATGCCGGTGAGTTCACGGCGGGGGCCGTGCAGTGCCGGGAAGGAGTGCAGCAGGCCGTCGCTGTAGGGGTGGCGGGGGTCCTGGTAGATCGCGGAGGCGCCGGCCTCCTCGACGATCCGGCCGCCGTACATGATCGCGATCCGGTCGGAGAACTCGATCAGCAGCGAGATGTCATGGGTGATGAAGACGACCGAGAAGCCCAGCTCCTCGCGGAGCCTGACCAGTTGGCGCAGGATCTCGCGCTGCATGACGACGTCCAGGGCCGTCGTCGGCTCGTCCATGATGACGATCTCGGGCTCCAGTGCCAGCGCCATCGCGATCATCACGCGCTGGCGCATCCCGCCGGAGAGCTGGTGCGGGTAGGCGGCGAGCCGGTCGGCGGAGATGCCGACCAGGGCGAGCAACTCCCGTGCCCGGGCGGTCCGTTCGGTCCGTTTCAGCTCCGGGCGGTGTGCCTGGAGGACGTCGGTGAGCTGGCTGTGGACCGTGTGCACCGGGTTGAGCGAGTTCATCGCGCCCTGGAAGACGATCGACAGCTCCTGCCAGCGGAAGGCCCTCAGCTCCGGGGCCGTGAGGGTCAGCAGGTCGAGCGCCTCGCCGCCCCGCCGGTGGTAGTGGACCTCGCCGCCGGTGATCACCCCGGGTGGGGAGAGCAGCCGGGTGACGGCGTACGCGAGCGTCGACTTGCCGGACCCGGACTCGCCCGCCAGGCCGAGGACCTCGCCCCGGTGCAGGGTGAGGTCGATGTCGCGCAGCGCGTGCA
Organism: Streptomyces sp. NPDC047515; assembly: GCF_040643055.1. NCBI lineage: Bacteria > Bacillati > Actinomycetota > Actinomycetes > Kitasatosporales > Streptomycetaceae > Streptomyces > Streptomyces sp. NPDC047515. Next base: position 121,144 of record NZ_JBEYTM010000014.1, read on the forward strand.
CGGCGTCGTCCCCGATTCCGTAGTCCACGTTCAGACCGCGAACGGTGAGGACGGGCTCGCCACTCATGAGCGGGTCTCCTTCTCGTGCGTGCCGCGCGCCGCGGCGTCGTGCGTACCGCGTGCCGCGGCGTCGTGCGTACCGCGTGCCGCGGCGTCGTGCGTGCCGCGTGCCACGGGGGTGAAGCCGACCTTCATCCGGATCTTCCGGGAGGCTCCGGTCTCCGTACGCAGCCGAGGGTTGACGAACTCGTCGATGCCGAAATTGATCAGGCCGAGCGACATGCCGAGCAGGGCGATGCAGAGTCCGGCCGGGACGAACCACCACCACGCGCCCTGGGCCAGTGCCTGGTTGGACTGCGCCCAGAACAGGACGGTCCCCCAGTTCCAGCGCGAGATGTCGGCGACGCCGATGAAGGCGAGGGTGATCTCGGAGAGGATCGCGAAGATGACCGTGCCGACGAAGCCGGAGGCGATGACGGCGGTGAGGTTCGGCAGGACCTCGAAGAAGATGATCCGCCAGGTGGACTCACCGGTGGCGCGGGCCGCTTCGACGTAGTCCCGGCGGCGCAGCGACAACGTCTGGGCGCGCAGGACGCGCGCGCCCCAGGCCCACGAGGTGAGGGCGATGACGGTGGCGATCAGGAGGTCACCGGCGTCGGACACGAGACTGGCGATGATGATGATCAGCGGCAGTCCCGGGATGACCAGGAAGACGTTGGAGAGCACCGAGAGCAGCTCGTCGGCCGTGCCGCCGAGGAAGCCGGCGCTGACGCCGATCAGTACGGACAGGATCGTCGCGAGGATACCGGCGACGAAGCCGACGAGCAGGACGCCGCGGGTGCCGACGAGGATCTGCGAGAGCACGTCCTGTCCGGTGTGTGTGGTACCGAACCAGTGGGCTCCGGAAGGCGGTTGAAGCAGTGCGTCGCTCATGGCGTCCGGGTCGTACGGGGCGATCCACGGTCCGATGACGGCGATCACGACGAAGAAGGACAGGATGGCGAGTCCGACGACGGTCTTGCGGCCGCGCAGGAAACGGAGCCTGCGCCTGCGGGGCGCCGAGGTCCCGGTCGCGTCCGGTACGGCGCCCCCGGCAGCGGTGACGGCCATGTCCTAGGCCTCCCTTCGGGTACGGGGGTCGAGGGCCATGTACAGCACGTCGGCGAGGAGGTTCGCCGCGAGGACGGAGAGCGTGATGATCAGGAAGACTCCCTGCATCAGGGGGTAGTCCTTGGCGCCGACGCCCTGGAAGAGCTGGTAGCCGATGCCCGGGTAGGAGAAGACCATCTCGACCAGCAGGGTGCCGCCGACTATGAAGCCGATCGAGAGGGCGAAGCCGGAGATGTTGGGCAGGATCGCGTTGCGTGCGGCGTATCCGAACATCACCCGGCGCTCGGAGAGCCCCTTGGCCTGGGCGACCATGACGTAGTCCTCGGAGGACACCGTCACCATCATGTTCCGCATGCCGAGGATCCAGCCGGCCATGGCGCTGAGCACGATGGTGAGACCGGGCAGCACCGCGTGGTAGAGCGCGCTGGAGAGGAACGGCCAGTCGAAGGCCGGGACGAGCGAGTTGTCATAGCCGCCCGATTCGGGGAAGAGCGACCACTTGTTGGCGAACAGTGCGATGACGATGAGCCCCAGCCAGAAGTACGGGATGGCCGAGATGAAGGTGGTGACGGGCAGCAGGCTGTCCATCCAGGAGCCGCGCCGCCAGCCGGTGAAGACCCCGATTCCGGTGCCGAGCACGAAGCTGATGAGGGTGGTGACGCCCACGAGGGCGAGCGTCCAGGGCAGCGACTGGGCGATCACCTCACTGACGGGTGTCGGGAAGAAGGTGAAGGAGAGTCCGAGGTCGCCGTCGAGCAGATGCGCCCAGTAGTCGGTGTACTGCTGCCAGAGCGACTGGTGCTTGTCGAGGCCGAAGAGCGCCTTGAGCGAATTGATGGCGCTGGTGTCGAGCTGGCCCTGGAAGCGGGAGATGAGCGACTGGACGGGGTCGCCCGGCATCATGCGCGGGATCAGGAAGTTGATGGTGATCGCGGCCCACGCGGTGACCAGGTAGAAGGCGAGGCGTTTCAGCAGGTATGTCACTTCGCGGTCTCCTTCCGGCGGTCGCCGACGCCACCGGCCCCGTCCGCGTACAGCCAGCAGGCCGCCCACTGGCCGCCTTCGAGGTCGAAGCGCGGCGGCAGTTCGGTGCGGCAGCGCTCCATGGCCCTGGGGCAACGGGGATGGAAGCGGCAGCCGGCGGGCGGGTCGATGAGCGACGGGGGCTCACCGCTGCCCGTCTCCTCCTGCTCCGCCTCGGCGACCACCCGGTCCGGGTCGGGCGCCGAGGCGATGAGGAGCTGGGTGTAGGGGTGCGCGGGGCGCTGGCTGACGGTCTCGCTGTCACCGCCCTCGACGATCCGGCCCGCGTACATGACCAGCGTGGTGTCCGCGAAGTAGCGGGCCGAGGCGATGTCGTGGGTGATGTAGAGGATCGCGAGGTGCAGCCGGTCCTTGAGGTCCTTGAGCAGATTGAGCACCCCGAGCCGGATCGAGACGTCCAGCATCGAGACGGGCTCGTCGGCGAGCAGGACCTGGGGATCGGCGCCGAGCGCGCGGGCGATGGCCACGCGCTGGCGCTGTCCCCCCGACAGCTCGTGCGGGAACTTGTCCAGGTACTGGTGCGCAGGGGTCAGCTGGACACGGTTCAGCAGGGCGGTCAGATGCTGTTCCAGCTCCTCCTCGCCGCTGCCCGCCCGGCCGTGGATCCGCAGCGCGCGGGTGAGGTGGTAGCGCACCGTGTGCACCGGGTTCAGCGAGGCGAACGGATCCTGGAAGATGAGCTGGACCCGGCGTACGTACGCGCGGAAGGACCGGCCGCGTCCGGCCTTCACCGCCGTGCCGTCCAGTCGGATCTCGCCCCCGGTGAGCGGATACAGCTGGGCGAGCAGCCTGGCGACGGTGGACTTCCCGGAGCCCGACTCCCCCACCAGCGCCGTGACGGTGCCGCGCCGCAGTCGCAGCCAGACGTCGTCGACGGCGTGGACGGTGCGGCGCCTGCCCGTGACGAGATCGCGTCCGGTGCGCCGTACGGGGAAGTGTTTGGTGACTCCGCGTGCTTCGAGCACGACGTGGTTCTTCGTGGGCTGTTCTGACATGGCCGGTCCCTGTGTCCCGTATCCCTGGCTCTACTTGGCGGGCTTGAGCTTCAGCACGATCTGCAGCGCGGACGGCTGGGTGTGCTGCGGCGGGGCGTACGGGTCGGCCTCGGTGGGCCAGCCCACCCAGTTCTTCGTGGAGTACTCGGCTCCGATGGGGGCGGCGGCCGTCGGGATCAGCGGTGCCTGCTCGACCATGATCTTCTGCAGGGTGTTCATGGCCGTGGTACGGGCGGAGTCCTCGGTAGCGTTGGCGAAGTCCTTGAGCGCCTTGGTGGCCTCGTCGTTCTTGAAACGGCCGAAGTTGCCGAGCTGGGACGCCTTGCCGACGGGCTGGAGCAGCGCGCCGTCCATGATGTTCTGGTACATGTCGTACGGCGTGGCACCGCTGTTGGTCCAGTGCAGGGTGGCGTCGAAGTTGCCGTTGGCCACGTCCGCGCCCCAGGCGTCCGCGGTCTGTGTCTTGACCTTGGCCTCGATGCCGAGCTGCTTGATGTTGTCCTTGATGATCGCGAGCCCGGTGATGTAGTCGTTCCAGCCGGCCGGGTCGGTGAAGGTGAGCTTCACCGGCTTGCCGTCCGGGTCCTTCAGCACCCCGCCGCCGAGGGTGAACCCGGCGTCGGTGAGGATCTTCTTGGCCCCGGCCACGTCCGGTGCGGTGGTGGCGCTCTTGTACTCGGGCGCGAGGAAGGACTCACCGGCGGGCAGCGGGATGCCGGTCGGGTTGGTGATCTCCGGGTAGAGCGTCGCCTCGGCCTGGGTGTAGATCGCCTTGCGGTCGACGACCATGGCCATGGCCTTGCGCAGCGCCGGGTTGTCGAACGGCTTGCGGGCGGTGTTGAACCACAGTCCGTGGATGCCGAGCCCGGACGGGAACCACAGCTTGTGGTTCTTGGGGTCCTTGTTGATGAACAGCTGCTTGTAGTTCGGCATGAAGACGAACGACCACTCGACCTTGCCGCTCGCCAGCGCCGTGGTCGCCGCGCTGTTGTCGTTGTACGCGGTGTAGCGCAGCTCCTTGACCTTGGTCGCGCCCTTCCAGTACGTGGGCGTGGCGGTCAGCGTGGTGGTCTGCGGGGTGAAGGTCTTGAGCTTGTACGGCCCCGACCCGACGGGCGTGCGGTTGGGCCAGGTCTCCGGGTTCTTGACGCCTTCCCAGATGTGCTTGGGCACGATGAACTGCTGAATGATCTTGTTCTGGTTGACGTACTGGGAGTCCCTGAACGTCAGGACGACCGCCTTGCCCTGCACTGCGACCCCGTCGAACGGGATGCCGTTGCCGTTGAGCGCCGGGTGCTTCTTCAGGAGGTCGAAGGTGTACGCGACGTCGTCTGCGGTCAGCGGCTTGCCGTCGGCCCACTTGGCCTTGGGGTCGAGGGAGAAGGTGACCTTGGTGAAGTTGGACTCCCACTTCCAGTCGGTCGCCAGCCACGGGGCGGCCTTGTCCGCGGGCCGGATCTGGTTCGTCATCGCCAGCGGCTCGTAGATCATGAAGCGGTAGCCGAGCGTCGCGCCCGCCGAGGTGCTCAGGAACGGGTTGCTGTTGTTGGTCTGCGGCCCGTCCGGCTTGCCCAGGGTCAGCGCGCCGGAGGCACCGCCCCCTTTGTTGGCACCGGAGTTGGCGGACGAGCAACCGGCGGCGAGCGCGACCACGGTGGTAGCGAGCGAGAGCGCTCTCAGCGTGGCATGACGTCGTGCGGACATGGCGACTCCATGAGGGACTGCGGGTCTGGGAGATCCGGGTGATGGGCAGCGCTCGGCGCGCCGGGTACAGGCGGTACGGGGCGGTGCGGGTCGTGCCGGTGATACAGACGGAGCAGATGGTGCAGCAGTGCCGGTGATATGGGCGATGCAGGCGTTGCGGACAGCGCCGGTGACGCCGGTGGTGCAGGTGGCGACGGGCGACGCACGGGGGCGGTTGTGGAGGGGCGGAGCAGGCGGCCGTGGTTCCGGCCGGCCGCTACGGCGCCGAGCGGCGCACGACCAGTTCGGTGGGCAGCACGACCGGTGCGTCGGGCGCGCTCGTGCCGCCGAGGTGGGAGAGCAGCATCCGCGCCGCCGTCTCACCCATCTGCCGGGTGGGCTGGCGCACGGTGGTCAGCGGGGGTTCGGTGTGCTCGGCCATCGGAATGTCGTCGAAGCCGACCACGGCGATGTCGTCCGGCACTGACCGCCCGGCCGCGCGCAACGCCCGCAGCACGCCGGCCGCACTGATGTCGTTGTGGGCGAAGACCGAGTCGAACTCGACGCCGCAGGACAGGAGTTGCTCCACGGCCAGTCGGCCGCAGCGTTCGGTGAAGTCCCCGTGGACGACGAGCTCGGTGGGCAGGACCGCCCGGAATCCGTCCAGCCGATCGCGTACGCAGCCGAAGTTCTGGGGCCCGGTGACGACCAGGGGTCTGGTGCGTCCGGCGGCCAGCAGATGACGGGCCGCACAAGCGCCTCCTTCGCGGTTGGTGGTCACGACGGAGGGGAATTCGGGGTGGTGGCCGCGGTCGTCGATCAGCACGATCGGCAGACCGCCCCGGTGCAGCGCGGTGAGGTGGTCGAGGGTGTTCTCGGGTTCGACGACGAGGAGTCCGTCGAAGGCGCGCGCCGACACCTGGCTGGTGAAGCGCTCCACGGACTCGGCACCGCGGTTGCAGGTGAAGAGCAGCAGCCCGTAGTCGGCGGCCTCGACGGTGTCGACGACGCCCTGGAGCACCTCACCCATCCACGGCCAGGTGAGCGAGGGCACCAGCATGCCGACCGTACGGCTGCTGCCACGGGCCAGTCCGACGGCACCCGAGCTGGGCACATAGCCGAGCTGTTCGATCACTTCCCGAACGCGGGCGGCCGTGGAACCGTCCACTTCGCCCTTGGTGTTGATGACCCTGGACACGGTCGTCTTGCTGACGCCGGCCTCACGGGCGACATCGGCGATGGTGACACGCATCGGGGGCCTCCGGGACAAGGCATGGCGGGGCAGGGGCAGGGGCAGGGGCAGGGGCAGGGGCAGGGGCAGGGGCAGGGGCAGGAGAGCTGGAACCGGTACCGCAACCGGTTCCGGAACCGGTACCGGCGTTGCGGCGTGAGTTAACCCCGCTGGAACAGTGCCGTCAATACTTCACGCCGACATTGGTCCGTACCGATCCCGCACCTCATCTCCCTTGCGGACAGAGCGTGTTGCGCGTTCACCTTCTGAACGCGCACCCTCTTGACCGGCCATTCAGGAGCAATTCGCCCTCTGCTCGATCGTCGGCTGCTCCCCCACAGCAACCTGGCTGCGTCAGTCTGGATCGCCCATGTCACTCCGCGCTGGTAAGCGCGCCGCCGCCCTCACCGGGGCCGCCGCGGTCCTCGTCGTTCTGTGTGCGGCTGCCGTCTGGTGGTTCAACCGCACCGACGACACCCCGTACGCACTCGCCGCCGAGCCGAAAGCGGCGACGACCCGGGAGCCCTCGGACTTCCTGCGTCCGCTCGCCACGGCGGCAGCAGGCGGCCCGGTCACGGCCCGTGCTGAACCAGTGCGCGACAACCGGTCGTTCCTCCACCGTCTCAAGGCCCCTCAGGGCGGTACGTCCGAGGCCGAACTCACCCTGTCGGACGGCAAGCAGGTACGCGTCCAACTGGCCAGGGAACACGGCGTGTGGTGGGGCTACGCCCTCGCCTCGGCCGACTGATCCCAGGTCTCGACCGGCACCGCGCCCCGCACCCGGCAGCTGCCGGGTGCGGGGCGCGGTGTGCGTGGCCCTGTCGGTCGCCCGCCGGAACTGCGGTGCGGCCTGTCCCTCCGCCTCCCCACGGCTTGAAGGGCTACTCCGTCGGCTCGATCCCGGCCCGCCGCAGCCCGTACGTGTAGGCGTCCTCCAGCGCCTGCCAGGACGCCGCGATGACGTTCTCCGCGACGCCGACCGTCGCCCAGTCGCCGTTGCCGTCGCCCGTGGTGATGAGGACTCGGGTGGTGGACTCGGTGCCGGTGCGGCCTTCGAGGATGCGGACCTTGTAGTCGACCAGCTCCAGCTTGGCGAGCTGCGGGTAGATCCGCTCCAGGGCGACGCGCAGCGCCCGGTCGAGCGCGTTGACCGGGCCGTTGCCCTCGGCGGTGGCGACGATGCGCTCGCCCTTGGCCCAGAGCTTCACGGTCGCCTCGTTGGCGTGCGTGCCGTCGGGCCGGTCCTCGACGATGGCGCGCCAGGACTCGGTGCGGAAGTAGCGGCGTACCCGGCCCTCGGCCTCGGCGCGCAGCAGCAGCTCGAAGGAGGCGTCGGCGGCCTCGTACGTGTAGCCCTTGAGCTCGCGTTCCTTGACCCGCTCGACGACCCGGCCGACGAGTTCGCGGTCGCCGCCGAGGTCGATGCCGAGCTCCTTGCCCTTGAGCTCGATCGAGGCACGGCCGGCCATGTCGGAGACCAGCATCCGCATGGTGTTGCCGACCAGCGCGGGGTCGATGTGCTGGTAGAGGTCGGGGTCGACCTTGATCGCGGAGGCGTGCAGTCCGGCCTTGTGGGCGAAGGCGGAAACACCCACATAGGGCTGGTGCGTGGAGGGCGTCAGGTTGACGACCTCGGCGATCGCGTGCGAGACGCGGGTCATGTCGGCGAGCGCGCCCTCGGGCAGGACGCTCTTGCCGTACTTGAGTTCCAGGGCGGCGACGACGGGGAAGAGGTTGGCGTTGCCGACCCGTTCGCCGTAGCCGTTGGCGGTGCACTGGACGTGGGTGGCGCCCGCGTCGACGGCGGCGAGAGTGTTGGCGACGGCGCAGCCGGTGTCGTCCTGGGCGTGGATGCCGAGCCGGGCGCCGGTGTCGGCGAGCACGGTGGAGACGACGGCCTGGACCTGGGCGGGGAGCATCCCGCCGTTGGTGTCGCAGAGGATCACGACATCGGCGCCGGCCTCGGAGGCGACGCGGACGACGGACTTGGCGTACTCGGGATTGGCGCGGTAGCCGTCGAAGAAGTGCTCGCAGTCCACGAAGACCCGGCGGCCCTGCTCGCGAAGGAAGGAGACGGTGTCGCGGACCATCTCCAGGTTCTCTTCGAGGGTGGTGCGCAGCGCGAGCTCCACATGGCGGTCGTGGGACTTCGCGACCAGCGTGATCACGGGGGCGCCCGACGCCAGCAGGGCCTTGACCTGCGGGTCCTCGGAGGCCTTGCCACCGGCCCTGCGGGTCGCACCGAAGGCGACCAGCTCGGCGTTCTCGAACTCGATCTCCCGCTGGGCACGGGCGAAGAACTCGGTGTCGCGGGGGTTGGCGCCGGGCCAGCCGCCCTCGATGAAGCCCACGCCGAAGTTGTCCAGGTGCCGGGCGATGGTCAGCTTGTCCGCGACCGTCAGGTTGATGCCTTCACGCTGGGCGCCGTCGCGCAGTGTGGTGTCGAAGACATGAAAACTGTCGTCGGTGGCCTTGGCCTTGGTGGTCATGCTGGTCTGACTCCTGTCGGATGAGTGGATCCGGACGTTCAGGCTCCACTTGCCCCCATCATCCCGCGCGCCTCGCCCCGGCCGAGGTGAGGGCCGGAAAACGAAAAAACCCCTCGCGGGTGCGAGAGGTCTGCGCGCGGGTCTGGGGCACGGTGGCCGTGCCGTACATGGTGGTACGGACGATCACTGCGGACCGGCGCGCCTGTTGCCAATAATCATGACGAACGAGGGCACGGAGGCAGTCTCGCACAGGGCCGCCTCCGTGCTGTGCCCCGTCTCAGGATGCGGGCGTGACGCTCGTCGCGCCGGACGGCTCCGACCGCCCCCGCGCGGACTCATCGGCGCCGACCCGGCCCAGGTCGATGTCGCGGGTCTCGCGCATGGTCAGGTAGACGACCAGGGAGACCGCGGCGCAGCCCGCCACGTACCAGTAGAAGCCGGACTCGACGCCCGCCTTCTTGAACCAGAGCGCCACGTATTCGGCGGTGCCGCCGAAGAGCGCGTTGGCGATGGCGTACGGGAGGGCGACGCCCAGGGCCCGGACGCCGGTCGGGAAGAGCTCGGCCTTCACACAGGCGTTGATCGAGGTGTACCCGGTGACGACGACCAGGGCGAGCAGCGCCAGGCCGAAGGCGGGCCAGAAGGTGCCGGCGTGCTTGAGCATCGTCATGATCGGCACGGTCAGGAAGGTGGAGCCGAGGGCGAAGGTGATCAGCAGCGGGCGGCGGCCGATCCGGTCGGAGAGCAGACCGGCCAGGGGCTGGACACACATGAAGACGAACAGGGCGCAGAAGCTGACGAGCGAGGCGGTGGACTTCTCCATGCCCGCGCTCCTGGAGAGGAACTTGGTGAGGTACGTCGTGTACGTGTAGTACGCCACGGTCCCGCCCATGGTCAGCGCCATCACCAGGAACGCCTCGCGCTTGTGCTGCCACAGCGCCTTCAGCGTGCCGCGGTCCGCCTGCTCGGCGGCACCGGACTCCGCGTACACCTCGGTCTCCAGCATGGAGCGGCGCAGATAGAAGACGACCGCGGCGCCGAGCGCGCCGACGATGAACGGGATGCGCCAGCCCCAGCTGTGCAGGGCCGCGTCCGACATGTTGCGCTGCAGGACGATCTGGAGGCCGAGGCCGATGAGCTGGCCGGCCGTCATGGACACGTACTGGAAGCTGGAGGCGAAGCCGCGCCGGTGGGGTGCGGACGCCTCGGTCAGATAGGTGGCGCTGGCGGCGTACTCGCCCCCGACGGAGAGGCCCTGGAGCAGCCGGGCCACCAGCAGGACGGCGACCCCGCCGTATCCCGCGACGTCGTACGTCGGCGCGACGGCGATGAGGATCGCGGACGCCGACATGAGGGTGACGGTGAGGGTGAGCGCCGCCTTGCGGCCCCTGCGGTCACCGATGCGGCCGAGCATCCAGCCGCCGACCGGCCGCATGAAGAAGCCGACGGCGAAGATGCCCATGGTGTTCATGAGGTTGGCGGTCTCATTGCCTTCGGGGAAGAACGAATCCGCGAAGTAGACCGCGAAGGTCGCGTACACGAACCAGTCGAACCACTCGACCATGTTGCCCGCCGAGCCGACCCAGATCTTCTTCCACTGCTCTCGTCCCATGGTCCGTCACCGTGCCCGAACAGCCGGGAGCACAACAAGGGCGCAACAGGCAACGATCACGCGTACTTACGTGCGTTTCGTTCACCGCGGCGGACGCGGCTGCGCGACGGTGAGCGAATCGTCGATGAACTCCCTGACCTGTTCGAGGACTTGAGGGCGTCCGGTGCCGGGGATTCCGACGGCGACATGGACGCTGAACCCGTCCAGCAGGGCCCGCAGCCGGGTCGCGAACCGCTCGGCGTCCACGGCCCGGAACTCCCCGCGCGATACGCCCTCCGCCAGCAGCGCCACCAGGTCACGGTGCCAGGCGCCCTCGATCGCGGCCTGCCGGGCACGTGCGTCGTCGTCCGCGCTCCGCGAACGGTTCCAGACCTCCAGCCAGAGCGTCCAGTGCGGATCGCGATGCCCGTCGGGCAGGTACAGATCGATGTACGCCTCCAGCCGTTCGCGGACCGTCACCCGCCCCGACAGCAGGGTGCGTCGCTGTGCGCCGAGCCGTCCCTCGCTCCACTCCAGGGCCTGGAGCAGCAGTTCGTCCTTGGTGCGGAAGTAGTAGAGAAGATGTCCGCTGCTCATGCCGACCTCACGGCCGAGGCCGGCCATCGTGAGACCGTCCAGGCCCCGTTCGGCGATGGTGGCCATGGCGGCGGCCAGCACTTCCTCGCGGGGCGGGGCGGTGTTGCGACGGCGTGGAGCGGGGGGCACGGTTCAGACCTTCGGCTGCTGCTGGGTGATGCAGTGGATGCCTCCACCGCCGGCAAAGATCGTACGGGCGTCGACGAGGGTCACCGTACGGTCGGGGAACAGTTCCCCGAAGACGGCCGCCGCTTCCTTGTCGCGCGGGTCGTCGAAGGCGCAGAGGATCACGCCGTCGTTGCAGAGGTAGTGGTTGATGTAGGAGTAGTCGACCCACTCGCCGTCGGCCTCCAGCACGGTGGGTGCCAGGACCTCCACGACCTCCAGGGAGCGGCCCCTGGCGTCGGTCGCGGCGCGCAGGATGCGGACGGTCTCCCGGGTGATCTCGTGGTCGGGGTGGGCCGGGTCCGGCTGGACATGGGCGACGACCGTGCCGGGTCGGACGAAGGCGGCGACGATGTCGACATGGCCGAGGGTGCCGTACATCCCGTAGTCACCGGCCAGCCCGCGGGGCAGCCAGATGGCCTTCTCGGTGCCGAGCCGGGCGTGGATCTCGGCCTCGACCTGCGCGCGGGTCCACTCGGGGTTGCGTTCCTTGCCGAGCTGGACGGTCTCGGTGAGCAGGACCGTGCCCTCGCCGTCGACGTGGACGGCACCGCCCTCGTTGACGAGCGTGGAGCCGTGCACGGGGACGTCGGCGAGCTCGGCGACGGAACGGGCGATGTGCCGGTCGTGCTCCCAGCGGGCCCAGTCCTGGGCGCCCCAGCCGTTGAACGTCCAGTCGACCGCGGCCAGTTGACGCCCGTCGGTGACGAAGGTGGGGCCGATGTCCCGCATCCAGGCGTCGTCGAGCGGGCGGACGGCCAGCTCGATGTCCGGGCCGAGGAGGGCGCGGGCGCTGTCCCCCTGGCCGGGTCCGACGACCATCGTGACGGGTTCGAAGCGGCGGACCGCGCGGGCGACGGTGGCCCAGGCGCCACGGGCCTCGTCCAGCTCGGCGTCGGTGTCGAAGGTGGGGTTGGGGCCCGGCCAGGCCATCCAGGTGCGTTCGTGCGGGGCCCACTCGGGCGGCATGCGGAAGGTCATGAAGTGTCCTAGGGGGCGTCAGAGGAAGTAGAGGCGGTTGAGGGAGACGGAGTCGACGGGCTCGGAGCGCAACGGGTCGCCGTCCAGGGTGACCAGACCGCTGTGGGCGTCCACGGCGACCTCTCCGGTACGGGAGTTGTGGACGAGGTCGCCGGGGCCGATGCCCCGGGTGCCGCGCACCCCGACGCGGCGCCGGCGCGTGGGCATCAGGTCGGCGCCGAGCTGGGTCGCGGCCTGCGAGACGAAGGCCACCGAGAGATCGGCCGCGGTGGCTCCGTACGCGCCGAACTGCGGCCCGAGGATCAGGGGTTCGCAGGTGTCGGTGGCGGCGTTCGGGTCGCCCGTGACTCCGTACGCCGGGAAGCCGGACTTCAGCACGAGCTGTGGTTTCGCACCGAAGAACTCCGGCCGCCACAGCACGATGTCGGCGAGCTTCCCGGTCTCGATGGAGCCGATCTCGTGCGAGAGGCCGTGGGCGATGGCGGGGTTGATGGTGAGCTTCGCGATGTAGCGCAGCACCCTGGCGTTGTCGTCCGCGGGGCCGTCGCCGTCCATAGGGCCGAGCTCGGCCTTCATCTTCCCGGCCATCGCGAAGGTGCGGCGCACCGTCTCGCCGGCCCGTCCCATGCCCTGCGCGTCGGAGGAGGTGATGCCGATGGCACCCAGGTCGTGCAGGACGTCCTCGGCACCCATCGTCCCGGCGCGGATGCGGTCGCGGGCCATGGCCGCGTCGCCCGGCAGGTCCGTCTTGAGGTCGTGTACGGAGACGATCATCCCGTAGTGCTCGGCAACGGCGTCCCGGCCGAAGGGCAGTGTCGGATTGGTGGACGAGCCGATGACGTTCTCGACGCCCGCCATCTTCAGGACATTGGGGACGTGACCGCCGCCGCAGCCCTCGATGTGGAAGGCATGGATGGTGCGGCCCTCCAGGACCCGCAGGGTGTCCTCGACCGACAGGCACTCGTTCAGCCCGTCGCTGTGCAGGGCGACCTGGACGTCGTGCTCCTCGGCGACCCGCAGCGCGGTGTCCAGGGCGCGGGTGTGGGCGCCCATGTCCTCGTGGACCTTGAAGCCGCAGGCCCCGCCCTCCGCGAGCGCCTCGACCAATGGGGCCTGGTGGGAGGACGAACCGCGGCCCAGGAAGCCGATGTTGACCGGCCAGGCGTCGAAGGCGTTGAAGGCGTGGCGCAGGGCCCACGGCGAGTTGACGCCGACACCCCAGACCGGGCCGAACTCCTGGCCGATGATCGTGGTGACGCCGGAGGCGAGCGAGGCCTCCATGATCCGTGGCGAGAGCAGATGGACGTGGGTGTCGACGGCGCCCGCCGTCGCGATCATTCCCTCACCGGAGACGATGGTCGTCCCCGTGCCGACGACGACGTCGACACCGTCCAGCGTGTCGGGATTGCCGGCCCGTCCGATCGCCGCGATCCGGCCCTCGCGGATACCGATCGACACCTTGCGGATGCCCTGCACGGCGTCGATGACCAGCACATTGCTGATGACCACATCGCAGGTGTCCCGGACGGCCGCGGCCTTGAGGTGCAGCCCGTCGCGGGCGGTCTTGCCGAACCCGGCGAGGAACTCCTCGCCGTACCGCTGCGCGTCCGACTCGACGCGGACGGTCAGCCCGGAGTCACCGAGCCTGACCCGGTCCCCGGCGCGCGGGCCGTGCACGGAGGCGTATTCGTGACGATCGATGCTCATCGCTCGGCTCCCAGATATCCACAGGCCGCGGCGCGCCGCAGGGCCTCTTCGCGTGCTCCGGGCGCGTCGAGCGGCCCATCCACCAGACCGGCGAACCCGATGGCGATCCGGTCACCGCCGATGGGCACGAGACCGACCTCGACCGACTCCCCCGGCCCGAAGCGGACGGAGGACCCGGCAGGGACGTGGAGCCGCATCCCGTAGGCGGCGGACCGGTCGAAGTCGAGCCGCGGGTTGGCCTCGAAGAAGTGGAAGTGCGACGTGACGGAAACCGGCACGGTCGCCGTGTTGCGGACGGTCAGCCGCGCCGCGGGCTCCGGCTCGGGCGTGGCGGGGCCGGGGACGACGGCGCCGGGCGCGTCGTCGCCGAGCCCGTCGCCCAGGGGCCGGGAGACCACGGCGAGCCGCGAGCCGTCGTCGAAGACGGCCTCCACATGGACCTCGGTGACGACATCCGCCACCCCGGGCAGCACATCGTCGGGCCCGAGCACGGACCGCGCGGCCTCGATGGCCTCGGCGAGCCTGCGCCCGTCGCGGGCGGCCTCGCAGACCGTGTCCGCGATCAGCGCGGTCGCCTCGGGGACATTCAGCCTCAGCCCCCGCGCGCGGCGGGCCCGAGCCAGTTCGGCGGCGCCGAAGAGCAGCAGCCGGTCACGTTCCGTCGGGGTCAGCCGCACGCCCGAACACCTCCTGTTTAGAGCAGCACTCTAACTGCGGCGCAGGGGTGGACGAAAGCTCGACTGCATCACTTTTGAGTAGCGCTCCAACGATGCGTCCGCTCCGGGCACACGACGAAGGCCGCGCCCGGCAGGAAACCGGGCGCGGCCTTCGCGCGGACGACGGACGGGGTCGGCTGCCCGCCAGGGATGTGGAGGAGCTCACACCATGGGAGCCCGGCTCGGCCCTAGAGCCTGTCGTGCGGCCTCCTAGCCGAGCGGGTGCATCCAGCCGTGGGTGTCCTCGGCGATGCCGCGCTGGATGTCGAGCAGGCGCTCGCGCAGCTTCAGCGTGACCTCGCCGGGCGCGCCGTCGCTCTGGGCCCACTCGCCGCCCGCGGACTTGACGATGCCGACGGGCGTGATGACGGCGGCGGTGCCGCAGGCGAAGACCTCGGTGAGGGTGCCGTGCTCGGTGTCGGCCCGCCACTGGTCGATCGAGACCCGGCCCTCCTCGGACTCGTAGCCGAGGTCGCGGGCGACCTTGAGCAGCGAGTCACGGGTGACACCGGCGAGCAGCGAGCCGGTCAGGGCCGGGGTGATGATCTTGTTCCCGTACACGAAGTACAGGTTCATCCCGCCGAGCTCCTCGACCCACTTGTGCTCGACCGCGTCGAGGTACGCGACCTGGTCACAGCCCTTCGCGGTGGCCTCGGCCTGGGCGAGCAGGGACGCGGCGTAGTTGCCGCCGGTCTTGGCGTCGCCCATGCCGCCGGGGACGGCCCGCACCCGGTCCTCCGAGAGCCAGATCGAGACCGGCTTGACGCCACCGGGGAAGTACGCGCCCGCGGGCGAGGCGATCACCAGGAACAGGTACTCGTTGGCGGGCTTCACGCCGAGACCGACCTCGGTCGCGATCATGAACGGGCGCAGGTAGAGCGACTCCTCGCCGCCGTGCGCCGGAACCCATGCCTTGTCCTGCTGGACGAGCGCGTCACAGGCCGCGATGAACGTCTCGGCAGGCAGTTCCGGCATGGCGAGCCGGTGCGCGGACGCCTGGAAGCGCTTGGCGTTGGCCTCAGGGCGGAACGTGGCGACCGAGCCGTCGGGCTGGCGGTAGGCCTTCAGGCCCTCGAAGATCTCCTGCGCGTAGTGCAGGGTCATGTTGGCGGGGTCGATCGACAGCGGTGCGTACGGGACGAGCTGGGCGTCGTGCCAGCCGCGGCCTTCGGTCCACTTGATCGTCACCATGTGATCGGTGAAGTAGCGGCCGAATCCGGGCTTGACCAAAATCGCCTCGCGCTCCGCGTCGGACAGCGGATTCGAGGAGGGCTTGAGCTCGATCGTGGGCGTCGTCATGAGTGCGTGTCCTTCACCGGTTGTGTGTGTTGGACCGCGCTCGCGCCGCTCCTGCCGGGCAGGTGCTAGGACGTCCGAGCTTCAGTGCGAGCCACGGCCCCGTTCGATTATCGCTCCGGGGTGGCTGTGCACGAAATGACGCGAATGCGGTCCGTGGTCGATGGTTGCACCCGGGGCCGCACAGGAGAAGCCGCCGGGTGCGGTTGCGACCCGGCGGCTTCGAAACGGAGTCGTCGGGTCAGCTCGCTACGCGTACCGCGAGCGCGTCGCCGATCTGATCGGTCGTACGGGTCGTCGCCCCTCCCCCAGAGCCTGAAGGGCCTGGGAGGTGCCCCCCTCGCCCCGCGAGGTCGGCGGAGACGGCGTCCTCGATGCGCACGGCCTCGGCCTCGTAGCCGAGGTGACGCAGCAGGAGGGCGACGGAGAGAACCGTGGCGGTCGGGTCGGCCTTGCCCTGGCCCGCGATGTCGGGGGCAGAGCCGTGGACCGGCTCGAACATCGACGGGAAGGTGCCCGTCGGGTTGATGTTGCCGGACGCGGCCAGGCCGATGCCACCGGTCACGGCAGCGGCGAGGTCGGTGAGGATGTCACCGAAGAGGTTGTCGGTGACGATGACGTCGAAGCGCTCCGGCTGGGTGACGAAGAAGATCGTCGCGGCGTCGACGTGCAGATAGTCGGTGGTGACCTCGGGGTACTCGGTCGCGACCCGGTCGAAGATGTTCTTCCACATGTGGCCCGCGTACACCAGGACGTTGTTCTTGTGAACCAGCGTCAACTTCTTGCGCGGGCGGGAGTTCGCCCGCTCGAAGGCGTCACGGACGACGCGCTCGACACCGTACGCGGTGTTCACGCTGACCTCGGTGGCGACCTCGGCCGGCGTACCGGTGCGCAGCGAACCGCCGTTGCCGGTGTACGGGCCCTCGGTGCCCTCGCGGACGACGACGAAGTCGATGTCCGGACGGCCGGCCAGCGGGGTCGCGGTGTTCGGGAACAGCTTCGACGGCCGCAGGTTGATGAAGTGGTCGAAGGCGAACCGCAGCTTCAGCAGGAGCCCGCGCTCCAGGACACCGGACGGCACGGAGGGGTCACCGATCGCGCCGAGCAGGATGGCGTCGTGGCCCTTCAGGGCTGCCAGCTCCGCGTCCGGAAGGGTTTCGCCGGTACGGTGCCAGCGCTGGGCGCCGAGGTCGTACTCCTTGGTCTCCAGCTTCACATCCTGCGGGAGAACAGCGTTGAGGACCTTGAGGCCCTGGGCCACGACCTCCTGGCCGATACCGTCACCGGGGATCACTGCGAGATTGATGCTGCGAGACATGTCCGCACCTTACTGCGCGTCCCACCCCATGACACGTCATGTCCACCATACGGACACGCGGGGAGCTGTACGTGTACCGTTCATCCACTCGACGGGACGGCGTCAGGCGGCGGGTGGATGTTCGGCTCCATGGACATCCCCCGTTTCGGAATTCCCGAGAAGCTCACCGACCGTATGAGCATGGCCGAGCAGCACGAATATCTGCGCACCCGGCTGACCCGGCGTGGCGCGCTCCGCACGGGCGTGGCGACCGCGGCCGTCGCCGGTGCCGGTCTCGGCACCTCTTTCGCCGCCTCGCCCGCCTACGCCGCTCCGACCGTCCTCACCTCGCGTCACACCTCCACCCAGGTGGACGGTTCGCTGGTGGCGCCGTTCGGCCGGCACCTGGCGTACGGGGCCGACCCGAAGACGCAGATGGCGGTCTCCTGGCAGGTCCCGTTCGCCGTGCAGCGGCCGTACATCCGCATCGGCCTCAAGCCGTGGGCGCTGAGCCGCCGGATCGACGCGGAAGTGCGCCACCTCACCACGCCCGAGCTGAACGGGGGGAAGATCGCGGCGGCCGAGCAGTTCTACCTGCACGCGAGCCTGCAGCGGCTGCAGCCCGGCACGACGTACTACTACGGCGTCGGCCACGACGGATTCGACCCCGCCGACACCCGCAATCTGGGCACGCTCGGCACCTTCACCACCGCGCCCTCGCGCGCCGAGGCCTTCACCTTCACCGCCTTCGGCGACCAAGGCGTCAGCTACCACGCGCTGGGCAACGACCAGTTGATCCTGGGCCAGAACCCGGCGTTCCACCTGCACGCGGGGGACATCTGCTACGCCGACCCGTCCGGCTCCGGGCAGAGCACCGACACCTACGACGCCCGCACCTGGGACCAGTTCCTGGCGCAGACGGAGACCGTGTCGAAGACCGTGCCGTGGATGGTGACCACCGGCAACCACGACATGGAGGCGTGGTACTCGCCGGACGGCTACGGCGGCCAGAACGCCCGCTGGACGCTGCCCGACAACGGCCCGGACCCGGTGAACCAGCCCGGTGCGTACTCGTTCGTGCACGGCAACGTGGGAGTCGTCGCCCTCGACGCCAACGACGTCTCGTACGAGATCCCGGCCAACTTCGGCATCAGCGACGGCCGGCAGACGCGCTGGCTGGACCGGCGCCTCGGTGAGCTGCGGGCCCGTCACGACATCGACTTCGTCGTGGTCTTCTTCCACCACTGCGCCTTCTCGACGACCAACGCGCACGCCTCGGACGGCGGGGTGCGCGACGCCTGGGTGCCGCTCTTCGAGAAGCACCAGGTGGACCTGGTCGTCAACGGCCACAACCACGTCTACGAGCGCACGGACGCGATCCTGAAGAACGCGGTGCAGCGCAAGGTGCCCATCGGCGAGCGCACCGACCCGACGCGGGACGGCATCGTGTACGTCACGGCGGGCGGCGCGGGCAAGGCACTGTACAACTTCCCGGCGCCGGACAGCTACGAGGGGCACGTGAAGGACCAGGACAGCGTGGCCACGTACCACGTGGTCAAGGGCGGCGGGAAGGCGACCGAGACCGTGGAGTGGTCGCGGGTGCGCTACACCGGCTTCTCGTTCCTGGCGGTGGAGGTGGAGCCCGGTCGGCACGCCCGGATGAAGGTCACCGCGCTCGCCGAGTCGGGCGAACGGGTCGACCACTTCGAGATCAGCCGCGGCTGAGCGCCCCCGGATGTCCGGGGAGGCTTGTTCCCCGGGCCGGTCCCGCCGACCTGCTCGGCGGCCGATCCGGGCGAGCCGCCGGTCTCTCGGCGACTCGTACCGGCGGCTCGTACCGGCGGCCCGTACCGGCGGCTCGTACGGACGGCTCCTACGGACGGCTCGTACCGGCGGCCCGTCTCAGTGGCCCGTGGAGCCGCCGTTGTCCCGGCGGTCGAGGGCGCGCTGCAGGGCGGCGGCGGCGTTCTGGCGCTCCGACTGGGTCGGGCGGTGGGTGTGACGGACGCGGCGGACAGTCGTTTCGGCCATGATGGATCGACTCCTTGAGATCGCGAGGATTTCGAGATCGAAAAACCGTGAACGTGATTTCGAGATCGGGATTTCGAGGCGCCGGAAGGGGCGGGAAGCGGGCGCCGCAGGGGTTGCCTGCACGGGGCGCGCGCTCACGACCGCCAGTCGCTGGATCTAGCGAGACGTTCGGCTCCTACAAAGCTAAGGCAGCTCGGCCGGTCTGTCTCCACAATTACTCGGACTTCCTACTATCTGAGACGGGGGTTTACGGCCGTCCGCCCGCAGATCCTGGATCAGGACCCGGACGACGAGCGATCGTGCCTGCTCAGAGGTGGTGACATGGCCGATCGAGCGCGTCGGACGCCCCGGCCCGGGAGCGGTGGTCCCGACCGGGTCCGGCGCTCCTTCGAGTGATGGCTCCGGCAGGATCGCACGCCGATCCGGCCTGACCCGGACGAAGGACCCCAGCACTCATTTCACGCGCTGTCCGAACTCCTGCACCCCCACCACGCGCAGCAGTTTCAGCCCCTCGTGGGCCTCGCTGCCCGGCCGCGCCGTATGGATGACCAGGCTCTGCCCGCAGGCCGCGCTGAGCAGTACCTCACACTCCAGGTCCAGGAGCCCGACGACCGGATGCAGGAACCGCTTGCGCTCCGCGCGCCGCAGCGCCACCCGATGCTCCGTCCACAGCGCCTCGAACTCCACGCTCCCCTCGCGCAGTTCCCTGACCAGGGCGCCCAGCTGGGCGTCGTCGGGGCGGGCCGCGGACACCGCGCGGAGCTGGGCCACATGGATGCGGGAGTGCGTCTCGTGGTCCTCGGGCGGGAAGAGCGTCCGCGTGGACGGGTCGGTGAACCAGGACCGGACGACGTTGTGCCCCGGCCGTGTCTCACCGACCAGCGCGACGGCCATGGCGTTCTGCGCCAGCACCTCGCCCCGGTCGCTGAAGATCTGGGCGGGCGCGTCATGCAGCCGGTCGAGGACCATCAGCAGACCGGGCCGCACATGCTGCGTGGGGCCGAGCCGGTCGCGCGGCGGTTCCTCCCCCGCCAGATGGAAGAGATGGTCGCGCTCGTCCTCGCCCAGCCGCAGCGCCCGCGCCAGCGCGGACAGCATCTGACGCGAGGGGCGCGAACCGCGGCTCTGCTCCAGGCGCGTGTAGTGGTCCACGGACGCGCCGGTGAGCTGGGCGACCTCTTCCCGCCGCAACCCCGGCGTACGCCTCCGGGAGCCTGCGGTCAGACCGACGTCGGCCGGTTCGAGGCGGGCGCGGCAGCGGCGCAGGAAGTCGGCGAGTTCGGTTCTGTCGAGGTCCGCGCGCACATCATCGTCGAGGGCCCGATCCGTATCCAGGGAGAGCCGGTCCCTGGATCACCGCGTCTCTCCCGCCGCTTCCCGGCCCGTCGCAGAGTGACCACGACAGGCCGCCGGCACACGGCGGTGACGGACGGAAGGAACCGATGATGCTGACTCTGGTGACGGGCGTGACGGGCGAGGTCGGACGGCGCTTCGCCCCCCGGCTGCTGAAGCGGACCGCGCCCGGCGACACGGTCCGGGTGATCGTGCGGGACGCGAAGCGGGGTGAGCGGTACGCGGCGCTGGGGGCGGAGGTCGTCGTGGGCGATCTGCGGGACCCCAAGGACGTGGCGAAGGCGGTGGCCGGGACGGACGCGGTGGCGAACATCGCGGCGGCGTTCCGCGAGGTGCCGGACGACGAGATGTGGGCGGTCAACCGTGACGCGGCCCTGCTGCTCGCACGGGCGGCGGTGGAGGCGGGCACGGGCCGGTTCGTCCAGGTCAGCACCAACCTCGCGTACGGGACGGGACGCAGCAGGCCGCTCACGGAGGACGACGCGACGGTGCCCGGCGGCCCCATGTGGGGTGCGTACGCGCAGTCCAAGGCGGCCGCCGAGGAGGGCCTTCTCGCCCTGCACCGCGAGCACGGGCTCGATGTCCGGATCGCCGTCCTGCCCTTCGTGTACGGGGAGGGCGACCCGCACCTCGCGCAGTCGATGCAGTGGGTGGGCGGCTGGGCCGCGACACAGCGTCTGGCGATGGTGCATCACGCGGACATCGCACAGGCCCTGTTGCGACTGCTGTTCGCTCCCGGCCTGGCGGGCCGGCGCTACAACATCTCGGACGACGCCCCGGTCACGGCGGTGGATCTGCACCAGCTCGACGGGGCGCCGGTGCCGGCCGAACTGGCGGACCGGGTCGACCCCGACCCCTGGTACGGACTGATGTCGACCGGCCGGGCCCGCGACGAGCTGGGCTACCGGCCGCTGTACCCGTCGGTGTGGACGGCCCGGGACGCGGGCGCGCTGTAGAGGGCCGTTCGTCGAGAGAGGCCGGAGGCAGCCGGCAGGTGTGCGTGGTGCGCAGGTTCGGGTCGGTCGGCTCGCTCATGCGCTCCGGTCGCTCCCGGACACCGCGGCCGCCGGGGCCGGCCCGCGTCACCGTCACGCGCCGAGGAGTCGTGCGCCGCACGGGAGCCGGTCCCGGGAACGGCCTCCGTGCACCGGGTCCAGGTACGGGCCCAGGATCTGCCCGCTCTCCGGACACCGACCGGCCGGCCGCGCCGTTTCTGTCCGACGACCCCCTGGTCCGGACCTGCCGTCGCCGCCACACTGCCGACATGTCTGACACCACAGCCCTGTCCCCGCGGTGGACTCCCACCCATGGAGAGCCGTACCGGCCGGTCCCCTACCGTCCCGAGCGGGCCCCGGCCGACGAGTCCCTGTCCCGTTCCGCCGAGTTGCGACGGCGGATGGACGAGCGCAGAACCGTACGCCGGTTCTCCGCGGATCCCGTGCCGGAGCAGGTGGTGAAGGACGCGATCGCCTGCGCCGCGACCGCCCCGTCCGGCGCCCATCAGCAGCCGTGGACGTTCGTCCTGGTCAAGGATCCGGAGGTACGGCGGCGCATCCGGGAGGCGGCCGAGCACGAGGAGCGGATCAGTTACGACGGCAGGCTCGGCGAGGAGTGGCTGGCGGCGCTGCGCCCGCTGGGCACGGATTCCGTCAAGGCCCATATGACGGATGCCCCGGCCCTCGTCGTGGTGTTCCAGCAGCGGTACTGGATGGGCGAGGACGGCACCCGGCGCAAGCACTACTACGTCGACGAGTCCGTCGGGATCGCGGTCGGGATGCTGCTCTCGGCCCTGCACCTGTCGGGCATGGCCGCGCTGATCCATACGCCGAGCCCGATGCGGTTCCTGCGCGAGGTGCTGAACCGCCCGGAGAACGAGAAGGCGTTCGCGGTGATCCCGGTCGGGTATCCGGCCGACGACTGCGAGGTGCCGGGCCTGGTGCGCAAGTCCCTGGACCAGGTGCTCGTGGAGATCTGAACCCGCCGGTCCGCAGCGCGGGTCCCTATGGAAACCGCCTCCCGACCGGCAGGGGAACCGGGCGGGAGGCGGGACTCGTGGCGGGGCGCCGGGGGCGCGGCGCCCCGGAGGGGGTCAGCCCTGGTGGGGGTAGGTGTAGTCGGTCGGCGGAACCAGCGTCTCCTTGATGGCCCGGGTCAGGGTCCAGCGCTGCAGGTTCTGCGGGGCACCGGCCTTGTCGTTGGTCCCCGAGGCACGGCCGCCGCCGAAGGGCTGCTGGCCGACGACGGCGCCGGTCGACTTGTCGTTGATGTAGAAGTTGCCCGCGGCGTACCGCAGCTTCTCCATGGTGTGCGCGGCCGCGGCGCGGTCGTTCGCGATCACGGAACCGGTCAGCGCGTAGTCGGAGACCGACTCCATCTGCTCCAGCATCTCGTCGTACTTGTCGTCCTCGTAGACGTGCACGGCGAGGATCGGGCCGAAGTACTCCGTCGTGAAGACCTCGTTCGAAGCGTCGGTGCACTCGATGACGGTCGGACGGACGAAGTAGCCCACCGAGTCGTCGTACGTGCCGCCCGCGATGATCGTGCAGGACGGGTCCGACTTGGCGCGGTCGATCGCGGCCTTGTTCTTGGCGAACGAGCGCTCGTCGATGACGGCGCCGATGAAGTTCGACAGGTCGGTGACGTCACCCATGGTGATGGAGTCGACCTCGGCGGCGAACTTCTCCTTGAAACCGGAGTTCCAGATGGAGGCCGGGACGTACGCACGGGACGAAGCCGAGCACTTCTGGCCCTGGAACTCGAAGGAGCCACGGGTCAGCGCGGTCTTCAGGACGGCGTGGTCGGCCGACGGGTGGGCGACGACGAAGTCCTTGCCGCCGGTCTCGCCGACGAGCCGCGGGTAGGTGCGGTAGTTGGCGATGTTGTTGCCGACCGTCTTCCACAGGTGCTGGAAGGTGGGGGTCGAGCCGGTGAAGTGGATACCGGCCAGGTCGCGGTGGTTCAGGGCCACCTCGGAGACGGCGATGCCGTCGCCCGTCACCAGGTTGATGACGCCCTTGGGCAGGCCAGCCTCTTCCAGGAGCTGCATCAGCAGCACGGCGGCGTGGGTCTGCGTCGGGGACGGCTTCCACACCACGACGTTGCCCATGAGGGCGGGGGCGGTGGGCAGGTTGCCCGCGATGGCCGTGAAGTTGAACGGCGTGATCGCGTAGACGAAGCCCTCCAGCGGGCGGTGGTCCATGCGGTTCCACACGCCCGGCGAGTTGGCCGGGGGCTGCTCGGCGAGGATCTGGCGCGCGTAGTGCACATTGAAACGCCAGAAGTCGACGAGCTCGCAGGGGGTGTCGATCTCGGCCTGCTGGGCGGTCTTCGACTGGCCGAGCATCGTGGACGCGGCCAGCGTCTCGCGCCAGGGGCCGGACAGCAGCTCGGCGGCGCGCAGGATGATCGCGGCGCGGTCGTCGAAGGACATCGCGCGCCAGGCCGGGGCGGCGGCCAGCGCGGCGTCGATCGCGTCCTGGGCGTCCTGCTGCGTGGCGCCGGCGAACGTACCGATGACGGCCTTGTGGTTGTGCGGCTGTACGACGTCGAAGCGCTCGCCGCCGCCCATCCTCTTCTCGCCGCCGATGGTCATCGGAAGGTCGATCGGGTTCTGGCTGAGCTCCTTGAGCTTCGCCTCCAGGCGGGCGCGCTCCGGGGAGCCCGGGGCGTAGGAGTGGACCGGCTCGTTGACCGGCGCGGGGACCTGGGTCACAGCGTCCATGAGTGCCTTGTCTCCTTGTGTCAGGGGGTGGGGGTCAGCCGGGCAGGTCAGCCCTTGGTGAGGATGGAGCGGCCGAAGAACAGCAGGTTCGCCGGCTTCTCCGCGAGTCGGCGCATGAAGTAGCCGTACCAGTCGGTGCCGTACGCCGTGTAGACGCGCATCCGGTGGCCCTCGGCCGCGAGCCGGACGTGCTCGTCGCTGCGGATGCCGTAGAGCATCTGGAACTCGTACTCGTCCAGCTTGCGCCCCGCCTTGCGGGCCAGCTCCTGGGTGATGGCGATCAGACGCGGGTCGTGCGACCCGATCATCGGGTAGCCCTCGCCCTCCATCAGGGTCTTCAGGATGCGGACGTACGCCTTGTCGATCTCGGCCTTGTCCTGGTACGCGACGGAGGCGGGCTCCTTGTAGGCGCCCTTCACGATGCGGACGCGGCTGCCGGCGTCGGCCAGGCGGCGGGCGTCCGCCTCGGTGCGGAACAGGTAGGCCTGGATCACGCAGCCGGTCTGCGGGAAGTCCTTCCGCAGCTCCTCGTGGATGGCGAACATCGAGTCGAGGGTGGTGTGGTCCTCGGCGTCCAGCGTGACCGTGGTGCCGATCGCGGCGGCGGCCTCGACGACCGGGCGGACGTTGGCGAGCGCCAGCTCGTGTCCCGCCCGCCACCCGCCACCGCCCTTGGCCGAGAGCCCTTCGATGTCCAGCGACTGGCCGAACATCGAGAGCTTGACGGACATCTCGGCCCTGGTGCCCAGGCCCAGGTCCTTGAGGCGGTCGACCAGTTCGAGGTAGGCGTCGCGGGCGGCGGCGGCCTGCTCGGGGGTGGTGATGTCCTCGCCGACCACGTCGAGGGTGACTTCGAGACCCTTGTCGGCGGCGTCCTCGATGACCCGGACGACCTGGTCGACGGTCTCACCGGCGATGAACCGGTCGACGACCTGCTTGGTGCCAGGTGCGGCCGAGATGAAACGACGCATCTTGTCGCTGCGGGACGCGGCGAGAATCACGGGACCCAGCACGGGGCACCTCCACGGAAAGGACGAACGAAGGCCGTACCGGCAGAGGGGGAACAAAGCGGTACAGCACGGAGAACCACCGTGAAATCTAAGGATCCCTCCGATCGTGTGCCATCGACAGCTGTCACGCATCCGTTCCCGGGTTCTCAGACATATGTCTGAAGGGGTGCGAGAATGATCGGGTGAAGGGCGATTACCAGGAGCTGGTCGACGAGATCTCCGCGCTGCTC
Organism: Streptomyces sp. NPDC047515; assembly: GCF_040643055.1. Taxonomy (NCBI): domain Bacteria; kingdom Bacillati; phylum Actinomycetota; class Actinomycetes; order Kitasatosporales; family Streptomycetaceae; genus Streptomyces; species Streptomyces sp. NPDC047515. The sequence goes on from NZ_JBEYTM010000014.1 coordinate 146,391, forward strand.
GGCGCCCCCGCGACGCTGGAGAACCGGGATTTCGGCCTGGTCGCCTTCGGCGCGCACGACAGCGACGACGACACGGCGATGGACCCGGTCCGCACCCGCTCGATCCTGACCCGGCGCTCCACGCCCGCGGTCCGCGCCTGGTTCGAGGGCTTCGGCATCGCCCGCGCCACCGGTCCGGTCCGCATTCCGGCCGCACCGGAGGCCGGGGTGTTCCGGAACCGGATCTGTCTGCCGGTGCGCCATCGAGGTGTCGTGCTCGGTTACGTATGGCTGCTCGACGCCGACCCCGGACCGACCGACGAGCAGCTGACGGCGGCGATGGAGGTGGCGGCCCGGATCGGGGGGCTGCTCTCCGACGAGGCGCGGGCGGGCACGGATCTGTCCCGGGAGTTCGGTGCGGTCCTCACCACCGGGCGGGGCTGGCAGCACGACATGGCGGTGGCCGCGCTGCAGGAGGCGCTGGGCCGGGACGCGGAGGGGCTGCACACGGTGGTGTGCGTGACCCCGTGGCCGGACGAACCGCCGTCGGTCCGAACGGTGTCGGCGGCGTCCGCCCTGTCCTCGGTCCCCGTCCCGGGGGCGGCCGGGGCCCCCTCGCTGGCCGCGCTGATCCGACTGCGCTCCACCGATGTCCTCGACCCGGCGCTCAGCGCCGCGGACCGGCTGCGGGCCGGCGCGGGCCGGGGCGCCACGGCCGGAGTGGCGGTGCCCCGGCGCGGGCTGGCGGACCTGGCCGGGGCCTGGCACGAGGCGTCGGCCGCGGCCCGCGCGGCGGCGGCCGAGGCCCGCTTCGGCCCGGTCGCCGAGTGGTCGGCGATCGGCCCGTACCGGCTGCTGACCGCCCTGCCCGCGCAGGCGCACGCCGACCCCGCGGTCCGCGCCCTGCTCACCCCGTCGCACAGGGATCTGGCCCGCACCGCCGAGGTGTTCCTCGACTGTGCGGGCCAGGCGTCCCGGACGGCCGCCGCGCTCGGCATCCACCGCCAGACGCTCTACTACCGCCTGTCCCGGGTCCAGCAGCTCACCGGCCTCGATCTGAACGACGGCGAGGACCGGCTGCTGCTGCACATGACGCTCAAGGGCGCGCGGCTCTGACCCGGCGCGCCTCCCCCGAAGCCGCGTACACACTCTGGGCGCGTCGACGCGCACGGTCCAGCGCGGGATCAAGCGGCTGATGGTACGGGCGGGGGCCGCGACCCACTTTCAACTGGGCTGGTACGCGCGGGACATGGGCTGGACCACCGCACCGGACCGCGTGCGCCGACCCGGTGCCCGCGCATCCCCGTGCCCGCCCGGCGTGGAACGCAGCCGGGCCGCCGCCGACCCGGCACCGGTGCCTCCGCGCCCCGCCCGGCACCCGACGACGAAGCCGATGTCCGTGTACGCCCCCGCTGGTCACAGCACTACTGGCGCACCCGTCCCTCAAGTACGGCCTTCAGCCCGTCCGTCAGGTCCTGGGCGGAAGGCGCCGAATCACTGTCCATCAGCCACTGCACCATCACCCCCGCGAGCAGCGCCTGGCAGAACAGCCCGGCCACCCGCGCCTTCTCCGGGTCCGTCTCGGGGTCGATGCCCAGCATGTTCTCGGCGAGCCCTTCACGGCCCTCGCGCTGCGGGCCCACCAGGGCCTTCTTCAGCTCGGGGTCCTGGTCGAGCCGGGAGACGACCTCCATCTGGAGCTGCCAGACGGAACGGGTCTGCTCATAGCTCTCGATCACCCGCTCCCAGGTGTCGCGGAACTGGTCCAGCGGCGACCGGGGCCCGCCGTCGGCTTCCGCGGCCTCGTCCGGCTGCTCGGTGAGCACATCGCCCCACTCCTCCGTCACCTTGAGGAAGGCGAGATTGAGCAGGGCCTCCTTGGAGCCGTAGTGGTAGCCGATGGAGGCGAGGTTCGTACCGGAGGCGGCCACGATGTCACGGGCGGTCGTCCGGGCGTACCCCTTGTCCAGCAGGCAGCGCTTGGCGCCTTCGAGCAGATCCTCACGGTGTCCCATGGAAAGCAGCGTACCCGGCATGCAGACGTTTGTGTAAAACGCACGTCTAGATGCCGGGTACGCGAGGCCAGGGGCCGTCAGTCGGTCAGGTTCACCGTGCGGGCCGACGCGGCACCGATCTCCGTGGCGATCTCGGCCAGCACCGACGACGGGACGTCGTCGTCGACGGTGAGCACGACCAGCGCCTCGCCGCCCGCGCCCGTCCGCGAGACCTGCATGCCCGCGATGTTCAGACCGGCCTCGCCGAGAATCCGGCCGACCGTGCCGACGACACCGGGGCGGTCCTCGTAACGCAGCACCACCATGTGGTCGGCCAGCGCCAGGTCCACGTCGTACTCGCCGACGGCGACGATCTTCTGGAGGTGCTTGGGTCCGGCCAGCGTGCCGGAGACCGAGATCTCCTCGCCGCCCGAGAGCGTGCCGCGAACGGTGACCACATTGCGGTGGTCCGGCGACTCGGAGCTGGTCGTGAGGCGGACCTCGACACCTCGCTCCTGCGCGAAGAGCGGCGCGTTGACGTAGGACACGGTCTCGTCGACGACGTCCTCGAAGACGCCCTTGAGCGCGGAGAGTTCGAGCACCTTGACGTCGTGCTGGGTGATCTCGCCGTACACCTCGACGTCGAGGCGGACCGCTACCTCGCCCGCGAGCGCGGTGAAGATCCGGCCGAGCTTCTCGGCGAGCGGCAGGCCCGGACGTACGTCCTCGGCGATCACGCCGCCCTGGACGTTGACCGCGTCCGGCACGAGCTCACCGGCGAGGGCCAGCCGAACGGACTTGGCGACCGCGATGCCGGCCTTCTCCTGGGCCTCGTCGGTGGAGGCGCCGAGGTGCGGGGTGCAGACCACCTGGTCGAACTCGAACAGCGGGGAGTCCGTGCAGGGCTCCTTCGCGTACACGTCGAGACCGGCGCCGGCGACCCGGCCCTCCTTGAGGGCGGAGGCGAGCGCCTTCTCGTCGACGATGCCACCGCGCGCGGCGTTGACGATACGTACCGAGGGCTTCACCTTGTGCAGCGCCTCGTGGCCGATCAGGCCGAGCGTCTCGGGGGTCTTGGGCAGGTGCACGGTGATGAAGTCGGCGACCTCCAGCAGCTCGTCCAGCGCGAGCAGCTTGACGCCCATCTGGGCGGCACGCGCGGGTTGCACATAGGGGTCGTACGCGACGATCTTCATACCGAAGGCCGACATGCGCTGCGCGACCAGGACACCGATGCGGCCGAGGCCGACGACGCCGAGGGTCTTCTCGCTCAGCTCGACGCCGGTGTACTTGGAGCGCTTCCACTCGCCGTTCTTGAGGGCGGTGTTGGCCTGCGGGATGTTGCGCGCGGTGGCGACCAGCAGACCGCAGGCCAGCTCGGCGGCGGTGACGATGTTGGAGGTCGGCGCGTTGACGACCATCACGCCGGCCTTGGTGGCGGCGGAGACGTCGACGTTGTCCAGACCGACGCCCGCGCGGGCGACGACCTTGAGCTTCTTCGCGGCGGCGATGGCCTCGGCGTCGACCTTGGTGGCGGAGCGCACCAGGATGGCGTCGACGTCGGCGATCGCGGGGAGGAGTTCGGCGCGGTCCGCGCCGTTGCAGTGCCGGATTTCGAAATCCGGACCCAGGGCGTCAACCGTGGCAGGCGACAGCTCTTCAGCGATGAGTACGACAGGTTTCGAGCTCACGTGAGTCCTCACAGGTCCAGTGCGGACGGCCGTCCCGACGGCCGCAGGCGGTGGAGGGGCTTGCCGCGTGGAAGACGCACGACACTGTGGGCCTGACGCGTGTATGTGTGGAGAAGTGTAGTCATGCGCCAGGGCGCAAACTGCGCCCCGATGGAAGGATCACCCACACGGGGGTGGACGACTTGTACACACGTACGACGCCGCCTCTTCCAGCGGTGAAGGAAAACGCCCCCGGGGGCGGGTCCGCAGACCCGCCCCCGGGCGCGTCGGTGTTACGCGTCCTCGTCGTTGACCCAGCTCATGAGCTTGCGCAGCTCGCGGCCGGTGGTCTCCAGGAGGTGGTCGCTGTCCGCCTTCTTGTACTCGTTGTACTTGGGCAGACCGTTGTGGTACTCGGCCATCCAGTTCTTGGCGAAGGTGCCGTCCTGGATCTCCGCGAGGACCTTCTTCATCTCGGCCTTGGTGGCGTCCGTGATGATCCGCGGGCCGGTGACGTAGTCGCCCCACTCGGCGGTCTCCGAGATGGACCAGCGCATCTTCTCCAGGCCGCCCTCGTACATGAGGTCCACGATGAGCTTCAGCTCGTGCAGGCACTCGAAGTACGCGATCTCCGGCTGGTAGCCGGCCTCGGTCAGGGTCTCGAAACCGGCCTTGACCAGAGCGGCGGTACCACCGCAGAGCACGGCCTGCTCACCGAACAGGTCGGTCTCGGTCTCCTCGGTGAAGGTCGTCTTGATGACGCCGGCGCGGGTGCCGCCGATGCCCTTCGCGTACGACAGGGCGAGCGCCAGGCCGTTGCCCGAGGCGTCCTGCTCGACGGCCACGATGCAGGGAACGCCGCGGCCCTCCTCGTACTGACGGCGGACCAGGTGGCCCGGACCCTTCGGGGCGACCATGCAGACGTCGACGCCCGCCGGCGGCTTGATGAAGTCGAAGCGGATGTTCAGGCCGTGGCCGAAGAACAGCGCGTCGCCGTCCTTGAGGTTGTCCTTGATGGACTCCTCGTAGACCTGGGCCTGGATCGGGTCCGGGACGAGGATCATGATGACGTCGGCCTCGGCGGCGGCCTCGGACGGGGTCACCACCCGCAGGCCCTGCTCCTCGGCCTTGGCCTTCGACTTGGAGCCCTCGTGCAGACCGACACGGACGTCGACACCCGAGTCACGCAGCGACAGCGCGTGGGCGTGGCCCTGGCTGCCGTAGCCGATGACCGCGACCTTGCGGCCCTGGATGATGGACAGGTCGGCATCGTCGTCGTAGAACAGCTCGGCCACTGGGTCTCTCCTTGGTGTGCAGGTGTTGCGTCCCACCGTACGGCGGGGTGCTTGAGATGCGTTTTCGGGTCTCGCCATACGAGCGGCGAGGGGGGGGCGGCGCCCCGGCGTCGCGACAGCGTGCCAGGTGCGGTGCTAGGCCGTGCGGTCGAGGGCGCGCAGCGAGCGGTCGGTGATCGAGCGCGCGCCGCGCCCTATGGCGATCGTGCCGGACTGGACCAGCTCCTTGATGCCGTACTGCTCCAGCATCTTGAGCATGGCCTCCAGCTTGTCGGCGCCGCCGGTCGCCTCGATCGTGACGGCCTCCGGGGAGACGTCCACGGTCTTGGCGCGGAACAGCTGGACGATCTCGACGATCTGGGAGCGGGTCTCGTTGTCGGCGCGCACCTTCACCAGGACGAGCTCACGCTGGATCGCAGCGCTCGGCTCCAGTTCGACGATCTTGAGGACGTTCACCAGCTTGTTGAGCTGCTTGGTCACCTGCTCAAGAGGCAGGTCCTCGACACTGACGACGATGGTGATGCGCGAGATGTCGGGGTGTTCGGTGGTACCGACCGCGAGCGAGTCGATATTGAAGCCGCGGCGGGAGAACAGCGCGGTGATCCGGGCGAGGACACCGGGCTTGTTCTCGACCAGGACGGAGAGCGTGTGCTTGCTGGACATGAAGTCGGTCTCTCTCTGTCTCTCAGTCGTCTTCGTTGTCGCCGAAGTCGGGGCGGACCCCGCGGGCGGCCATGACCTCGTCGTTGGAGGTGCCGGCGGCGACCATCGGCCACACCATGGCGTCCTCGTGGACGATGAAGTCGATCACGACGGGGCGGTCGTTGACGGAGTTGGCCTCTTCGATGACCTTGTCCAGCTCGGCCGGGTCCTCGCAGCGGATCGCGTAGCAGCCCATGGCCTCGGACAGCTTGACGAAGTCGGGGACGCGGGTGCCCTTCGCCGGGACGCCCTCGGTGTCGGCACCGGAGTGCAGCACGGTGTTGGAGTACCGCTGGTTGTAGAACAGAGTCTGCCACTGGCGGACCATCCCGAGCGCGCCGTTGTTGATGATGGCGACCTTGATCGGGATGTTGTTGAGCGCGCAGGTGGTGAGTTCCTGGTTGGTCATCTGGAAGCAGCCGTCGCCGTCGATCGCCCAGACCGTGCGCTCCGGCATGCCGGCCTTGGCGCCCATCGCGGCCGGGACCGCGTAGCCCATCGTTCCGGCACCGCCGGAGTTCAGCCAGGTGGCGGGCTGCTCGTACTGGATGAAGTGCGAGGCCCACATCTGGTGCTGGCCGACGCCCGCCGCGAAGATCGTGCCCTCGGGGGCGAGCTGTCCGATCCGCTGGATGACCTGCTGCGGCGAGAGGCTGCCGTCCTCGGGCAGGTCGTAGCCGAGCGGGTAGGTGTCGCGCCAGCGGTTGAGGTCCTTCCACCAGGCGTCGTAGTCACCGACGTGACCGTCGTTGTGCTCGGCCTGGACGGCCTGGACCAGATCGGCCAGGACCTCGCGCGCGTCGCCCACGATCGGGACGTCGGCGGCGCGGTTCTTGCCGATCTCGGCCGGGTCGATGTCGGCGTGGACGATCTTGGCGTACGGGGCGAAGCTGTCCAGCTTGCCGGTGACGCGGTCGTCGAAGCGGGCTCCGAGGGCGACGATCAGGTCGGCCTTCTGCAGCGCGGTGACGGCGGTGACCGCACCGTGCATGCCCGGCATTCCGACGTGCAGCGGGTGGCTGTCGGGGAATGCGCCGAGCGCCATCAGCGTGGTGGTGACAGGCGCTCCGGTGAGCTCGGCGAGGACCTTCAGTTCGGCGGTGGCCCCCGCCTTGATGACGCCGCCGCCGACGTAGAGCACCGGGCGCTTGGCCTGGGTGATCAGCTTGGCGGCCTCACGGATCTGCTTGGCGTGCGGCTTGGTGACCGGGCGGTAGCCGGGCAGGTCCTGGGTGGGCGGCCAGCTGAACGTGGTCTGCGCCTGGAGTGCGTCCTTGGCGATGTCGACGAGGACGGGGCCCGGACGGCCGGTGGAGGCGATGTGGAAGGCCTCGGCGATGGTGTGCGGGATGTCCTCGGCCTTGGTGACCAGGAAGTTGTGTTTGGTGACCGGCATGGTGATGCCGCAGATGTCGGCTTCCTGGAAGGCGTCCGTGCCGATGGCCTTGGAGGCGACCTGGCCGGTGATCGCGACCAGCGGGACGGAGTCCATGTGGGCGTCGGCGATCGGTGTGACCAGGTTGGTGGCGCCGGGGCCCGAGGTAGCCATGCAGACGCCCACCTTGCCGGTGGCCTGCGCGTAGCCGGTGGCGGCGTGTCCCGCGCCCTGCTCGTGACGGACCAGCACATGACGGACCCGGGTGGAGTCCATCATCGGGTCGTACGCCGGAAGGATGGCGCCGCCGGGAATGCCGAATACCGTGTCGGCACCCACTTCCTCAAGAGACCGGATGAGGGACTGCGCACCCGTGACGTGCTCAACGGTGGCGGCGGACGATCCGCCGTTACGGGCCCGCGGCTGGGGATGGTGGGCCCCGGTGGCCTGCTCGGTCATCGGCATTCTCTTCTCGAAGCTGAGGGTTCTTGCGGGTGTTTTGCGACGTTTTGCGCGGTTCCAGTGCAACAAAAAACCCCTCGTGCCTGAGGCAAGCGAGGGGAGCGCGTCGGAGTGGTCTGCAGAGTGTCTACGAGGGACTCAGCTTCAGCCGACGCGCTTTCCAAGTACGAGAATTCGGGTGCGCATGGCAATGACCCTCTCTCCGACGCACGCGGCGTGTCAAGTGGGTGGGATGGGCGTCTCAGAATGTGAGCCGCTGAGCAGGGGGATCGAGCCACCGGCCAGCACCGGCCGGGCGGTGGCGCTGCCGGGCACCGGGAACTCTCCCCGGGCCAGGGCGCGGCGCAGCCGGTACTCGTCGAGCGGCCCGGAGAACGCCATTCCCTGGCCGTGCGTACAGCCCATGGCGCGCAGCGCGAGGACCTGCTCCGGCAGGTCGACCCCATCGGCCACGGACTGCATGCCGAGGTCGCAGGCGATGCGCAGGAGGCCGCTGGTGATCTTGTGCAGCCGGGCGGATTCCACGACTCCCTCGACGAGACCGCGGTCCAGCTTCAGTACGTCGATGGGGAGCCGGCGCAGGGCGTTGATCGCCGCATAACCGCTGCCGAAGCCGTCGAGCGCGATGCGGACGCCGAGTCGACGCAGCGCGACGAGACGCTGTTCGAGTTCGTCGAAGGAGATCCGGGGGTCGCTGTCGGACACCTCGATCATCAGGGCGCCGGAGGGCAGGCTGTGCCGGGTGAGCAGCGCCTCGATGGAGCCGAACGGCATCCCCTTGTCGAGGAGCCTGCGGGCGGAGAGCCGCACGGCGACGGAGACCGGGTGCCCGGCCCTGGCCCGGTCGGCGGCCTGCTCGACGGCCTCTTCGAGGAGCCAGCGGCCGAGCTCGGCGGTGCGGTCGCCGTCCTCGGCGACGCGGAGGAATTCGCCCGGGGTGAACAGGATGCCCTGGGCCGAACGCCAGCGGGCCTGCGCGGCGACGGCGACGACGGTGCCGCTGGCGAGATGCACCACGGGCTGGTGGAGCAGGGCGAACTCGCCGTCGCGCAGCGCGGTGCGCAGCCGGGCCGCCAGCTCGGAGCGGCGGACGACTTCGGCCTGCATCTGCGGGGCGTACAGCTCGACGCGGTCCTTGCCGCCCGCCTTGGCGCGGTACATGGCGAGGTCGGCGTTGCGCATGAGGTCGCTGGGGGTGATGCCGGGCTCGGCGAAGGCGACCCCGATGGACGCGGCGACCCGGACCTCACCGGCGCCGATGCGGTACGGCTGGGAGAGGGTGAGGCGCAGCCGGTCGGCGATCTCGTGGACCTGGCATTCCCGGGCGGACTGGTCACGGGTGCCGTCGCCGAGGATGATGGCCGCGAATTCGTCCCCGCCGAGGCGGGCCGCGGTGTCGCCGGCCCGCACGGACTCCTGGAGGCGGCGGGCGGCCTGGATGAGGAGTTCGTCGCCCGCCTGGTGGCCGAGGCGGTCGTTGACCGCCTTGAAGCCGTCGAGGTCGATGAAGAGCACGGCGGTGCCGGGGTCGCCGGAGCGGCGGCCGCCGAGAGCCTGACGGACCCGCTGGGTGAACAGGGCGCGGTTGGGCAGGTCGGTGAGCGGGTCGTGCTCGGCGTTGTGCTGCAGCTGGGCCTGCAGCCGCACCCGTTCGGTCACATCACGGCTGTTGAGGATCAGCCCGCCCTGGTGGCGGTTGACCGTGGATTCGACGTTGAGCCAGTCCCCCGTACCGGATCTGAAGCGGCACTCGATCCGGGTGGTGGGTTCCTCGCCCGGCGGGGCGGCGAGGAACCGGCGCACCTCGTGGACCACTTGCCCCAGGTCCTCGGGGTGGATGATCGAGGCGAGTTCGGCGCCGACCAGGTCTTCGGCGTCACGCCCGTACACCCCGGCGGCGGCGGGGCTCACGTACCGCAGGACGCCGGTCGGTGCGGCGATCATGATGACGTCGCTGGACCCCTGCACCAGGGAGCGGAAGTGGTTCTCCTTCTGCGCCAGTTCCTGGGTGAGCGCGATGTTGTCGACGAGCATGATGCCCTGCCGCACGACCAGGGCGAGCACCACCGTGCAGCCCGTGAAGACCACGACGCGATCCACCCGGCGGCCCTCGATGACGTTGTAGAGAATGCCGAGGGTGCAGACGGCGGCGGCGAGATACGGCGTCAGCGCCGCCAGCGATCCAGCGATGGGGCGGCTGGTCGGGCGGGGCGCGCCCCGCGGCGGGAGAGCGTCGCCCGTCGCGCTGTGGGCGCCCCAGGGGGCGTACGCGAGGAGCAGGGAACCGCCGAACCAGCCGGCGTCCAGCAGCTGGCCGGAGTGGTAGCTCTGGCGCAGCAGCGGGGAGGTGAACAGGGCGTCGCACAGGACCGTCAGGGCGAGGGCGACGATGGCGGTGTTCACCGCGGAGCGGTTGGCGTTGGACCGCCGGAAGTGCAGGGCCAGCACCATGGAGACCAGCACGATGTCGAGCAGCGGATAGGTCAGCGAGAGCGCCGCGCGGGCCACGCTCGCCCCCTCGGCGTCCACAAGATGGGCGGTGTGGGCGAGGGCGAGGCTCCAGGAGAGCGTGAGCAGCGAGCCGCCGATCAGCCAGGAATCCAGGGCGAGACAGACCCAGCCGGCCCGGGTGACGGGGCGTTTGGCGAGGACGAGCAGCCCGACGATGGCGGGCGGGGCGAAGCAGAGGAAGAAGACATCGGCGAGGGAGGGGCTGGGCACCGAGCGCCCGAGCACCACCTCGTACCAGCCCCAGACCGCGTTGCCCCCGGCGGCCATGAGCGAGGAGATCGAGAACAGCAGCCAGGCGGGTCGGCACCGGTCGCCGGCGGACCGCGCGTAGAGAAAGCAGGAGACGGCCGCGACCAGCGCGGCGGCGCTGAGGCCGAAGTCCCCCATGAAGAGTGCCAGTTCCGAGGATCCCCAGCCGAGGGCGGCCCCCGCCGCGTACCCCCCGCAGACGAGACCGAGCAGGACCTGCGGAACCAGTGCGGACGCGCCGCCGACGGTCGACCGCCGGGAGAAGAACGCCCCGAGCGCTCCGGCCGGCGCGCTCACCGGGGCGCACCCCACGCCGGGGCCCGTTCCGGATCTCCCGTCCGCGCCATGGCACCTGTCGCCCACGCCCGCCGCGTCACCGGTCCCGGCCGGTCGCCTGCACGCGGACGGCCCGCCGCCCCGCGGGCGCGCCCGGGGGACGCCGCGACACCCACCGGGCGGGCGGACGACGAGAGAGCCGGAGCAGACCCCGGTCGCCATCGACCACTCCGCGGTAGCGGATCGTTCGCCCATCGGCCGTACATCGCCCGTCGCCCCCTCGCGTGTTGCGTCCTCCCCGGCGCCATCCCTTCCTCGGCGCAGCGCCCCTTTCGGGACGATACACCAGACCAGTCACACAGGGACATAGCTCATCTACGCTCCGTGACGACAGGGGGTGTTGCCGGAACAGTGCGCAACGGTGCGGACTCACAGCGTGGTCATTCCGTGGTACGTACGACGTTCCGCATCGGCTCCCCCGAGGCGAAACGGTTCAGCTGCCCGGCCATCAGACGCTTGGCGCGCGGCAGGAACGCCGAGGTGCTGCCGCCCACGTGCGGAGTGAGCAGGACGTTCGGAGCATGCCAGAGGGGGTGGCCGGCGGGCAGGGGTTCCGGGTCGGTGACGTCGAGGGCGGCCCGCAGCCGCCCGGATTCGAGTTCGCGGAGCAGCGACTCGGTGTCGACGACGCCGCCCCGCGCGACGTTCACGAGCAGCGCCCCGTCCGGCATCGCGGCGAGGAACTCCGCGCCCACCAGCCCTTGTGTGGACGGGTTCAGAGGGGTGGACAGCACGACGACATCGGCCTCGGGCAGGAGTGCGGGCAGGTCGTCGAGTGCGTGTACGGGGCCGCGTGCTGTTGCCCGTGCCGAGCGCGCGACGCGCGCCACCCGCGCGCACTCGAAGGGCGCGAGCCTGTCCTCGATGGCGGCGCCGATCGATCCGTACCCCACGATCAGTACGGACTTGTCGGCGAGTGCGGGGTAGAAGCCGGCCCGCCACTCCTCCTTGTCCTGGCCGTGGACGAACCCGGGGAAGCCGCGCAGGGAGGCGAGGATCAGGGCGAGCGCGAGTTCCGCGGTCGACGCCTCGTGAACCCCCTTGGCATTGCACAGCCGCACCCCGGCCGACAGCAGGCCGAGGCCCGGCTCGACATGGTCGATGCCCGCGGTGAGCGTCTGCACGACCTGGATCCGCGCCATGTCTGCGAGCGGACGGACCGCGATCTCGGAACCCTTCATGTACGGCACCACATAGAACACGCAGTCGGCCGGGTCGGCGGGGTAGTCCCGCCCGCCGTCCCAGAATCGGTAGTGGAAACCGTCGGGAAGTCCTTCGATCTCGTCGGCGGGAACAGGCAGCCATACGTCGGGAGTCTTCGTCGAAGTCATGGTCAGGAGGCTAACGGCCTCCCCCACGACAGGGAGCGGATCGGCGAGCGGCGTCATGCGGCTTCGATGGCAAGGCGGAGGAAGGAATCGACGCGGAGCGTCGTTGACCGACGACAACGACGCAAGCGGAGCCGCAGGGCGTCGGAAGCCCGCTCCCTGTCGTGGGGGAGGCCGTAATCGCCGGGAGGCTGCGCGCGGGGTCGCCGTCGGCAGAGGCTACGTTGGGGGTGCGTTGTGGTCCCGCGACGGCGGGACCTAGGAAAGGTTCGGGGAGTTGGAGCGCAGGAGTCTCGGGGCGGCGGCGCTCGCCGTGGGTGCGGTCGGTCTTGGCTGTATGCCGATGAGCTGGGCGTACAGCGCCTCGCAGCAGCGCGGTGACCGTGCGTTGCGAGCGGTGCACGCTGCGCTCGACGCGGGGGTGCAACTGCTCGACACGGCCGACATCTACGGCCCCTTCACCAATGAACTGCTGGTGGGCCGGGCGCTGAAGGGCCGCAGGTCCCAGGCCTTCGTCTCCACCAAGTGCGGGCTGCTGGTGGGCGATCAGCACATCGTCGCCAACGGCCGCCCCGGCTATGTGCGGCGGGCCTGTGACGCCTCGTTGCGACGGCTCCAGACCGATGTGATCGATCTCTATCAGCTGCACCGGGCCGATCCCGAGGTGCCGGTGGAGGAGACCTGGGGCGCGATGGCGGAACTGGTGACCGTCGGCAAGGTGCGGGCGCTCGGGCTCTGTGCGGTCGGGGCGCGGGCCTCACGTCGGCCGGGTGCCCGTATGTATGACGAGACGATCCGTCAGCTGGAGCGGGTGCAGCAGGTCTTCCCGGTGAGCGCGGTGCAGGCCGAGCTCTCGGTCTGGTCCCCGGAGGCACTGGAGTCGCTGCTTCCGTGGTGCTCGGCGCGGGGTGTGGGGCTGCTGGCGGCGATGCCGCTGGGGAACGGCTATCTGACGGGGACACTCACCCCGGGGCAGGGCTTCGAGCCGGAGGACCTGCGGGCCAGGCATCCGCGGTTCACGGCCGAGATGATGGCGGCGAACCAGCCGGTGGTGCTCGGCCTGCGGCGGATCGCCGAGCGGCACGGGGCGACTGCCGCGCAGGTGGCACTGGCCTGGGTGCTGCGACAGGGGTCGCATGTGGTGCCGGTGCCCGGGACCAAGCGGGAGCGGTGGGCGGTGGAGAACGCGGGGGCGGCCGGGCTGACGCTGACCGCGCAGGATCTGGTGGAGATCGCCCGGCTGCCCGCGGCGCGGGGGTCGTGGTACTGATCAGCGGACCGTCTTCGTGATCAGCGATGGAGAAATCCGGCGCGCGTGGGAACCCGGAGCGGGGCCGCGGTGTAAGAACAGTAGTCGGCTGGCCGTCGAAGGGATCGATGCTGTGCGCGCTGTTCTGTTCGGATCTGCTGTTCTGTTCGGATCTGTACGAGGCCCGGTGGGGCGTCGGGGGCGTCGCCGGGGGACGGTGGCCGCGTTGGCCGCGAGCACGCTGGTGCTGGCCGCGGGGTGCTCCCCGGGCAACGGCGCGGGGGGCCCGGCGGGCGGCGGAGACATGCCTTCGGCGTCCGGCCCCTCCCCGGCCGCCTCGGGCCCGTCGGCCGCCCCGTCCCCGTCGGCCGACCTGCCGCCCGCGAGGGGCTCGGTGAAGGTGGTCTCCACGCTCACCGAGGGGCTCGACTCGCCGTGGGGGCTGGCGGAGCTGCCCGGCGGCGATCTGCTGGTCTCCTCGCGCGACGAGGGCACGATCACCCGGATCGACGCGAAGAACGGGAAGAAGACCCTGCTGGGCGCCGTGCCCGGGGTTTCGCCCGGCGGCGAGGGCGGGCTGCTGGGCATCGCGGTCTCCCCCACGTACGGTGCGGACCATCTGGTGTACGCGTACTTCACGACCGCGTCCGACAACCGCATCGCGCGCATGCAGTACGACGAGAAGGGCACCACGCCGGGCCGGCTGCTGGACGCCCCGGACACGATCCTCCGGGGCATCCCGAAGGGCTCGATCCACAACGGCGGGCGGATCGCCTTCGGCCCGGATCACATGCTGTACGCGGGCACCGGGGAGACGGGTGACCGCGAGCTCGCGCAGGACAAGAAGTCACTGGCCGGCAAGATCCTGCGGATGACCCCCGACGGTCTGCCGCTGCACGGCAACCCGGAGGCCGACTCCGTGGTGTATTCGTACGGACACCGCAATGTGGAGGGGCTGGCCTGGGACGGGCACAAGCAGTTGTGGGCGTCCGAATTCGGGCAGGACACCTGGGACGAGCTGAACCGGATCGTGCCGGGCGGGAACTACGGCTGGCCGGAGGTCGAGGGCAAGGCGGGGAAGAAGGGTTTCATCGATCCCGTGGCACAGTGGAAGCCGTCCGAGGCATCTCCGAGCGGGATCGCGTTCGCCGAGGGTTCGATCTGGATGGCGGGCCTGCGCGGTGAACGGCTCTGGCGGATTCCGTTGTCCGGCACGGCGTACGGGGAACCCCTGGCGCCCCCGCAAGCGTTCCTCAAGGGGAAGTACGGCCGTCTGCGCACCGTGCTCGCCGCGGGCGGCGGCAGGCTCTGGCTCGTCACAAGCAATACGGACACCCGTGGCACCCCGAAGCCGGGAGACGACAGGATCCTGGTGCTGCGGGTGCGGTAGCGGCTACAGCAGGCGAAAGGGCGTGCAACCGGTGTTCAACTTCTTCGAGGAACTCTTCGCGCCGGGCCGCAAGCATGCCGCCGAGGAGCAGAAGCGCCTGGAGCTGACCCGGGTGGACCTCGGCATCGGCGACCCGGGGCGCGGGCCGATAGACCTGGCCTCCGGAAAGGTGATCGTCAGGACCTCCGGTACCGACAGGGGCTCCGGCGGCGGCGGGACCGATGCGGACGGTGCTCCGGGCAAGGACGAGCGCTCCGGCGCCGAGGGTTCGGTTACCGGCGGGAGCGGGGCCGGGACGGACGGGGCGTCCGGGCCGGATGTCTCGGCCGCTCCGGGGGCCGTGTCGGACGCGCGGTCGTAAAGGACCGTTCCGGGCGCGCTGTCGTAGAGGGCCGGTCCGCGCGCATCGCTGCAAGAGGCCGATCCGGGCGGCCGGGGCGCGGCTCCCGGACCGGGGAATCGGTCCGGGCAGCCCGGGGCCGTTCCGGGGCCGGGAGGCGCTCCCGGGGTCAGGAGGCGCTCCCCGTCGGGTACAGACGCAGCCGGTGGGCCAGCGCTGCCGCCTCGCCCCGGCTGGCGACGCCGAGCTTGGCGAGGATGTTCGAGACATGCACGCTCGCGGTCTTGGGCGATATGTAGAGCTCCTCGGCGATCCTGCGGTTCGTGTGACCGGCGGCGACCAGACGATGTACGTCCTGTTCGCGTCGCGTCAGCCCGAAGGACTCCACCGCCGCCGCGGCCGCCTCGCGCAGGTGGTCCTCGGTCTGCTCTCGGTCCGCCGCCTTGTCGGTGGTGCTGTCCTGGGCAGGGACGGTGACGGCGAGCGGTATCTCTTGGGCGGCGCCATTGGCCGGGGACCGGTCGTAGGTGGTGAGGGTGATGCGGGCGCGGCCGGCCAGCAGCTCGATGGTCTCGGCCAACGGGCGTGCGCCGAGTCGCCCGGCGGTGCGGTGGGCGTCGCGCAGCAGGGTGGTGGCCGCGGACCGGTCGCCGGACGCGATGAGCAGGGCCTCGGCCCAGCGGTGGTGGATCTGGGCCAGCTCGTACGGGCGTTGCAGAGGGGCGAAGGCGGTAGCGGCCCGGGACCAGTGGTCGGGGGTGTCGACGCCCTCGGCCCTGGCCAGTTCGGCGTCGACCAGGAGACCGTAGGCGGCCCAGACGGGGATGAGCATCGGCAGCCGCTTCAGGTGGGTCCGGATGCCCGCGAGGATCGCGGGACGGCCGGGTTCGGCGGCGGGCAGACCTCGGGCGTCGGCCTCGGCGGCGGCGGCGACATGGAGCAGCGGCAGCGCGTACCGCTGGGTGCCGGGCGGGAAGCCCTCCTTCGCCTGGGCCTCGAACGCGGCCCGTGCCTCGGGAAGCCTGCCCTGCTGCACGGCGAGGGCCATGGCATGGCGCACGGGGGAGATGAGGTGCTGGGGCTGCGGGTCACGTGATCCGAAATGGCGTCGGGTCAGGGCGAGTTGGATCTCGGCCTCGGCCAGGTCACCCCGGGCGAGGGCCAGTTCGGTACGGCGCGCGGCGACGAGCCCCTGCGCCTTGCTGGACTGGGCGGCGCGGGCCGCCGCGTCGGTGGTCGCACAGCTCTCGTCCCAGTGTCCGAGGGAGAAGAGCGAGGTCGCCTGGTTGCAGCGGACCCATGCCTCCATGTCGACGATGCCGTGGCTGCGGCTGATCTCGATGCCGTGGTCGGCGGCCGCCACGGCTTCCAGCGAGCGCCCCATGGCTTCGAGTGTGGAGGGGAGGTTGATGCCGGCCCGGCTCATGATGCCGACCAGGTGCAGTTCGTCGGCGCGGTCGCGGACGGCGTACATCTCGGCGATGCCCTCGTCGACACCACCCGCGTCGGCGGTGAGCCAGCCACGGGTCAGCCTGGCGTGCAGTTCGATGTACTCGTCGCCGACGAGCCGGGCGTACTCCACGGCACGGTCGACGGCGCGCAGCGTCTCGGCGCCCGGCCGGTGCAGGGCACCCCAGCCCGCCACGCTCATCAGGACGTCGGCGTGCACGATGGACGGGGGCAGGCCCCGGACCAGCTCCTGGGCGTTGGCCAGCTCCTGCCATCCGTCGCCACGGGTGAGGTCCTGCATCAGCCGGGAGCGCTGGACCCAGAACCAGGCCGCGCGCAGGGGGTCGTCCTCGCCGTCGAGAACGCGCATGGCTTTCTTGGCGATGGCCAGGGCGCGTTCGCGTTCGCCGCCGAACCGGGCGGCGACGGTGGCCTCGGCCATCAGGTCGAGATAGCGCAGCGGGGTGACCTCGGGGTCGCAGCCGCAGGCCGGGTAGCTCTCGGCGTAGTCGATGGGGCGCAGGGTGCGGCGCACGCCGTCGGGGGCGTCGTCCCACAGCTCCATCGCCCGTTCCAGCAGACGGAGTTGCTCGGAGAACGCGTAGCGGCGGCGGGCCTCGACCGAGGCCTTCAGCACGGCGGGCAGGGCCTTGGCGGCGTCGTGTGCGCCGTACCAGTAGCTGGCGAGCCGGGTGGCGCGTTCACCGGCGCGGACGAGGGTGGGGTCGATCTCCAGGGCTTCCGCATAGCGCCTGTTGAGGCGGGAGCGCTCGCCCGGCAGCAGATCGTCGCTGACCGCCTCGCGGACCAGGGAGTGCCGGAAGCGGTAGCCGTTGCCCTCCGGGGTGGTGAGCAGCAGGTTGGCTCCGACGGCCGCCCGCAGCGCCTCGATGAGCTCGTCCTCGGCGAGCCCGGCGACCGCGGCCAGCAGTCCGTACTCGACGGTGGAACCGCCCTCGGCCACGATCCGGGCGATCTTCTGCGCGTCCTCGGGAAGCGCTTCGACGCGGACGAGCAGGAGATCGCGCAGTGAGTCCGAGAGCCGGGAGCGGTCGCCGCTCTCCAGACTGCAGGCGAGTTCCTCGACGAAGAAGGCATTGCCGTCGGAGCGTTCGAAGATCTCGTCCACGAGGGCGGCCTCGGGAGTGGCGGCGAGGATGCCGGTGAGCTGACGGCGGACCTCGGCGCGGTTGAAACGGGCGAGTTCGATCCGGCGGACGGTACGGAGCCGGTCCAGTTCGGCGATGAGGGGACGCAAGGGGTGGCGGCGGTGGATGTCGTCGGAGCGGTAGGTGCCGATCACGACGAGGCGCCCGCTGCGCACGGTGCGGAAGAGGTAGGCCAGGAGATGCCGGGTGGAGGCGTCGGCCCAGTGCAGGTCCTCCAGGACGAGGACGACGGCGCGCTGCGCGGAGATGCGCTCCAGGAGTCTGGCGGTGAGCTCGAAGAGCCGGGCGGTGCTGTGCTCGTCGGTCGCGTCCCGGTCGGCCTCGCCGAGTTCGGGGAGCAGCCGGGCGAGTTCGCCCTCCTGCCCGGCGCAGGCCGCGGCCATCTCGTCGGGCAGGGTACGGCGCAGGGCGCGCAGGGCCGTGGAGAACGGGGCATAGGGCAGGCCGTCGGCACCGATCTCGACACAGCCGCCGACGGCGACGACGGCCTCGCGGCGCACCGCCGCCGCGAGGAACTCCTCGACCAGCCGGGTCTTTCCGACCCCCGCCTCGCCCCCGATGAGCAGCGCCTGCGGCTCGCCGCCGGGACGGTCGGTCCGGTCGGCGTCCTCGGCACCGGCGCGGGTGAGCGCGTCGACGAGCGAGGCGAATTCACCTGCGCGGCCAACGAACACGGGACTGACGGACCTGGTCTCCACGTCGCCGAGCATCGCACACGGGTCCGACAGCCCGAGCCCCGGAATCGGTTCGTCCGACATGACCACGGTCGCCACCCGGCCGCTACGCGGCGTGGACGAACCCGTCCCTGTCCGTACTCACCGGCCCCTCCGCCTCCTTGCGTACGGCATGACGGGCGGCCCGGCGAGCGGCCCGGCGAACGCGGCGGGCCTCCCCGACGAGCCGCTCCCGCTCGGCCCGGCGCAGCAGTTCGGCTTCTCTCACCTGGTGCAGTTGGAGCGCGTACATGTTCTTCTCCCTGAGGACGACGGCCCGTTCGGGCCTGGGGACGGCAGTGCCTCTGCCGTGCTCCCACTGTCGTCTCCCAGGGGGTGTCGCCACATCGGGCGAGTTCCGCATCTTCTCGGGCCGGGGGTCCTTAGAGCCTGTCGGGTGGCTGATCATGCGTGATGCGTGACGGTCGTGATCTGCCCTCCGGGCATGGAGACGGCCCCGGAATGATCACGTGGTGTGTGCCAGTGCGACAACTCCGAGGCCGTCAGCGGCCCATGCTATCCGTCCAGCCTGACCGATGAGATGTGGGAGATC